>NZ_JBWKDJ010000004.1:287640-543978 GCF_056436025.1 Streptomyces sp. NPDC043853
CCTGGTTCCCCTGCTCACCCTGGTTGCCCTGGTTCCCCTGGCCGCCCTGGTTGCCCTGGAAGCCCTGCTCACCCTGGAACCCCTGGCTTCCCTCACCACCCTGGCCCGGCACACCCTGGTTCCCCTGGTTCCCCTGCTCACCCTGGTTGCCCTGGTTCCCCTGGCCGCCCTGGTTGCCCTGGAAGCCCTGCTCACCCTGGAACCCCTGGCTGCCCTCACCGCCCTGGCCCGGCACACCCTGGTTGCCCTGGTTGCCCTGGAAGCCCTGCTCGCCCCGGTCTCCCTGGAAGCCCTGCTCGCCCTGCGGGCCCTGCTCTCCGGGCTTGTGGTGGTGGTCGTCGTGGTCGTCGTCCTCGCACCACGGGTCCCGTGGTCCGCCGCCGCCGCGTTCTCCCGGCTTGCCCTCCCACCAGGCGACCGGACGGAAGTCCTCGCGCATGGCACCGTTCGGGCCCGGAACGCTGAGGGCACAATCAGTGCCGGCCCTCTCGATCGCATCCGCCACCGCGACCGCCGTCGAGGCGAAATTGACGACCAGGCCGAGGGCTCCCGCCGCCGAAAGCATTGCGGCGTTCCTGACCCAGGATCTGCGGAGTGACTCAGGTTTCATCAGTGAACCTTCCTGCGGAACTGGAAGCTGATGCGCAGGCATGACCCGATCTCATGCGTACGCTGGGGTGTACCGCGTGGGCACGGGATCCGCACGGCCGTATGCTGCGCATACGTGCCGCGGCGGTATGGATTTCAGCCCGCAGCGGTCCAATTCGACCCTATAGTCTGCGAATTCCAGATCACGTATGCACAGCCGCGGTCTCGCCGCTTTTCACCGCTCTTCATTCCTTTGGCGCATGCCGGTTTTCGGCGTATCGCAGTACGCGGCGCACGTCTCGTACGAGGGCAGCAGCCCCCGGTCCGCGGCTTCCGCCAGCGACGGCGCCGCCGCGTCCCTCGCGGAGAGCAGCGGGGCGTCGGCGGGCCACTCGATGTCCAGATCGGGGTCGAGGGGGTGGACCGCGTGCTCCCCGGCCGGTCGGTAGGTCGACGAACAGAGGTAGGACACCGTCGCGTCGTCGGTGAGTGCGCAGAAGCCGTGTCCGAGCCCCTCCGCGAGGTACACGGCCCGCCTGTCGGTGTCGTCGAGCAGGACGCCTTCCCAGCGGCCGAAGGTGGGTGAGCCGTTGCGCAGGTCCACGACGACGTCCAGTACGGCCCCGCGGACGCAGGTCACGTACTTGGCCTGGCCGGGCGGTACGTCGGCGAAGTGGATGCCGCGCACCACGCCCTTGGCGGAGACGGAGAGGTTGGCCTGGGCGAGGTGGAAGGGCCGGCCCACCGCCTCCGCCAGGTGGTCGGAGCGGTACCACTCGGTGAACAGTCCGCGTGGGTCTCCGTGCAGCTGTGGGGCGATCTCGTAGGCGCCCGCCATCGTCAGTTCGCGGACCTTCACCGCTCGCCCTCCTCCAGCAGGCCCAGCAGGTACCGGCCGTAGCCGCTGGGAAGCAGGGGCTGGGCGAGTCGCCGCAGCTGGGAGTCGCCGATGAGCCCGGACCGCCAGGCCGTCTCCTCGATGCAGCCGATCTTGTAGCCCTGCCGCTCCTCGATGACCCGGACGAACTCCGAAGCCTGGACCAGGGAGCCGAAGGTGCCGGTGTCCAGCCAGGCCGTGCCGCGGTCCAGGCGGGTGACGTGGAGCTCCCCCATCTCCAGGTAGGCGCGGTTGACCTCGGTGATCTCCAACTCGCCGCGTGCGCTGGGCTTCAGCTCCCGGGCGATCCCCACCGCGCGGTTGTCGTAGAAGTAGAGGCCGGGGACGGCGTATCTGGACTTCGGGCGGTCGGGCTTCTCCTCGATGCTCAGCACCTGGCCCGACCCGTCGAACTCCACCACGCCGTAGGCCGACGGGTCGGCGACGGGGTAGGCGAACACCCTGCCGCCCTTGCCGTCGGTCTGCTGGGCGAGTCTCGTGCCGAGTCCGCTGCCGTGCAGGACGTTGTCGCCCAGGATCAGGGCGACGCTCTCGTCGCCGAGGAAAGGGGCGCCGATGAGCAGGGCCTGGGCGATGCCCTCGGGGCGCTCCTGGACTGCGTATTCGAGGCGGAGTCCCAATTGGTCGCCGTCGCCCAACAGGCGCTCGAACTGCGGCCGATCGCCGGGCGTGGTGACGATGAGGACTTCCGTGATGCCCGCCATCACCAGAGTGGAAAGCGGATAGTAGATCATCGGTTTATCGAAAACCGGCAGCAGTTGTTTGGACACCGATCGGGTGAGCGGCCACAACCGTGATCCGGTGCCACCGGCCAGCACAATTCCTCTCACGGAGGCGAGCGTAGTACGTCGCGGCGCCCGTGCCGCACGCCAATCGCCGCTAGAATTCGCGGACTATGCGCATCCTCGTCACCGGCGGTGCCGGTTTCATCGGCTCGGAATTCGTCCGCTCGACGCTCGCGACGTATCCCGACTGCAGGATTACGGTGCTCGACAGAATCACCTATTCGGGTGTCCTCGAAAACCTCGACGAGGTGGCCGGCCATCCGGGATACGCCTTCACCCTCGGCGACATCTGTGACATCGACGTGGTGGATTCCGTGATGCCGGGCCAAGACGCGGTCGTCCATTTCGCCGCGGAGTCCCATGTCGACCGCTCGATCTCCGGGGCGGTGCCGTTCGTACGGACCAATGTGATGGGCACTCAAATCCTGCTGGACGCCGCGCGGAAGCACGGGGTGGGCCGTTTCGTGCACGTCTCGACGGACGAGGTGTACGGCTCGATCGAAGAGGGCGCCTGGGCGGAGGACGCGCCGCTGAGCCCCAACTCCCCGTACGCCGCGTCCAAGGCCGCCTCGGATCTGCTCGCCCTGGCCTGCCACCGCACGCACGGCATGGACGTGGTGGTGACCCGCTGTTCCAACAACTACGGGCACCACCAGTTCCCGGAGAAGGTCATTCCGCTGTTCATCACCCGGCTGATGGACGGGCGGACGGTCCCGCTCTACGGCGACGGCGGCAACGTCCGCGACTGGCTGCACGTGTCCGACCACTGCCGGGCCATCGGCATGGTGCTCCGCGGCGGCCGGGCCGGCGCGGTCTACCACATCGGGGGCGGTACCGAGATCACCAACAAGGAACTCACCGGCATGCTGCTGGAAGCGACGGGCCGCGGCTGGGAGACGGTCCGTCAGGTACCGGACCGTCCGGGACACGACCGGCGCTACTCCCTCGCCCTCAGCAGGATCGAGCGGGAGCTGGGCTTCCGGCCGGAGGTCCCGTTCGCGGAGGGGCTGGCCGCCACCGTCGCGTGGTACCGCGAGAACCGTGCCTGGTGGGAGCCGCTGCAGGCCCGGGCGGCGCTCTCATGACGCGTTGGCTGGTCACCGGTGCCGGCGGGATGCTCGGCCGCGATGTGCACGCCGCGCTGGCCGGTGCCAGGGTCACGGTTCCGGACCGGGCGGGGCTCGACATCACCGACCGGGAGGCGGTACGCGCCGCGGTGGCCGGCCACGACGTGGTGGTCAACTGCGCGGCCTGGACGGACGTCGACGGCGCCGAAACCGCCGAGGCGGCCGCCACCTCCGTCAACGGAACGGGGGTGCGCAATCTGGCTCTCGCCTGCCGGGAGACCGGCGCCCGGCTGCTGCACGTCTCCACCGACTACGTCCTGCCCGGAGACGGCACCGAGCCGTACCCGGAGTCGGCCCCGACCGGTCCGGTCAACGCGTACGGCCGCAGCAAGCTGGCCGGCGAACGGGCAGTCGTCGATCTCCTGCCCGATACGGGTTACATCGTGCGCACGGCGTGGCTGTACGGCGAGCACGGGCGGAACTTCGTCGCCACCGTGCTCGGCCTGGCCCGTCTGAGGAGCACCGTGGACGTCGTCGACGACCAGCACGGGCAGCCCACCTGGACGCACGATCTGGCTCGGCAGCTGGTGGTGCTCGGACGCTCCGGTCAGGCTCCGCCCGGCGTCTACCACGTGACCGCGGCCGGCCGCACGACCTGGTACGGCCTGGCCCGCGCGGCCTACGAACTCAGCGGACTGGATCCGGACCGCGTACGCCCGACCACAACGGCCGCCTACCCGCGCCCCGCCCGCCGGCCGGCTTTCAGCGTCCTCGGCCAGACCCGCTGGGCCGCGGCAGGTCTGCCCGCACTCCCCGACTGGCGCGAATCACTCGCCGAGGCGCTGCGCCGGCCTGCGTTCTCGGCCCTCGGGGCCCGCCACCCCGGGGTGGCGGCATCTGCGGTGGCGGCATCTGTGCACGGGGGCCGCCGGGCCTGACGTTCGACCGGCCCCACGGCGGGTGTACCGGCAGGGCCGGTCCGAAGAGCCGATCTCCTCGAACCGGAGTCCTCGCGCGCAGGCTCCCGCCCCGGGCTAGCTGAGGCCCCTGGTGCGTTCGCCGATGCGGTCGCCCTGCGGGGTGCCGGCCCGCTTGAGGTCCGCCTTTGTGTGCAGTCCGCCCTTGACCTTGGTCCGGACGGGGCCGTCGAAGCCGTGGTGGCCGGGCGGCAGGGGGGCATGGCGGGTTTCGCCGGCCCCCAGGGCCTCCCGGAGGTCGGGCCTCTTCTGCTCTTGGCTCATCCCGTCGTCACTCCTTCAGGGAAAGCGCCCATCGGGCACCCAATCGCATCCAATCGCATCCAATCGGACTATTTGGGATCCTAGGCAGAGCGCGGCGTATGTGCACCCGGTGGCCCGGCCGGTCAGTCCTTGGCCCACCGCTGGGTGAGCACGCCGATCGCCTCCGCGACCTCGTCGAGCCGCCCGTCCTGGATCCGGTTGCGCCTGCTGACCTCGAGGTGGAGGAAGCCCAGCTTTTCCTCGGCCGCCAGCAGCCCCTGCTCGTTGGACGCCCCGGCCAGGCGGCACTTGCGGGCGTAGGCCCGGCACACGTCGAGCCCCCGCTCGTCCAGCTCGCGGGAGAGCAGCTTGGCCTCGCTCACCGCCCGGTCCCCCGCACCGGTGGAGACGACCGCGTCGTACTCGGGGATGGAGGAGTTCGCGAACCCGTGCAGCTGCACGCCGGGCAGGCGCCGGTTCATCAGCTCGCCGATCACGTCGTGGAAGACCGAGTCGGTGCGGTGGGCCACGTCCGCGGCGCCCCCCTCGACCGCGTTGCGGTGCGCCCCGGCCAGCACCAGGACCCCGCCGGGGGCCCCGCGCAGCACCTGGGCGCCCAGGCGCTCGGTGTTCTGGTCGGCCACGGGGTGCGGCACCTGTACGATCCAGGCGGGCTTGGCCTCCAGGTGGACGTACACCCGGCCCCATCCGCGATTGGCGCCGTCCGAGCGGGCGGCGGCGTCGGCCACCTCGGCGTACTGCCGACCGGTGACGGAATCCTTGATCGATTGCACGCCGAAATCGACCTCTGCCAGCCTGGCCCTCGCCTCCTCCAAGCGGCCGTCCAGCACCAGGGCGACCCCGCCGACCACGGCGCGCCGTTCACGCTCCGTGGGAATGCGGTAGCCACCCCGTTCACCGAAACTCTGCGTGAACTCGGCAATACGCTTTTCTAGATCAACTGCGGCGGCGGCCGTCTCGCGGGACGGTTCCTTCGCCGATCCGCCAGAGGGTTGCGCAGCCGGGAGCATGAAATACACCACAATTCCGGTGAGGACGGCCGCCACCACCAAAATTGCTGAAATCGTTATTCGTCTCGGGGGCGACGAAGGGCGAAAGAAAGTCATGGCCATATAAAACTATCGTGGTGACGACCAGACCCTCACCCCACCGACTCCGCATCGGCATGATCGCGCTCCTGCTGACCGGCGCCCTCACGGGCTGCAGCCTGCTCGGCGGCGGCGCGGACACCGACGGAGACATGGGCAAGGCCGGAGGTTCGGGCGGCCGGTCGTTCACCGTGGCCGCCGCCGGTGACGTCCTCATCCACCCGGAGCTGACCGCCCAGGCCCAACTGGACGCGAAGGCGGCCGGCAAGAAGGACATGGACTTCGGCCCCATCATGGCGGGGATCAAACCGGTCATAAGCAGGGCAGATCTGGCGATATGTCATATGGAGCCGGTGCTCGGCAAGCCCGAGGGACCGTTCCGGAGCTTCCCGGACTTCCTCGCCCCGCCGCAGATCACCACCACCCTCAAGGACATCGGCTACGACACCTGCTCGACGGCCTCCAACCACGCCCTCGACCACGGTGAGGGCGGAGTCCGCAACACCCTGGACGCCCTGGACAAGGCCGGCCTCAAGCACACCGGGTCCGCGCGCGACGCCCAGGAGGGCGGCAAGCCGCTGATCATGGACGTCAAGGGCGTCAAGGTGGCCCAGATCTCCTTCGCGGGCGGGTTCAACGGACGTCAGGTCCCCGCCGACAAGCCCTGGCTGGTCAACAAGACCTCGCTCGACTCCATCTCCGCCGCCGAGAAGGCCGCCCGCGCGGCCGGCGCCGAGGTGGTCATCCTGAGCATCCACTGGGGCAAGGAACACCAGCCCGCGCCCAACTCGCTCCAGCTCAGCCTCGGCAAGAAGATCGCCAAGAAGACCGGCGTGAACCTCGTCATCGGCCACCACGCCCATGTGGTGCAGCCCATGGAGAAGGTCGGCGACACCTGGATCGCGTACGGGCTCGGCAACCAGCTCGCCCGGCACGAGGTGCCCAGCGGACTGTCCGAGGAGGGCGTCATCGGCTGGTTCGAGTTCACCGAGAAGAACGGCAAGTGGGACGTACGGCCCCGCTACGTGCCGACCTTCGTCGAACTCCCGCCGGACCCCGAGCAGACGGCGAACGGGCCGAAGCTCCCCGAGCCCGGCCAGGTCAAGGACCACCGCCTGATCGACCTCGCGGCGGCGCTCAAGGGCTCCGGCAACCAGGGAGAGCTCTCGGACGAGCGGCGCGCCCGCTTCCGCCTCGCCTACGACCGCACCCAGGGCACCCTGCTCAACCGCGGCGCCGGCGCGGACGGCCTGGAGCCGCTCGAACGCATCCCCGACTGACCCGCGGCCCCCGGCCCGGCCTCCTCCCCCGGGCCGGGACCCCGCCGCCCGACCGCCGTCCCCCGCCCCCGCCCTCACCGAGCCCGTACACACCACAGGAGCGCTCCTTGTCCGCGTCGCGCACGAAGCGGCAGCAGAAAGCCCGCCGAAGAGCGGACATGTCGCTGCTCGGCGGCATCCGCCCGCCGATCGCCGCGCTGTCAGCACTGCTGCTCGCCGTCGCCGCCCTCACCGCCCTGCTCGGCAAGGTGGCCACGGCCCCGGTCAGCGAAGCCGTCCGCACCTCCCAGCAGCACTTCGCGGAGGACGGCGCGATCGCCCTGCGCGCCTCGCTCGACGAGTCGATCACCGACCTCTCGCGCACCGCGACCCTCTTCAACGCCGGCCCGCCCGTCACCGCCGACACCGTCCTGGACAAACTGGGCAACGTCTACCAGAAGTGGCGCGGCACGGCGGTCATCGAGATCAACTCCGGCCGGCTGGAGGCCCAGCGCGGCGAGAACCTCCCGCTCACCGTCATCGACCGCGGCAAGCTCGGCGAACCCGGCGGCCTCGCCCCCCGCATGGTCCGGCTGGAGAACGGCGAGACCCGTCTGCTCACCTTCGCCGTCCTGTCCTGGCCGGGACGGCCCCAGATGCTGCTCGTCGCCTCCAGCAGCCTGAAGTTCCCCGGCATCAGCCTCGGCAAGTTCCGGGCCATCGCCGTCGCCGACTCCTCCGGCCAGATCCTCAGCAGTGACGGCCTCGCCAACGACGAACAGATCCAGTCCGACGACGTCAAGGCCGAGACCGAACAGGCCCGCAAGCAGCTCAAGAAGTTCGCCAAGAACGCCGCGAAGAAGACCAAGGCCCATCCGCTGACCACCAAGGAGCCCGGTGGCGGCGGCTTCCTCGGCGTCAGCGGCAGCCTGCTCGGTCCCGGTGAGGACGGCGAACGCGCCGTCGTCGGCTACGCGTCCCTGGCCGGGCCCGAAGCCGGCAAGGGCACCGACGCCACTTCCCTCGGGCTGACCGTCGTCTCCCTCCTCACCGTCACCGAGGAGAGCGGCGCGGCCCTCGACGCGTCCTTCGGCATCGCCGCCGCGGGCGCCCTGCTCCTCGTCGGCCTGCTCGCCGTCGCCCTGCTCATCGGCACCGTCCAGCGGCCCCTGCTCGCCCTCTTCCTGGAGAGCCGCCGGATCAGCCGCGGCGACCTCCGGCGCCCGGTCAACCGCCCCCGCTACGGCGAGGCCGCCCGCATCGGCACCGCTCTGGAGCGGCTTCGCCGGCAGCTGCTCGGCGAGGCCCCCGAGGACCAGGAAGGCCACGACCCGGGCCGCGGCCGCGGCCGGATCGGCGCCCGCGCCCTGGTCGCCGCCTGCGGCGCCCTCCTGCTGCTGTGGTCCGCGCCGCTGGTGCTGCTGCTCAACCGGGCCGGCGAGCACGTCGCCGTACCGCAGTCGATCATCCACGACCAGCGCGAACGCACCGACACGATGGCCGACCGGATCCGCCGCGCCCTCAACGAGGGCCACGCGGACCTCACCTCCGTGGGCCTGCTGATCAGCGAGGGCAGCAGCCCTGCCGACGTGACCACGGTCCTGGAACGCACCCTCACCCAGCACCCGCGCTACGCCTCGCTCTACGTCCTGCGCGCCGACGGCGGCATCACCGCACGGGCGGGCGCCGAGCCGCACCACCCCAGCGGCAAGGGCCCCTCCGCCACCCCGGTGGTGCTGCTCGAATCGGGCAACGAGCCGGTCATCGTCGAATACGCCCCGGCCCCCGGCCTCAAGGGCGCGTACGTCGTCGGCGAGCTCCGCATCGACTTCCTCAACTCGCTGCTCAAGCGGCCGGGCCTGGGCGAGATCCGGGTCCTCGACGAGGAGCAGCGGGTCATCGCCGGCAACAACGGCTACCTGGCCTTCGAGAAGCTGCCGAACGAGAGCCTGCGCGCCCTGGTCTCCGGCGCCAACCAGAAGGTCGGCATGGGCCCGCGCCCCAGCAGCGTGCTGCTGCGCGGCGGCGGCGGCGACGACATCACCGTCGCCGCCGCCGTCCCGATGGCCGGCGGCGGCGCCGCCAAGCCGCTGGCCTGGACGGTGGTGAGCTGGCAGCCCGCCAAGGGCCTGGCCATCCCCGAGTACAACGCGCAGAACCGCACGGTGCTGGCCGGCCTGCTCGGCCTCACGGCCGCGGTGGCCTGCCTCGGCTGGCTGCACATCATCGTGGTCCGGGCCCTGCGGGAACTCACCGCGCGCGCCGAGGCCCTGGCCGACGGCGACCGCCGCACCGTGCTGTTCCCCCGGCACCACGACGAGGTCGGCGCCGTCACCCGGAGCCTGGAGGTCATCCGGCAGCAGCTGGTGGAGCTCCGCAAGCGCGAGGCCGCCGGGCAGCACGGACAGCCCGAGCAGCACGGGCAGCACGGACAGACCGGGCAGCCCGAGCAGACCGCACACGCCGACCGGGCCCACCGGGCCGGAAGGAACTGATCAGCGTGCTCTTCCTCTACATCGTGCTCCTCGTGAGCAGCCTGATCATGCTGGTCGCCGGCGTCGTCGAACAGCGGCGGCACTTCGCCAACCTGAACGAGATACCCACCCGGGTGCTGGTCAACGGCATCCGCGGCAAGAGCTCCATCACCCGCCTGTGTGCGGGGGCGCTGCGCGGCGGCGGGCTGGTGACGGTCGCCAAGACCACCGGCACCGCGGCCCGGTTCATCCACCCCGACGCCACCGAGGAGCCCGTCTACCGCAAGTTCGGCATCGCCAACGTGGTGGAGCAGATCGGCATCGTGCGGCGGGCCGCGGCCTACCGGCCCGACGCGCTGGTGATGGAGTGCATGGCGGTCATGCCGCCGCTGCAGGAGCTCAACCAGGCGAAGCTGATCCAGTCCACGATCGGCGTGCTGTGCAACGTCCGCGAGGACCACGTGGCCGAGATGGGCCCGACCCTCGACGACATCGGCCGCTCGCTGTCCCGCTCGATGCCGCACGGCGGCATCTGCGTCACCGCCGAGAAGGACCGCTTCCACATCCTCCAGGAGGAGGCCGACGCGCGGGACTGCCGGCTCATCTACGCCGACCCGGAGACGGTCAGCGACGAGGAGCTGCGCGGCTTCAGCTGGTTCACGTTCAAGGAGAACGTGGCCATCGCGCTGACCGTGGCCGAACTGCTGGGCATCGACCGGGACACCGCCCTCCAGGGCATGTACGACGCCCCGCCGGACCCCGGTGTGCTGTCCGTGGAGCGGTACGTGGCCCCGGGCGGGAAGCGCGTGCGGTTCGCCAACGTCTTCGCGGCCAACGACCCCGAGTCGACGCTGATGAACATCAACCAGCTGCTCGACCTCGGGGCGATCAGCCGCCCGCTGAACGTGGTCATCAACTGCCGCCCGGACCGCGTCGAGCGCAACGGCCAGATGGGCCAGATCGTGCCCGACCTGCAGCCCGACAAGGTGTTCGTGATCGGCCACCCGGCGAAGAGCGCCATCGACGCCATCCCGGCGCAGTGGCGGGACCGGGCGGTGGACCTCGGCGGCGAGGGCCGGGACGGCGAGGAGTTCATGCACGAGCTGCTGGGCCACCTCGGGCCGGAGTCCTCCCTGGTCGCCATCGGCAACATCCACGGCCAGGGCGAGATCCTGCTGGAGCACCTCGCCGAACTGCCGTCCTTCGAGGAGGACGGCGAACCGGCACCGCCGGCCCCCGCCCGGCCGGCCGCCCCGCAGCCCGCGACGGCCGCGCCGTTCCAGGGCGTTCCCGCACCGCGGCACGACCAGACCGTGCCGCTCTACACCCGCCCGCTGGACCCGTACGCCGAGCTGAGCGCCGCCGAGGAGGCCCGCCGCCGCCAGTACGGACCCCCGCGGATGCCGGAGCAGCGGCCGGGCATCCCGCAGGACTACGCGCACCTGGCCTTCTGGCCGGCCACCCACCAGGAACCGGCGCAACAGCCGCAACGGCAAGTGCAGCCGCAGCAGGCACAACTGCCGCAACTGCCGCCCCGGCCGCAGCCCCAGCCCCACCCCCAGCAGCTGCAGCCGGAGGTGTGGCCCGTCCGGCCGCCGCAGCAGCCGCGACCGCCCGAGCAGCCCCGGGTCCCGCAACCGCCCCGGCCTCCCCAGCAGTACGTGCAGGACGCTCCCCAGCAGTACGTGCGCCCGTACGAGCCGCACCACGACAACCCGCCGGCCCCGCAGTGGCCCAGCTCAGGAGAACCCCGTTGATCCCCGCCGTCCTCACCCCCGAGATCGCCGCGATCGGCATCGCCCTGGGGCTCCTGTTCTCGCTCGTCTGCTACCTGACGACGAACCTGTCCCCCGGCGGCATGATCACACCGGGCTGGCTCGCCCTCACCCTGATCGAGGACCTCCAGCGGGCCGCGATCGTCGTCGGCGTCACCGCGCTCACCTACGTGCTCACCCTCCTCGTCCAGCGCTTCGTGATCCTCTACGGCAAGCGGCTGTTCGCGGCGGTCGTGCTGATCGGCGTCCTGCTCCAGGGCGCCGTGGTGATCGTGCTCCAGATGGAGTTCCCGCTCCTCTACGCGAACCAGACCCTCGGCTTCATCGTGCCGGGCCTGATCGCCTACCAGCTGGTCCGCCAGCCCAAGGGCGCCACCCTGCTGGCGACCGGCTCCGCGACCCTCATGACGTACATCGTGCTGACCGCCGGAATCCTGCTCGGCGTCATGCCGCACGCCTGACCTCCCCGACCTCACGCCTCCGGAAGCGACCGATGACCGCCAAACGCCGTACCCGTCCCGTCCTGCACGCCGTCGTCCTGACCGCGCTCATCGCCGGCAGCGCGTACTTCACCGTCGAGCTGCGCAAGGAGGAGCAGGCCAAGGCGCCGGCCGTGATGTCCGTGACCGACACCCCGAACGGCGGCGGGGCCCAGGGCGGCGACGGCGCGCAGAAGTGGGAACGGCTGAAGAACCCCGAGCGCTCCGTGCTGCGCGACGGCAAGGGCGCGATCCTCGCCACCTTCACCGACGGCGCCCGCACGGCGACGCTGACCGGCCCCAGCCGCACCTTCACCGAGCCCGCCACCACCAAGACCCGGGTGGTGACCACCGACTGGGTGCGGCTGATGCCCGAGGAGTGGCGGCAGGGCGCCGAGCGCGAGCAGTGGTTCAAGGACTGGTTCAAGAAGTACTTCCGCAGCGAGGAGGACGACGTCTTCGCCATGGCCTTCCAGTACGGCGACCAGGCGCCGGTGAAGAAGGACGCGAGCGGGGTCGCCTACGCCGGCGACGCGAGCTTCGGGCCGATCAACCCCAAGGGTTCCGTCGGCAACGACTACCGGCTGGAGGAGTCCGACTTCTACGACTACCTCGGCATCCCGTACACCTTCCGCAACGGCACCACCCAGCAGCCCGAGAAGATCCGCGCCCGGTCGATGGACTGCTCCGGCTTCGTCCGTACCGTCTTCGGCTACCGGGCCCGCTTCCCGCTGATGGCCAACGACACGTCCGGCGACGGACTGCCGCGCACCGCGAACGGCATGGCCCGCTCCAAGACCGGCGTGAACGTGATCCCGCTGAAGGGGGTCGGCGCGGCCGGCCGCCCGTCCTCGATCGACGTGCTGCAGCCCGGCGACCTGCTGTTCTTCAAGCTGGACGCCCGGACCGGGGAGCGCCTGGACCACACCGGCATCTACCTGGGCACCGACACCGACGGCCACAAGATCTTCATCTCCAGCCGTGAGGAGGCCAACGGTCCGACCATCGGTGACAAGGGCGGCACCTCGCGCCTGGACGGCAACGGCTACTACGCGACCACGCTGCGGAGCGCCAAGCGCCTCTAGGGCGTCCCGTGCCCCCTGGCGCCCACGGAGGGCTCAGGGGGTGTCCGGCCGCCTGGGGCCCGGTCGGTCCGGGCCCACCCGGTCCGGCTTCCCCAGCGCCTCCGTGATCAGCTCCTCCGGGCAGGGCGTGCCCCGCGGCAGCTGGTACTTCGCGGCCAGCCGGTACCGTCCGGGCTCCGGCGCCAGCAGCCGGGTCCACACGTCGCCCTCCAGGTCCGGCTCCGCCTTGAAGAGGCAGCCGGCCACGTTCTCGTACTCCTTCTGCGCGTGCGCGCCGAGCGCGGCCTTGGACTCCTCGGTCTCCCGCGGCGGCTCCACCGACTTGCCGTCCTGGCCCACCAGACCCAGCCACGGCGAGTGCGGCACCTTCAGCAGGACCGGGCCGGCCGCCTTCACGTCGATGACGATCTCCCCGGCGGAGGCCCGCACCACCTCGGCCTGGCCGCTCACCAGCTGCGCCGGCTCCAGCACCTTGAACAGCTGCCAGTTCGCGTCGCCCCAGATCTGCTGGAGGTAGGGCAGCCCCTCCCGGACCAGGACGGCCTCGTCCTCACCGCCCGAGTCGGGTTTGTCGGCGGGCAGGACGACGTAGTGCACCGCCCACCGGTCCAGCCAGGTCCGGTAGTTGTCGGCGTCCAGCGTGTCGTCGTAGAAGAGCGGGTTCCGCTCCAGGTCCGCCTGCCGGTTCCAGCCGCGCGCGAGGTTCACGTACGAGGGGAAGGCCGAGGACTCGCGGTGGCTGCTGGCCGGGACCACCTCGACCCGGCCGCGCTCGGCGCCCGCCTTCTGCAACTGGTCGACCAGCGGTGCCAGCTCCCGGTTCCAGGCGGCCATCGGGGTGGTGCGGACGATGTCGGTGATGCTGTTGGTGGTGATCCAGATGTTGACGCCGGCGAACGCGATCAGCACGGCGTACCAGCGCCGGGTGCGCGGGGCCTCGTGGGCGAGGGCGGCGAGCAGCACCGCGCCGCCGAAGAGCATCGCCAGACGGGTCACGTTCGAGCCGACCTGGGAGTCGATCGCCCAGGTCAGGAAGACGCCGAGGGCGTAGACGGCGGCGGCGATCCGGACGGTCTTCCACTTCTTCGGCACGAGGAAGAGGACGGCCAGCCCGGAGGCGAACGGCAGCCAGGCCGAGCCGAACTTCATCGGCTGGGTGCCGGAGAAGGGGAACAGCCAGGCCGAGAGCCCGACCACGGCCACCGGCGCGAGCCCGAGCGCGTACGCCCCCGGGCGGCGCCCGCTCAGGAACAGCGCGGCCGCGATCACCCCGAGGAACAGGCCGGCGACCGGGCTGGACGCCGTCGCCAGCCCGGCCAGCAGCGCGGCCACGGCCGCCTTGGCCCAGCGCCGCCCGGCCCACTTGCGGGGCCAGCAGAACGCGGCGGCGACCGCGCCGAGCGCGAACATCACGCCCAGGCCGAAGGTGACCCGGCCGGACAGCGCGTTGCAGAACAGCCCGTACACGCCGGCCAGCGCGGGCCAGACCGGCTGTCGGACGGCCCCCCGGCAGCGGGTGAGGACCAGCGCGAGCAGGCCCGCGGACACCGTCCCGGCGATCATCAGCGTCGTACGGACGCCGAGCATGTGCATCAGGTACGGCGAGACCACGCTGTACGAGACCGGGTGCATGCCCCCGTACCAGGCGAGGTTGTACGCGGAGTCCGGGTGCCGGCCGACGAACTCGGCCCAGGCGTCCTGGGCCGCGAGGTCGCCGCCGCTGTTGGCGAAGCAGTAGACCCAGAGCACGTGCAGCACGGCGGCGAGCGCGGTGGACACGAGGACGGGGTGGTGACGGACCCACTCCAGGGCGCCGGCCGGGGCCCGCCCGAGGGGACCCCGGCGCGGGGCGTGACCGGGCTCCGGGGCGAGCCCGGTGTCCCGTATGCCGGGACCCTGCTTGTGCTGTTCGACGGTGGTCAACCTGCGCCCTCTCCCACTGCGTCCCGTCCCGGGCACCTGCCCCGAAGACGCGCACCGGCGCCCCGGGGTTGCCCGGGGCGCCGGAGCTGCCCTGTTCCTGTCGCCCGCCTCAGCCGACGCGGGTCAGCTTGCTGCCGAAGCCGGGCGCGGCCAGATCGGTCTTCAGCGCCACCGGCACCTTCACCTGGCTGGCGCCCTCCCCGACGGTCAGCATGCCGACCTCGGTCCCGGCCCTGGCGGACTGCGGCAGCTTGCCGCCGTCGGCCAGCTTGATGGTCACGGTGACGGAGGACCAGCCGACCGCCTCCACGTCCGCGGTGGCGACGACCTCGGTTCGGCCGCCGAGGCCGTCGTCGACGTAACCGACGACCTGCCCCTTCTGGACCACCTTCGCGCCGGTCAGCAGCTTCTGCGTGGCCAGCATCATCTGCTTGCTGGCGCCGATCGCGGTGCCGAGGATCGGCGGCTTGTGCTGGCCGAGGACGGCGCCCACGATCAGCTGGTTGGTCTTGCCCACCTTCTTCTCGGCGGCGAAGAGGAGGTTGCCGCCGGCCTTGGTGGTGGAGCCGGTCTTGATGCCGAGCGAACCGTTGTACGGGACCAGGTCGTTCCAGTTCCGCCACTTCTTGCCGGAGGGGTCGATCCACTCGGGCTTGCTGGTGATCTCGACCAGGGTCGGGATCTCGACGAGCTTCAGGCCGAGTTTGACCTGGTCCTCCGCGGTGCTGACCGTCGTCGCGTCCAGACCCGAGGGGTCCGTGTACGTCGTGTTGGTCATGCCGAGTTCCCTGGCGGTGTCGTTCATCTTCTTGACGAACGCCTCCTGGCTGCCGGCGTCCCAGCGCGCGAGGAGCCGCGCGATGTTGTTGGCCGACGGGAGCATGAGCGCGGCGAGCGCGTCGTACTCCGAGATCTTGTCGCCCGCCTTGACCGTGTTGAGGGTGGACTCGTTGTCCGACTTGTCCTTCTGGCCCTCGGTCTCGGCGGTCTTGTCGATGTTGATCATCGGACCGTGGTCCCCCTTCTTGAGGGGGTGGTCGCGCAGGATGATGTACGCCGTCATCGACTTCGTGACACTGGCGATCGGGACGGGCTTCTGCTCGCCGGAGGAACCGACGGTGCCCAGGCCGGCGGCCGCCATGAAGGACTGGCCCTGGCTCGGGTACGGGAGCGTCGGCTTCTCGCCCTCGAAGGTGTAGCTCGTCCTGGCGGTCATGACCAGCTGCGGCTCGGGCAGCGGCCGGACCAGCTGCACGATGCCGAGGATCACCACGACCAGCAGCACCAGCGGGGTGTAGATCTTGACCCGCCGCACGGTGGTCCGCATCGGGCTGGGCGGCGGGGGCGGGTTGTTGGTGAGCTCGGCGAGCATGTCGAGCGGCGGCCGGGGCGGCAGCGGCTGCTGCGTGGTCCGCTCCGTGCCGTCGCGCAGGAGCGGCGGGGCGGGCGGGGCGGCGGCCGGGGCGGCTGGGGCTGCGGGAGCCTGTGCGGCCGGAGCCGGAGCGGCCGGGGCCGGAGCGGCCGGGGCCTGGCTCTTGGGTGCCTGGGCCGCGGCCCGGTCCCCGGGGTGCACCCCGGGCCCCTTGGGCGCCAGCTTGGGCTGCTGCCCGGCCTGTGCCGGACGCGGCAGGTCCTCGTCGGTCCGCAGCGGTACGAACGTACTGCCGCGCTCGCCGTCGGCCTCGGACCGCGGCGCGGGGGCACCGGTGCCGGTGCCTGCGTCGGTGTCCTTCTGCCGGAACCAGCCGGAGTCCTCGTCGGTGACGGCCGGGGCGGCGGCCGGCCGCACGGCACGGAAGACGGCTGTCTTCTCGCTGTCGCCACCGCCGTCGACCTCGCTGCCACCACTGCCGCCCCGAGCGGAAGCGGAATCCTTGGAGTCGTCGCGCATGCCCTGGCGAACGCGGTCGCCACCCTCGGAGTCACCCCGCCCGCGCTCGGAACCGGAACCGGTTCCGGCGTTCCCGGAGGGCTTCTCGGCGGCAGCCGCCGCCCCGGGCTTCACCGCCCGGAACACCGTGGTCCGCTCCGAGTCCGACTCCTCGCCGGCGCTCTCCGGCTTCTGGGCATCCGCTGCGGAGGCCGCGGAGGCCGCGGCACCGGACGGCTTGGCCGGAGCCCTGCCCGAACCCGAAGCGGAATCCGCCTCGGCGGTCGCGGACGGCTTGACCGCCCGGAACACCGTCGTACGCTCCGGGTCCGCGCCGGAGTCCTTGTCCGGGGTCGGGGCCGCAGCGCGGTCCACGGGCCGCCCGAAGGCGCGGAACACGGCGGTCCGTTCCGAGTCCGGAGCGGCATCGTCCGAGGCGGAAGCGGAAGCGGAAGCGGAGGCAGGGGCCGGATCCGAGGGCACACCGTCCTCGGCGGCCGGGGCCGTCTTATCGGCGGCGGACCGCTCGACCGCGCGGAAGACCGTCGTACGCTCCACGCCCGCATCGGAGTCCGCCGACTCGCCGTCCGAGCCACCGGCCGCGGGCCGCTTGTCGGCCGGGGCCGAAGCGGAAGCATTGTTCTCGCGGGCGGGCCGCTCGAAGGCGCGGAACACGGCGGTGCGTTCCGAGTCCCGAGCGGAATCCGCCGAGGAACCGGCCGAAGCCGAGTCGGCGGCCTCCTTGCGCCCGGCGCCGGCCGGAGCGGGGGCCGCGTCCGCCTTCACGGGCGGCTTGGCGGCACGGAACACGGCCGTGCGCTCCGAGTCCCGGGCGGAATCATCCTGGCGCGCATCCGCGTCGCCCGCCGGCTCGGCCGCGGCGTCGGCCTCGGACTTGGCCCCGGACTCGGACTTGGACTCGGACTTGGCCCCGGCGCCGCCATCGCCATCGCCATCGCCATCGACGCCCGCATCGGCATCGGCATCGGCATCGGCGGAACCGGAGGCGGCCCCGGCCGCGTCCGAACGCTCGTCGGGGTCCGCGGCGGGCGCGGCTCCGGCCGGTTCGGCGTCAGGCTCACCGGTGGCATCAGCATCGGCGTCGGCATCGGTATCGGCCGTCGCCACCCACGCCGCGACCGCGGCACGAAGCGGGTCGTCCGCCGCGTCCGACGCCGCGTCCGACGCCGCATCCGGCTTCGGCTGCGGCTCCGGGTCGCGCGGGCGCAGCACCGACAGGCGGGGGTCGCGCTCGCGCTCCTGCTCCGTGGAGGCCGCCGCGCCCGACGAACCTTGCTCTACCGACTTGTCGGGGGACTCGCCCGCCACCAGTTCCTCCTCCATCGCTGTCCGAACCGTCTACCAGTGTCCCGTCTCGGGGGCATCGCCCCCGTGCTAGACGAGAACGACATGTCTGCCGGTTCCCCCACAAAGAAGACAGGCACTCTCGACAGATGAATGTGAGAGGGGTCACCCTGTCACTCATCCACGCGGGGAGGCATGGATGGGCAGGAGCCGCAGAACAATTCCCGAGGAGCTTCTGCTGCTCGCCTTGGACCCGACCACGGGAACCACGGCGCAGCCGCAATCGCTCGACCTCGGACTGGCCGGAGCACAGCTCGTGGAGCTGGCTCTGGCCGGACGGATAGCCCCTGATGGGGATCGTATCGCCGTGGTGATGCCACGGCCGACAGGAGATCCGACCCTGGACTCCGCACTGGAGCTGCTGCGCCGTCGTGGCAGCCCGGTGAGGGCCGTCCACTGGATCGGCGGGCCCCGCCTGGGGCTCCGCCAGACGTACCTCTCGCATCTGGAGCGGTGCGGCATGGTGCATGCCGTGGCCGGACAGATGTGCGGGGTGCTGCCGACGACTCGCTACCAGGCGACCGACACGGCAATCAGCCGGGAGATCCGCGCCCGGCTCGACAGTGCGATCCGCACCGGTGTACCCCCGGACCCGCGGACCGCGGCGCTCGCCGCCCTGGCCCATGCGGTCGGGCTCGGCAAGCACCTGTACCCCGGCAACGAAGGACGGTCGTCCCGCTCCAGGCTGCGCGACCTGATCCGGCACGACCCCATGGGCGGTCTCGTGGCGCACGCCGTGATGGACGTCCAGAACGGTGTGGCCGCACAGCCGCGCCGGGAACGCGCCGCCGCGCCGGCCGCGCGCGCCACGGCGGCGGGCGTTCCGCTGCAACCCCGCCGGGGCGCCCCGATGGCCCGGGCCGGCGCGGCGCACTGACGCGCCGAAGCACAGCAGCACCGACACACAGCAGCACCCTGAGGATCCGCAACGTCCATGGGAGAGCCGCCGTGTCGCGCGGGGTGGTGAGGGCCGGTACACCGGCCCCACCGCCCCGCGCACCCGTTTCCGCGCCTTCCGTGCCCGAACTGCCGCGCGATCCGGGCAAGATCACCGCGCGATGGCGCATTCCCGCCCGCCAGGGCCGTCTTCGGTGGCAGTCTGCTCACCATCAGATACGCAGAGCTCCCAGAGCAGCGACACAGCAACAGAAGGCGGAGGTGCCGTTTCCGTGGCGTCCAATGTCAATCCCACCGTCCGGCGGCGCCGGCTCGGCATGGAGTTGCGCAAACTCCGTGAGGACAAAGGCATGACGGCCGAGCAGGTCGCCGAGCGCCTGCTGGTCTCCCAGTCCAAGATCAGCCGGCTTGAGAACGGCCGCCGCTCCATCAGCCAACGGGACGTACGCGACTTGTGCGAGGTGTACGAGGTGCAGGACCCACGGGTAGTGGACTCCCTGATGCAGATGGCCAAGGAGTCCCGCCAGCAGGGCTGGTGGCACGCCTTCGGCGACATCCCGTACAGCGTCTACATCGGACTGGAGACCGACGCCGCCAGCCTGCGCGTGTACGAGCCGCAGATGGTCCCGGGGCTGCTGCAGACCGCGGAGTACGCCCAGGCGCTGGTCCGCGGCGCCCTTCCGGAGACCTCGCCGGCGGACATCGACAAGCGGGTGCAGGTCCGCATGCACCGCCAGAAGCGGCTCTCGGACACCGACAACAGCAATCCGGACGTCGGCCCGCTGCGCCTGTGGGCCGTCATCGACGAGGCCGTGCTGCGCCGCCGCGTGGGCGACGCCCAGGTGATGATCCGGCAGCTGGAGCACCTGATAGAGCAGTCGGAGCGGCCGTACGTCACGGTCCAGGTGATGCCCTTCTCGATGGGCGCGCATCCGGGGGTCAACGGCCAGTACGCCATTCTGGAATTCCCGGACGCGTCGGACTCGACCGTGGTCTACATCGAGGGCGTCACGAGCGACCTGTACCTGGAGAAGGCCAACGACGTCCAGAAGTACAGCGTGATGTACGAGCACCTGCGTGCCCAGGCCCACAATGTGGAGCAGACCCGCGAGTTCATCTCCGACATCATCGCCGAATACGCGAACAAGGGCTGACAAGCGCCGACAAGCACAGAGAAGGGAAGAGACGGGCAGAGGCGGGCAGAGAAGGCCGAAAACAGACCACCGGGCAAGGCGGCCGGTACGGTACACCGTCACCGCCCGGCCGCAGAAGACCCCGATGGAATATGCCACCCGGTCGGGTGAATGACCTCTTCACCCGTCAGGTGGTGCCGGTAGCGTCGATCACGCCGGGCCAGACAAAAGGCCGGCAGCAATCGGAACAACTCGCTGAACCGGAGAAGAAACATGGCCATTCGCCTGGGCGCAACGGAAAACTGGATGAAGTCCTCCTACTCCGGCGGAAACGGCGCGTGCGTCGAAGTCAAGTCCCCCGTCACGGAGGCCATCGCGGTCCAGGACTCGAAGGTGCAGAACGGCCCGGCCGTCACCTTCGCGCCCACCTCGTGGACCTCCTTCGTCACCGAGGTCACCTCCGGCCGGCTGGGACGCCTCGTCTGAGCAGCACGACGAGCGCCCCACCCGGCGGGCACCACCGGCACCGTTCGCGGTCCGGTTCGCCAACCGAATCCGAAGAGTCACACCGACAGAGCCCTCTCGACTGGTCCGCCGTCCCGGCCGAGGGGGCTCGGCCTTTGCCCCGGGGCCTCCGTCAGCGGAGCTGGTCGACGTACGTGTTCGTCCCCGGCACGGTCGGGACGAACGGCGCCACCAGCTCCACCCGGCCGCCCGGCCCGGACTCCGCGAGCTCCGTGTCCAGGCCCCGGAAGCGGTCCCAGCAGGTGCGCGGGTCGGCCTCCAGGAACCAGAGCAGCGTCAGCCGGGTGTCGACCCCCTCGACCTGCTTCACGTAGGTCATCCGGTCCCCGGGCAGCGGCGTCGGCCGGAAGACCGTCACCATCGCCGCCGGGCCGCCGGCCAGCCGGCGCGGCAGGCACCGGGAGCGCAGCCACTCCAGCAGCTCCGCCCGCTGCTCCGGCCCGTCCGCGTCGATGACCTGCACGACGAGCCCCTGGTACGGGTGGTCCAGCGCGTGGAAGTCGCGGGGGCCGGCCGCACCGTCCCGGTAGACAGTGGCCTCGTGGTCCTGGAAGGACGTGAAGACGTGCGTCCGGTCCTGGTAGACCCGGGCGTCCCGGTTGAGCCGCTTGTTGATGCCGACGGTCCACTTCATGTGCTCGTCGTAGCGGCCGTCGGTGATCCAGTACGTGGAGATGTAGCACCCGGCGGTGACGGGCTGGGCCACCGCCGACTTCTCCGGGTACCGCAGCTCCTGGAGGTCCCGGGTGGCCACCCAGCGGCGCCCGGCGTACATCCAGGGCATGGCCATCGCCCCGGCGTAGTAGTGGTCGTCCTCGTACCAGCGGTTGTAGGCGTACTCGTGCCCCGGATGCGGCTCGACCATGGTGATCAGCGCGTGACCGGGACGCACGCCGTACGGGCCCACGGCCGCGAGTTCGGCGTAGTCGTCGACGCGGCGCCCGGCCCGGCTCTCCTGCTCTTCGCTCGTCATGGCACCGGTGTAACTGATGCAGCATCAGATGGGGAGGGGTCGGCAGCACTCGGGCACGGGACGGAAACGCGTCACCCGGAGACGAAGACCGAATCCGGATCCCGGCACGGACAATGTGCGGATCCCGCCACAGCCGCGCACCACACGGCCGCGACGGGAACCCACACCGTCCACTCACGCATCCCTCGCCTGTGCCACGCCACCACCGCGAAGGGAACACCACCATGCGCAAGGGACTTCTGCGACGCGGCAGCGCCGTCGCCGCCGGACTCGTACTCACCGCCCTCGGGCTGGCCGCCGCCCCCGCCGCCCAGGCCGGCACGACCTCGTACGACGACTGCCCGGCGGGCTACTTCTGCGCCTGGACCGGGGCGAACGGCACCGGCAGCAGACTGCAGACGAGCCGGGACCTGACCTCGTTCAGCGCGACCTTCGACAACCGGATCCGCTCGTACATCAACCGCACCACTTCGGTGGCCTGCCTCTACTCCGGCCGGGACTTCCGGGTCGAGCCACTCACCGGCACGTACACCGTCGCCCGCCCCGACCTTCCGGCCGACGGGCACTCCGGCGCCACGGAACTGGACAAGAGCTCCCTGAAGTTCGTGCGCACCGCCCGCGAGTGCACCCTCCCCGCCTACCCCGTCTGGCGGGCCACGACGGCTCCGCGGGCATCGGGCTTCGGCGACCTGAACGGCGACCGGAGGGCCGACGTCCTGGTGCGCGACGACGCGGGGCGGCTCTGGTTCCTGCCGGGTGACGGCACCGGCCGCCTGGTGGGTGTCAGCGGCTGGAACGCGCTGGACGCCTTCACCCGGCACGGGGACTTCACCGGGGACGGCCGCGAAGACCTGATCGCGCGCGAGCCCGGCACCGGAAAGCTGTGGCTCTACCCGGGCACCGGCGCGGGCGACTTCCTGGCCCGTCGGCTGATCGGCGGCAGCGGCTGGAACGGCATGTCGCTGCTCACCTCCTTCGGCGACCTCACCCGGGACGGGCGCAACGACCTGGTGGCCCGCGAGACCGCCACCGGACGGCTCTGGCTCTACCCGGGCACCGCTGCCGGCGGCCTCGCCCCGCGCATCCT
Organism: Streptomyces sp. NPDC043853; assembly: GCF_056436025.1. Taxonomy (NCBI): domain Bacteria; kingdom Bacillati; phylum Actinomycetota; class Actinomycetes; order Kitasatosporales; family Streptomycetaceae; genus Streptomyces; species Streptomyces sp. NPDC043853. The sequence continues at coordinate 310,153 of NZ_JBWKDJ010000004.1, forward strand.
CATCGGGGGCAGCGGCTGGGGCGCGATGAACGCCCTGGTGGGCGCGGGGGACCTGACCGGCGACGGCCGCCCCGACCTGCTGGCCCGGGAGGCCGCCACCGACCGGCTGTGGCTCTACCCGGGCGGGTCCTCGGCACTCTCGCCGCGCCGGTCGATCGGCACCGGCTGGAACGCCATGAGCGGCTTCGTCGCGAACGGCGACAGCTCGGGCGACGGCCGGAACGACCTGGTGACGACCCTGCCCGACGGCCGCCTGCTGCTGCACGCGGGACGCGGCGACGGCACGTTCACCTCCGCCGTCATCCGCGACCGCCAGTGGTTCGGCCTCAACGGCGCCTTCTAGCGGAGGAGTCCGGAGTGCGGACAAGTAGTTGGCGGATACACGTTCCTTCACTAGGGTGTCCGCCAACCACACCGTTCCGGCCAAGGAGCCCGCATGCGCGACCAGAACCCGCCGCCCGCGTTCGCCGCCCGCGCCACCTCGGTCGGAGGGTCGCCCGTACGGGAGATCCTGGCGCTGACCGAACGCCCCGGGGTGATCTCCTTCGCCGGCGGCCTGCCCGCGCCCGAGCTGTTCGACGCCGAGGGACTGCGCGCCGCGTACGACGCCGCGCTCGCGGCCGCACCCCGCCGGGCCCTCCAGTACTCCACCACCGAGGGCGCACCCGAACTCCGCGAGGCGGTGGCGGCCCGGGTGACCGCGCGAGGCCTCCCCTCCTCGGCGGACGACCTGCTCGTCACCACCGGCTCACAGCAGGCCCTCACCCTCATCACGGCAACCCTCGTCGAGCCGGGTGACGTCGTGCTGGTCGAGAACCCGACCTACCTCGCCGCCCTCCAGTGCTTCGGACTGGCCGGCGCCCGGATCGTCGCCGTCCCCTGCGACGAGCAGGGCATCCTCCCGGAGGCCCTGGAGGAACTCGTCCTCCGCGAACGCCCCAAGCTCCTCTACTCCGTCCCGACCTTCCAGAACCCCACGGGCCGCACCCTGCCGGCCGCCCGGCGCGCGGCGGTCGCGGAGATCGCCGCCCGCCTCGGCCTGTGGCTGGTCGAGGACGACCCGTACGGCGAACTCCGCTACGAGGGCACGGAACTGCCGTGGGTGGCGGCGCACCCGGGCGCGGCGGACCGTACGGCGCTCCTCGGCAGCTTCTCCAAGATCATGGCCCCGGGGCTGCGGCTGGGCTGGCTGCGCGCCCCGGCGGCGCTGCGCCGCGCGGCCGTGGTCGCCAAGCAGGCGGCCGACCTGCACACCTCGACGGTGGACCAGCTGGCGGCGGCACACTACCTGGCGGCCTCGGACCTGGACACCCACGTGTCCCGCATCCGCACGGCCTACCGCGAGCGCCGCGACGCCCTGCTCTACGGACTGCCGGACGCCCTCCCGCCCGGCGCCGAGTGGAACCGCCCCGAGGGCGGCATGTTCGTCTGGGCCCGCCTCCCCGAGGGCCACGACGCCACCGCCCTGCTGAAGTCGGCGGTCGCCCACGACGTGGCCTTCGTCCCCGGCGCCCCCTTCTTCATCACGGCCCCGGACCCCCGCACCCTCCGCCTGTCCTTCACCACCCACACCCCGGAGGAGATCGCGGAGGGCCTGCACCGGCTGTCCCGCGCGGGCCTCGGCTAGACCCCGGTCAATCCGAGGTCACCGGGCTGATCTCGAAGGCTCCGCACACCCTCAGGCGGTAGGGGATCTGCTCGGCCTGGAAGCTGTTCGGCGGGAAGACCTTGACGTAGGTCGACGTCGGGCGGCAGCCCGACACCACGCCCGGGCTGTTGGTGCGCAGGACCGCGGTCACGGTCTCGCTCGGGAAGACGGACACCGTGTCCACCGACTCGCCGGTGCGGATCGCCGAGGTACCGATCTGGCGATGCCGTACGTCCACGACGCTGACGCCCGGGTACCCGCGCAACACACAGGTGCGGGTGGAGGTGTTGGTGAACAGGATCGGGTAGTACAGCGAGCCCGCGGCGCCGTCCGGCTCACCGACGGCCACGTCCAGGTCGGCGAGACGGCAGGCCGGCGCCTGCGGCAGGGCCGACGCCGAGGTGGCGCCGAGCGAGGCGCCGGTGAAGGCCAGAAGGGCTGCGGAAGCGACGACCGCCGCCCGGGTCAGGACATGACTCATGGCGCCAACTCCTGTGTCAGCGAAGGGAATGGCCCGTCTCCGGCGTAACGATGTCCACGCGACGGGGTCAGGGGAAAGATGCACCCGGCACTCTCGCGGAGGCCCGCCCGGGACCGGGCGGTGCACTCCTGCCGGCCGAACAGCGCGGCGCGGGCCTGATACCACCATCCTACCGGCCCACGGTCCCCACGGCCTTTCGGCGGCCGGGTCCGCAGGCCGTCCGCCAAGCCTCCGTGGCGTAGCGCGGACCGTCGGGCGTCACGTGAATGAGCCCGCAGTCGGCGCACGGTTCGCCGTGCTGCTACCGCAACGCCCCCACTCGCATCGCGGTGACCGCGGACCGGTTCCCAAGTAGCGTTCAACCTCAATCCATTGCAACGAATAAACCTCGCCCGTTGCGTTGAGCGACAGGCCAGTTGCAATGATTACACGCCATCTACCTGCACTGATACAGATTCTGCACATCGAGCCTGTTGCCCGTACTGCGAACGCAACTTAGCTTTTCTCCTGTCGGAAACGCCGACGGGCACGCACCGAAGACCAGGAGAGACACCATGCAGAAGTTCGCCACCACCGCCGCCATCGCCGCCGTCCTGGACATCCCCGCCGGCCGCGTCCAGTTCATCGCCGCCGACCGCGCCGACGCCACCGTCGAGGTCCTCCCCGTCAGCAGCTCCAAGAGCGCGGACGTCAAGGCCGCCGAGCGCACCGAGGTCTCCTACGCCGACGGCGTCCTGCGCATCACCACCCCCGAGGCCGAGAACAAGATCCTCGGCCAGTCCGGAGCCGTCGAGATCACCGTCCAGCTCCCCACCGGCTCCCGCATCCAGGCCAGGACCGCCGCCGCCGAACTCCGCGGCGTGGGACGCCTGGGCGAGGTCGACTTCGAATCCGCCCAGGGCACCGTCACCCTCGACGAGACCTCCGGCGCCCGCCTCACCCTCCAGGCCGGCGACATCACCATCGGCCGCCTCACCGGCCCCGCCCAGATCAGCACCCAGAAGGGCGACCTGAACATCACCGAGGCCATCGCCGGCACCCTCACCCTGCGCACCGACCACGGCGACATCACCGTCACCGCCCCCCGCACCACCTCCGCCACCCTCGACGCCGGCACCACCTACGGCCGCATCCACAACACCCTGACCAACACCCAGGGCCCCGACGCGGCTCTGCAGATCACCGCCACCACCGCCTACGGCAACATCACCGCCCGCAGCAACTGAACCCACCCACTTCAGAGCCCTGAAAGAGGCAAACCATGAGCATCAACACCCGCGTCGCACAGTCCGCCTGGACCGGCATGGTGTCCGTCGAAGACACCGCCCTGGCCGTGACCGACACCGGCGGGACCGGCCAGGCCGTGGTCTACCTCAACGGCTCCTACGCCGACCAGTCGCACTGGCGGCGCGTGATCTCCGAACTCGGCGGCGACTACCGGCACATCACCTACGACGAGCGCGCCCGCGGAAAGTCCGGACGCTCCGCCGACTACTCCTTCGAGGCGTGCCTGCGCGACCTGGACGCCGTCCTCGAAGCACGTGGCATAGAGCGCCCGATCCTGGTGGGCTGGTCGTACGGCGCCGCACTCGCCCTCCACTGGGCCGCCCGCAACCCCGGCCGCGCGGCAGGCGTGGTCTCCGTGGACGGCGCCCTCCCCCACTCATGGCTCGACGACGCCGCCCGCGCCCAGATCCGCAAGCTGTTCCGCCGCCTCAGCCCGCTGTTCCCCCTCGCCCGCCGGCTCGGCCTGGCCGCCCGGATGAGCGCCGAGCAGCACGCCGAGATCAACATCGAGGCCAACGAGCTCTGCGCCCCCGGCGCCCTGATCCCGGTCCTCGACGGCGTGGCCGAGCCCGTCCGCTACGTCCTCGCCACCGGCGGCAACCTCGGCGGCGACCCGAAGCTGATGGAGCAGATCCGCGCCAACCTCGACCCGGTCTGCGCCCGCAACGCGAACATCAAGGTCAGCGCCAAGGTCCCGAGCAACCACTCCAAGATCCTGCGCAACGACTTCCGGGCCGTCGCGGACGCGGCACGCGAGATCGCCGCCGCCCGCACCACGACGGCCTAAGGGTGGGGCCGATCGGCACGCGGACCGATCTCCGCCCAGACGGTCTTGCGCGGCACGGGCCCCCGGTCGACTCCCCAACGGTCGGCCAGGGCCCCGACGATCGCCAGCCCGTGCCCCGCCGCCCCCGGCTCGCGGTCACCCCGGGTATCGGTGACCTCGATCCGGAGCGGGGCCGACCCGCCGGCGGTGAGGACGAGCCGGAAGTCCCGCCCGGGAACGCGCCCGTGGGTGACGGCATTGGCGGCCAGCTCCGCCACGATCTGCGCCGGAGCGTCCAAGGGGAGCCCCCAGGAGCGGAGTTGCTCCACCGCCAACAACCGCGCGAGACGTGCGCCGCGCGGTGTGGACGACAGCTGGACACAGAAGAGGAGTTCGTCATTCACGTCACTCAGCGTGGCCGCACGTGCATAGGCTGAACAGCGTCGGCGCCCGTGTGTACCGAGACTGTCCGGACGTTGTCCGGCCTTGTCCTGCCTGTCCGCAGTGACCTTGTGGGTACCGGGCGTTGAGGATGTCGGGCACGTCGGGAGTGGGTGCGCATGAGCGTGGACAGCGACGGCAGGGAAGAGCCGGGCTGGGAAGTGGACCCGGAGGACGAACAGGGCGCGGCGGTCGTGGCCTCGGTCGGCCGCAACCTGAAGGTCTGGCGCGAGGCGGCCGGCCTCCGCGTAGCGGACTTCGCGACCCGGATGGGATACGGAGAAGACCTGGTCCGCAAGGTCGAGTCGGGCAAACGGATTCCCCGCCCGGAGTACATGGACAAGGCGGACGAGGTCTTGGCGGCCGGAGGCCGCCTGGCGGCGATGAAGCGTGACGTCGAGCAGGCCCGCTACCCGAAGCGGGTGCGGGATCTGGCCAAGATGGAGTCCAACGCCGTCGAGATCGGCGTGTACAGCATCCACGCCATACACGGGCTTCTACAGACAGCTGAGTATGCGAAGGCCCTCTTCGAGACGCGGTGGCCCGCCTACTCCCCGGAGGCGGTGGAGCGGGGTGTGTCCGCACGCATGGCCAGGCAGACAGTGTTCGACCGTGATCCGGCTCCGGCCCTCACCTTCGTGCAGGAAGAGGTGACGCTGCGCCGTCCGATCGGTGGTGCAACGGTGATGCGGGGACAGCTGGAGCGGCTGTTGGATGTGGGACGGCTCCGCCATGTCTCGATCCAGATCATGCCGACTGCCCAGGGAGGGCATGCGGGAATGACTGGGTATGCCGAAGTGCTGAAGTTCCCGGACGGTGCCGCCGTCGGCCGGGACGAAAGCCAGATCGGCGGGCGTCCGCTCACCGACCCGAAACACCTCCGGGTCCTTGAGCTGCGCTATGGCATGATCCGAGCCCAGGCTCTCACGCCACGGGAGTCGCTGGCCTTCATTGAGCAAGTGCTGGGAGAGACATGAGCAGCAAGCCCGAGCTCGTATGGTTCAAGAGCAGCTATAGCAGCTCCAGCGACATCAACGACTGCGTTGAGGTTGCCAGCAGCTCCGCCGCCGTCCACGTCCGGGACTCCAAGGACACGACCATCCCCCACCTCACCTTCTCCCCTTCCGCCTGGGGCGGTTTCATCGGGAGCGCGAGCGCACAGGGCGCGTAGCCACTGTCAGTGGTCAGGGGCAGGATGGTGATCATGGCTGCGACGACCCTTCCCCTGACCCTGCCCGCCTCCGTCGTGGGCGATCACCGCGTCGACCTGACCGGCGCCCCCACCGCGGGATGGGGGTTCAGGACGTACGCCGTCGCCGCGAGCGCCGCCGGTGACACGTACGCGTATTCCTGTGCGATGCGCTACCGGGGACGGGCCGCCGAGCCCTCCGACCCCTTCCAGATGGACTTCACGTACCACCTGCTCACCCGGTACGACCGCGACGGGACGCCCACCGCGACGGCCCTGCTCGGCGGGGCGACGCGGGGCAACGTCCCGACGGGGCTCACCGAGGGATCGGACTTCAACCTGGCCGTCCTCCCGGACGGCACGGTGGCGGTGAGCTCCAAGCCGGGGAACACCCACCTCTTCTCGGCCGATCTGAGCCGGCTCGTGGAGTCCTGGCGCTCGCCCTGGGGCTGGGAGGAGGAGAAGGAGCGCAACGGCGACCCGTACGCGTACTCGATCGAGGTGACGCCTTCCGGCCGGCTGCTGTGCGCGGTCGCCGAGTACGGGGTGAGCAACTGGGCGGGGCAGACCGCCAACCTCGTCGCGCTCTCCGAGCCCGGCAGCACGCTCGGCCCCGGCTCCAAGGCCACTCTGCGGGCCATCGCGACGCACGACGCGCGCACCGACCGGCAGACCGATGCCGACCTGTACCCGCACGTGATCCACGACGGCGCCCCCGTCGGCGGGAAGAACCGGCCGTCGCCCACGCTGACCGAGATGGTGTCCACGGACGACCGCACCCGCTTCGACTACACCGGCTGCAAGATGGGCCGTCCCACGGCGATGGGAGACGACCTGTTCGTCGTCCCCGTCTTCGGGAAGACGTACCGGTCGGGCAGCCGTGGGCAGGTGTTCTCGTTCCTGCTGCTCGACGGCGACGGCAAGGAACGGGGCCGCCTGGAGGGGATGCACCGCTACGAGGACAGCCCCTTCACCGGGCTCCACTGGACCGTGGTCGGTGACCCGTACCGTGCACGCGCCTTCCACCTCAACCGCTACGGCCTGTACGCGTGGGACGCCGAGGGGCAGATGCGTTCCCGGATCCCGACCTCCGACAAGCCGTTCACGGCGCTCACCAAGTTCTCCCTGATGGGCTGCTCCCCCGCCGGCGAGCTGCTCCTCGTCCACCAGACCCAGCACCTGCTGCTCCGGGTGCCGGTCCCGGAGGACCTCGGCGATCTCGAAGTCGCGGTCCGGACAGCCCTCAAGGGCTACGGCCCCGGCCGCAACGCCCTGAAGCGCCAGTACGCCCCACTGAACTGGCACTGGGTGGACGGCACGGCCCCGGTGCACCGCATCTGAGCCCCCGGCAACACCCGCACCCACCCCGAACGTGCGGAAGGGCCGGGACCCGTTCACCTCGGTCCCGGCCCTTCTCAGACACACGTCAGACGCGGTCTGCCGCGATCAGGACGTACTGGAAGGAGCCGTCCTCGTAGGACTTGATGAAGGCCTCCTCGATGCCGGTGACCAGGGAGGAGGTCGCCCGCAGCTTCCAGTAGGGGAGGGTGTCCGGGGTCAGGTCGATGACGGCCTGGGGGACGAGGCGGTTGTCGGCCATGGCGCGGAGGTATTCGCGGCGGGAGTGGATGTTGCACTCGAAGTGGGCGTTGATCTGGGAGACCCACTTCGAGGGCTGGCCGTAACGGGGGTTCCAGCAGCCGGTGATGGTCACGTAGCGGCCGCCGACCGCGAGGACGCGGGAGTGCTCGGCCATCAGGTCGTGCAGGTCGACGTACATGCTGGACTCGTTGTTCCAGGAGCCCGCCGCCTGGCCCGTCTCGAAGGGCATGTCGAGCATGTTGCAGACCCGTGCGTGGACGGAGTCCGCGATGCCCAGTTCGCCGGCGCGGTTGTTGGCGAAGTCGGCCTGCTTGGAGGACAGCGTGACGCCCTCGACCTTGCAGCCGAAGCGCTGGTGGGCCATCACCATGGAGCCGCCGCGGCCGCAGCCGGCGTCGACCAGGGTGTCGTCGTGGCCGATGGAGCCCAGGTTGTCCAGCAGGACGTCGGTCTGCGCCGACTCCAGGCGGTGCAGCTCGGCGATCAGCTTCTTCTCGTACGTGCTGTCCTCGGTGTCGCCGAGGGCCGCGTGGTCGATCTCGCCGATGCCGTAGTGGTGGTGGTAAAGGCCGTCCACGTCGCCGAGGCGCAGGTTGACCGGCCGGGCCTCGGCGTTCCAGTAGCGGGCGATGTCGCCCTGGTAGGGGGTCGCCGGGGCGGGGATGAACGCGGCGGTGGAGGGGGTGATCTCGGTGGTCACGTATATATCCAATCCTCTTACCAGAAGTCGGGCAGGCTGTAGCGGTACGTGTTGGTCATGTGCCAGTAGTGGTTGCCGTCGACCCACACGGCCACGCCGCGCAGGAAGCGCAGCAGGCGCGGGTCGGGGCAGGCGGCGGCCAGTTCGGTGGAGGCCGCCTCGAACTCGTGCATGAGGTCGTTGTGGACCTCGACCGCCTTCAGGTAGGCGTCCTTGTCGGACAGGCCCTCCCGCTCGGCGATCACCACGGGCAGGTTCAGGTGCTTCCCGCGGGCTTCGAGTTCCTTGGTGTACGAGTAGAGGTCGTTCATGACCGTGGTGGCGTTGCCCGCGAGCGCGATGACGCGCTGCATGGCGGGCAGTGCGTGGAGTTCGGCCGGGAGCTCGTAGCCGCCGACGGTGTCGGTGATGGTGGGACAGGGGCGGAAGTTGTTGAACTGCCGCATTCCCAGGTACTCCCAGACCTCCGGCACGTACTCGGTCTGGGCCCAGGCGGCCTCGGCGAGGTAGCCCATGTGCAGGCGGGCCATGTCGTGCCGGAAGCGGTCGGCCTGGGAGGGGGTGGCCAGCTGCCCGAAGTACTCCATGGCGGAGCGGTAGGACCGCCGGGCGGCGTCCGAGAGCAGCGATTCCGTCCAGGCGGGGGCGTACTCCCCGGTGGTGTGGACGGGGTCCAGGGCGGAGTGGGCCATCAGCAGCCTGCCGCCGAGGCCGATCGGCGATCCGCCGTGGTCCTCGCAGTAGCAGTCGTCGACCACGTTCTCGGCGACCATCAGCCGGGTCGCGGCCATCAGGTGCTCGACGGTCGGGGCGTCCGGGTGACAGGCGACCATGTAGCGGCCGACGGAGAAGCCGTCGAACTGGTCCTCCCACTCCGGCGGGTACGCCTCCACCTCGTCCACGGCCCACCGCTTGATGCGGCGGCTGACCTCCGCGACCCGTGCGGGGTCGGGCTCGGGGACCGGGTGGTAGTAGAGGCCGGGGATCGGCCGGCCTCCGGCCGGGGCGGGCGCCTGCTCCGGCGGTGCGACCGAGGCTGCCGCCAGGGCCGCTGCGACGGGCGGGGCCGGCGGCTCCGCGCGCGGGGTGAAGTACAGCCCTTCGGTGCCCACCCCGCTGGGGCCGCGCATGATCCGCTCCAGGGCGGGGTTCGCTTCCGTCAGCGAACCGGCGGCGGCCCCCCGCGGCGGTTCGGCGACCAGGTCGCCGCCGGGGCCGTCCACGGGGTGCGCGTCCAGGTCGGGTACGGGCGCGGCACCCGTGGTCGGAACGGACACGGGGGCGGACACGGGGGCGGACACGGGAACGATCTCGGGGATGGACGGCCGGGCCGCGGGTCCGAAGGGGAGTGCGGGCCCGGTCGGCAGGGGCCGACGGGCGGCAGCACCGCTCGGGGCCACGGCACCGCTCCGGGCGGCTGCACCGGCGGCGGTCTCACCCGCGGTGGAGGCGCCCGCGGTGGACGCCCCCGGGGTGGTCGCGCCCACCGCGGCCGCGACCGCGGCGACCGCCGCGAGCGCGTCCTGGACGGCATCGCCCGCCGGGAGGGCGTCGACTCCGCGGCCGTGGCCGTGAGCCCCGAAGTGGGCTGCGGCGCCGGGCAGGCTCGACTGCAGGGGGGAAAGCCCGGGCTCGGGCATCCAAGGCTCCTTGTGAAGTGGGTGGGCTGTCCGGTTCCGGGGCTGTCCCTTTCCGGGGCTGCCCCGTCCCGCGGCTCTCCGGGCTCTCCCTGGTCTCCGGGGAGTTCCGGCCTTCGTGCCGACAGCGGGTCCGGTCACGAGTCCCGGTCACGGGTCCCGGACTTCAGGACCGGGACCCCGGACCCAGGTCCGCAACCGGAACCGCAACCGGAACCGCTACCGGTCCCGACCTCGTGGCCCGGCTGCCCGGGCCGTGTGCGCGGATCGGCCCCCCGGTCCGGGAGACCGGGCGGGCCCGGCGCGAGCCGGACCGGGTCGGTGAAGGACCCGGGTTCGGGGGGTGGCGGCCGAGAGCGGAGGCCGGGGGGCCGAGGGTGGGGCCGGGCAGAGTCCCGGGCCGGTGGTGGTCCGGGAGGGCACGGGCAAGGGCAGGGGCAGTGGCAGGGCCCGGCGGGGCCGGTGCCGGGGGCGGCCCGGACAAGCCGGGAAGGCCCGGTTGCCCGGGGGCAGGGACCACGGGTCCCGGTCCCCCGGGGCGGCGACCCCGGCCGGTCAGTCGTGCCTGCGGGCGATCTGCACGTTCTCCAGCACGCCGAGCGCGTCGGGCACCAGGACGGCGGCGGAGTAGTAGGTGGTGATCAGGTAGGACATGATCGCCTGCTCGCTGATGCCCATGAAGCGCACCGACAGGCCCGGCTCGTACTCCTCCGGCAGGCCGGTCTGGCGCAGGCCGATGACGCCCTGGTTGTCCTCGCCGGTACGCATGGCGAGGATCGAGCTGGTGTTCTCCTTGCTGATCGGGATCTTGTTGCAGGGCAGGATCGGGACCCCGCGCCAGGCCGGGACCTGCTGTCCGCCGAGGTCGACGTGGTCCGGGTAGAGGCCGCGGGCGTTGAACTCGCGCCCGATCGCCGCGATGGTCTTGGGGTGGGCGAAGAAGAACTTGGTGCCGCGGCGCCGGCACAGCAGTTCGTCCATGTCGTCCGGGGTGGGCGGGCCGGAGTGGGTCTGGATGCGCTGCTTGAACGCGGCGTTGTGGAGGAGGCCGAACTCCCGGTTGTTGATCAGCTCGTGCTCCTGGCGCTCGCGCAGGGCCTCGATGGTGAGCCGGAGCTGTTCCTCGGTCTGGTTGTGCGGCTCGTTGTAGAGGTCGGCGACCCTGGTGTGGACCCGGAGCACGGTCTGCGCGATGGAGAGCTCGTACTCGCGCGGGTTGAGCTCGTAGTCGACGAAGGTGCCGGGGATCTCCGGCTCGCCGGTGTGGCCGGCGGACATGGCGATTTCGGCTTCGCCGTGCTTGTTCTGCCGCTGGAGGGGGAGGGTGCTGAACCGCTCGATGTGCTGCTGCAGGCCGGGCGCCAGGGCGATCACGGCGGCCAGGTCCGCGCGGGAGAGGGTGAGCAGGGTGCCCGCCGTCTCGGCGGTGGCCGTGTAGTCCCAGGTGGCGTCCGCGTCCAGCAGGGCGTTCTCGCCGAAGTGCTCGCCGTCCGCCAGTACGGAGACGCGGACCTCGTCGCCGTACTTGCCGACGGAGGTCTGGCCGATCCGGCCGTGGGCGATCAGGTGGATCTGCTCGGCGGGGGTACCGCGCCGGACCAGCACCTCGCCGGCCTGGAAGTCGCGCTGGACACACCGGTTGGCGAGCCCGATGAGCACGCCCTCGTCCTCGAAGCCGCGCAGCAGGGCCAGTTCGCCGAGCTCGCGCGGGATCACTCGGACGGTACCGCCGTCCTGGACGAACTCGATGCGCCCGTCGCCGACGGTGTAGGTCAGGCGGCGGTTGACCCGGTAGGTGCCGCCCTTGGTCTCCACCCAGGGGAGCGTCCGCAGCAGCCAGCGGGAGGTGATCTCCTGCATCTGCGGGGCGGACTTGGTCGTGGTGGCAAGGTTGCGGGCGGCCGATGTCGCAAGGCTGCTCTGCGGACGCGGCGCCGGCTGCGCCTCCGGGCTGGTGTCCACGGTCATCGGGCGGGCTCTCCTTCGTAAGGGCGGTGATCGGCGCGCGGGCGCACCTCACCGGGGAAAGAAGAAAAAAGGGGGGGCGAATATCCGGGCAATCCGTCCAGATCCGGGAGCACAGTAACGGCCTGAACCCCCGGAAGCCTCTGTCCAGCCGGAAGGATTACCTCGATACGGTGATCTTGACCGTCCCGGTGTTTGACGGGGCCAACCATGACATTTCAGCCGCGGCCGAGAACGAACCCGACACGAACACGCGCCCGTTCTCGACGCGAACCCGACACGAACCCACGTCCGAACCCGGCCCGAACCCGGCACGAAGCCACGTCCGGACCCGACACGAACCCACGCCCGAACCCGGCGCGAACCCGGCCCGAACCCAGCACCCGACACCCGGCACGGCCCCACCCCCACACCCCCGCCCCCTTCCCTCCTGCGCGCCCGCACCCTAATCTGACCCGCCGTCAGACAACTGGCTCCGCCGGGAGGCGACATGCTGCTGCAAGGGAAGACCGTCATCGTCTCCGGCGTCGGAGCCGGACTCGGCCACCAGGTCGCCGCGACCGTCGTCCGGGACGGCGGGAACGCCGTCCTCGGGGCGCGCACCGAGGCCAACCTCGTGAAGTCCGCCGCCGAGATCGACCCCGACGGCGTCCACACCGCCCACCGCCCCACCGACATCACCGACGAGGCGCAGTGCCGGGCCCTGGCTGACCTCGCCGTCGAGCGGTTCGGCGGTATCGACGCCGTGGTCCACGTCGCCGCCTGGGACTCGTACTTCGGCGGTCTGGAAGACGCCGACTTCGGGACCTGGCAGCAGATCATCGACGTCAACCTGCTCGGCACGCTCCGTATGACCCGCGCCTGCCTGCCGGCGCTCAAGGCGAACGGCGGCTCGGTGGTCATCATCGGCACGCAGTCCGCCGTCGCCGCGCCGAACGAGGTGCAGCAGGCCGCGTACGCCGCCTCCAAGGGCGCCCTGACCTCCGCCATGTACTCCATGGCCCGCGAGCTCGGCCCGCACCGGATCCGCGTCAACACCGTGCTGCCCGGCTGGATGTGGGGGCCGCCGGTGCAGGCGTTCGTCACTTTCAGCGCGCACAGCGAGAACGTCCCCGAGGAGACGGTGAAGGCCCGGCTCGCCGAGCGCATGGCCCTGCCCGAGCTCGCCACCGACGGTGACGTCGCCGATGCCGCGGCCTTCCTCGCCTCCGACCGGGCCCGGGCGATAACCGGCCAATCCCTGCTGGTCAACGCCGGAGAGCTGATGCGATGACGGCCACTCGTATGCTCGGCTCATGACCAATACGGGGAATCTGCCGGCCGACGCAGCTCCGACCGACAACGCCATGCGCCGCGCGCTCCGGCGGGCCCGCGAGGGCGTCGCGCTCGACGTGACGGAGGCCGCCGTCCTGCTGCAGGCGCGCGGCGCGGACCTGGAGGACCTGACCGCCTCCGCCGGCCGGGTGCGCGACGCGGGCCTCGCCGCCGCCGGGCGGCCGGGCGTCATCACGTACTCCAAGAGCGTCTTCATCCCCCTCACCCGCCTGTGCCGCGACAAGTGCCACTACTGCACGTTCGCGACCGTGCCCGGCAAGCTGCGCCGCGCCGGGCACGGGATGTACATGTCCCCGGACGAGGTCCTCGACATCGCCCGCCGCGGCGCCGAGCTGGGCTGCAAGGAAGCGCTGATCACGCTCGGGGACAAGCCGGAGGACCGCTGGCCCGAGGCCCGCGAGTGGCTCGACGCGCACGGGTACGACGACACCCTCGCCTACGTACGGGCCATGTCGATCCGGATCCTGGAGGAGACCGGCCTGCTGCCGCACCTCAACCCGGGCGTCATGTCCTGGGCGGACTTCCAGCGGCTCAAGCCCGTCGCACCCTCCATGGGCATGATGCTGGAGACCACCGCCACCCGGCTGTGGTCCGAGCCCGGCGGCCCGCACCACGGCTCCCCCGACAAGGAGCCGGCGCTGCGGCTGCGGGTGCTGGAGGACGCCGGCCGGTCCTCCGTGCCCTTCACCTCCGGGCTGCTGATCGGCATCGGCGAGACGTACGAGGAGCGCGCCGAGTCGCTGTTCGCGCTGCGCCGGGTGTCCCGCGCGTACCACGGCATCCAGGAGCTGATCATCCAGAACTTCCGCGCCAAGCCGGACACGGCGATGCGCGGGATGCCGGACGCCGAGCTCGACGACCTCGTCGCCACCGTGGCCGTGGCCCGGCACATCATGGGCCCCTCGGCCTGTCTGCAGGCCCCGCCGAACCTGGTCGACGACGAGTACGCACGGCTGATCGGCGCGGGCATCGACGACTGGGGCGGGGTGTCCCCGCTGACCCCCGACCACGTCAACCCCGAGCGGCCGTGGCCGCAGATCGAACTGCTGGCGGAGCGGTCCGCCGCGGCCGGCTTCGAGCTCCGCGAGCGGCTCTGCGTGTACCCGGAGTTCGTCCGGCGCGGCGAGCCGTGGCTGGACCCGCGCGTGCTGCCGCACGTACGGGCGCTGGCCGATCCGGAGACCGGGCTGGCCGTCGCGGACGCCGAGGTCACCGGCCGCCCCTGGCAGGAGCCCGACGAGGCGTTCACCGCCGCCGGCCGGACGGACCTGCACCGGACCATCGACAGCGAGGGCCGGACCGGCGACCGGCGCGAGGACTTCGACGAGGTCTACGGGGACTGGGAGGCGCTGCGGGAGGCCGCGGCGCCGGGGATGGCCCCCGATCCGGGGCGGGCGGGGGCGGCGCCGGAGCGCGTCGACGCCGACGTACGGGCGGCCCTGTCGACGGCCGCGGACGACCCAACGCGGCTGACCGACGCCGAGGCCCTCGCCCTGCTGCACGCCGACGGGCCGGCGCTGGACGCGCTGTGCCGGATCGCCGACGAGCTGCGGCGCGACGTGGTCGGCGAGGAGGTCACGTACGTCGTCACCCGGAACATCAACTTCACCAACGTCTGCTACACCGGCTGCCGGTTCTGCGCGTTCGCGCAGCGGCGGACGGACGCCGACGCGTACACGCTGTCGCTGCAGCAGATAGCGGACCGGGCGCAGCAGGCGTGGGACGTCGGCGCGGTCGAGGTGTGCATGCAGGGCGGCATCCACCCGGACCTGCCCGGCACGGCGTACTTCGACATCGCACGGGCGGTGAAGGAGCGGGTGCCGGGCATGCACGTGCACGCCTTCTCTCCGATGGAGGTGGTGAACGGGGCGACGCGCACCGGGATGTCCGTACGGGACTGGCTGACGGCCGCGAAGGAGGCCGGGCTGGACTCGATCCCGGGGACGGCCGCGGAGATCCTCGACGACGAGGTGCGGTGGGTGCTGACGAAGGGGAAGCTGCCGGCCGCCGACTGGATCGAGGTCGTCACCACTGCCCACGAGCTGGGCATCCGGTCCTCGTCGACGATGATGTACGGGCACGTGGACCAGCCGCGGCACTGGCTCGGGCACTTCCGGACCCTGGCCCGGATCCAGGAACGGACGGGTGGTTTCACGGAGTTCGTGACACTGCCGTTCATCCACACAAACGCGCCGGTGTACCTGGCGGGGATCGCCCGGCCCGGGCCGACGGTCCGCGACAACCGGGCGGTGACGGCGATGGCCCGGCTGCTGCTGCACCCGCACATCACCAACATCCAGACCAGCTGGGTGAAGCTGGGCGCGGAGGGTGCGGCGGAGATGCTCCGGTCGGGGGCGAACGACCTGGGCGGCACGCTGATGGAGGAGACCATCTCGCGCATGGCCGGGTCGAGTTACGGCTCGTACAAGTCGGTGAAGGACCTGGTGGCGGTGGCGGAGGCGGCCGGACGGCCGGCGCGCGCGCGGACCACGCTGTACGGGGAGGTGCCGGAGGAACGGCGGCGCGCGGCGGCGGCCTCGGACGGGCACCTGCCGGAGCTGCTGCCGCTCGCGGACTGAACCGGGGACTGGGGACCGGGGAACCGGGGAACCGGGGAACCGGGGAACCGGGGAACCGGGGAACCGGGGAACCGGGGAACCGGGGAACCGGGGTCCGTGCAGCCCCCCGTGGCTGCACGGACCCCGGACCTGGCGCCTACTTCCAGGTGAGGCCCTTGCCCATGAGGAAGGGCTCGCCCCAGTACTGGCCGGCCGTGACCTTGGTGTCGGCGGACGGCGCCAGCGCGATGGCGCAAGAGGTCTGCGTCTTGCCGTTGGTGAAGCCCTTCGGCAGGGACTCGCTGTCGCACTTGGCGAACGTGCCGATGACGGACAGGTCCTGGGCTTCCGTGCCGTCCCCGAGCAGGCCGCGGATGTGGCCGACGGAGGAGTACGCGAGGTCAGTGGTGCCGACGTTCTTCACGGTGTAGTGGATGTAGTAGGGGACCTTCCCCTTGATCTTGTCACCCATCTTGAGCACGTCCAGGTCGGCGGGCTTGCCCTGCTCGATCTTGGTGACGGTCAGTGCGATGTCGCCCTTGGTGCTCCCGTACGTGAACGGGAAGGTGGCCGCCTCGCCGAGCTTGAACTCCTGGCCGTCCTTGGCGGCGCCCGCGGTTCCGCCGCCGGACGGGGCCTCGCTCGCGGCCGGGGTGCCCGGGCTGACCGGAGCGGCGCTCGGGCTCTCGGACTGCTGCGGGGCCGTCGCGGACGGAGTGGCCGCCGTCGGCTGCTCCGATATCAGTTCCTCGTTGCCGTCCTTGCAGCCGGTCAGGACGAGGGTTCCGACGACGGCCAGGCCCACGGCGCCCAGGGTGGTCTTGCGCATGCTGCTGTTGCTCACTGTTCTTCTCCCCCATGGATTGCGCGTCGCGAGGTGCGGCACGACGCCTCTGTGATCTTGATAGGGGATGCGAAGGGCTCCCGGCCAGGCCGGGAGCCCTTTCGTGACGTGTCCTGGACATAAGAGGGACGTAAACAGAACACGGCAACAATCAGCCCGTGCGGCCGGCCGGGGGGCCAGGGCAGCCCCTACGGCCGACCGGGGGCCAGGGCAGCCGTACGGCCGACCGGGGATCAGCCGACGAGGAGGTCCTTCTTCAGTCGCTTCAGCTCGCGCGCGTCGATGCCCAGCCCGTCCTCCAGGTAGCCGTTGAAGGAGCCGAACTTCACCGTGACCTCGTCGAAGCCGGAGTTGAGGTACTCGGGGCGCACGTCGAGCAGCGGCTTGTAGACGGCGGCCTGCTGCGGGGGCAGGTGGCCGAGGATCGCGTCGTTGGCGGCCTTGCGGTAGTCGTTGCTGGCCAGGTAGTCGGCCATGACCGTCTCCTGCGGCACGCCGAGCGCGGTCAGCAGGGCGGCGTTCGACCAGCCCGTACGGTCCTTGCCCGCGGTGCAGTGGAACAGCACCGAGCGGGCGTCGTCGTCGCCGATCCCGTCAAAGACCTGCGTGTACGCCTTCTTGCCGCCCTCGCCGCTGACCATGGCCTTCTCGGCGTCGACCATCGCCTTGACCGCCTCGTCGGGCGTGCGCGGCATGGTCTGGAACGAGCCGGAGCCGGCGAACACGTCGGCGACGACGTGGCGGGCACCGGCGGGGACCTGGTCGGGGTCCTTGGCGCGCTCCTCCGCCATGCGCAGGTCGAAGACCGTCTTGACGCGCAGGCGCTGCAGCTTGGCCAGGTCGTCGGCGGTGAGCTTGTTGAGGGCGTCGGAGCGGTAGACCTCGCCCATCTTGACCCACTGGCCGTTCGCGGTGCGGTAGCCGCCCGCGTCGCGGAAGTTGACCGCGCCGGAGAGCTTCACCAGGCGGTCGGCGAGGCGCAGGCCCTGGCCGCGGTCGGCCTGGAACCAGAACCACTGGCGGTCGGCGGAGGGCAGGCCGGTGACGACGGCCTCGCCGGTGGCGCCGCCCCGGGCGACGACCTTGCCGTTGGCCCGGATCTCGACCCGCTTGACGCCCTTCGCCTGCCACTTGAGGGTGTACGACCCGTCGGCACCGGCGGTGACGGTGGCGGCGGTGAACGGGATGGCGTCGGAGGACTGGTGGTGGCCGCTCCACGGCCAGTCCCAGCCGGAGGCGGTGGCGGCCGGGGCGACTGCGAGGGAGACGGTGAGGGCGGTGGCGACGGCGGTCGCGGCGAGGGTTGCCTTCTTCATGCCCGTGAGGCTCTGCGGTGGCGGGAAACCTCCTGTGAACACGGAATGGCCGGAACCGGCCCTGCCGTCGACAAGTGACAAAACATGCCACGCATGCGAACCGTGCCGATCTTGTGGGCGTCTCGCAGGTTCCCTGTGGGTGCCGTGCGGGTGCGGCGCGGGCGGCTCGCGGGCACCGTGCGGGTGCGGTGCGGACGAGCGGTGCGGGCGGCTCGCGGGCGCCCTGTCGGAGCCGGTGAGGCCCGACGGGCGCCTCCCGGCCCGGAAACATTCGCTTTCCGGCCGTTCTCCCTTGCCGACCGGCTGCTTGACTGGCTCCTTCCGGTTCGGACCGGGCATGTCCACTACAGTGCGCGCCAGAGCTAGGGGTGGGGGGAATACCGCATGGACGCTGTGGCGCGAAGCGCGGCTCGGAACACGACGCACGGCAGCGAGGAGCACTCGGCGACCGTGGCTCGAAACAGCTCGGTGATCGGCGCGGGGACCGGCCCAGGGACCGGCTCGGTGATCGGCGCGGGGACCGGCTCGGGGACCGGCCCAGGGACCGTGGGGGAGGGCGGCGGCACGACCGCGCACGCCGCGCCGGCTCCGGCCCCGACTGCGGCCCCGACCCGAGCCATGACCCCAGCCACTACCCCGCCCACGACCCCGGCGCCGGACCCGGTGGTCACGACCGGCGCCGTACGGACCAGCGCCCTCACCACCGGCCTGTGGGGCCGCGCCGAGCAGCAGGACTTCCGCAGCCGGGTCCGCGGCACCCTGCTCGGCGCCGCCCTCGGCGACGCGCTCGGCGCGCCCGTGGCCGGCCTCTCCCTCGACGGCATCCGCGAGACCCACGGTCTGGAGGGCCTCACCGAACCCGCCCCCGCGTACGGGCGCCGCGGGACGGTCACCGCCTCCACTCAGCTCACCCTGTTCACCGTGGACGGGCTGATCCGGGCCCACGTACGCCGCGACACCGGCGCCTGGCACCCGCCGACCGACGTTCACCGCGCCTACCTGCGGTGGGCCGCCACCCAGCACGACTGGGGCCCCGACGAACGCCGCCGCGACAACGGCTGGCTCGCCCACGAGGAATGGCTGTACGCCCGCCGCGCCCCGGACCGCGCCTGCCTGACCGGCTTCGGGGACGACATCCTCGGCACCCTGCCGAAGCCGAAGAACCCCACCGCGCGCGACGCCGCGGCCATGGTCCGCTCCTCCCCCTTCGGACTGCTGGTCGGCTGGGACCCCTCCCTCGTCCTCCAGCTCTCCATGGAATGCGCCGTACAGAGCCACGGCCACCCCACCGCCTACCTGTCGGCCGGCGCCTTCGCCGTGATCGTGCACGGCCTGACCCGCGGCGACTCGCTGGACACCTCGCTGCAGCGGGCGATCGCCCTGCTGGAGCCGCGGCCCGGGCGGCAGCCGGTCACCGACGCCCTGGAGCGGGCCGCCGCCGCCGTGACCACCGGATCGCCCTCCCCCAAGGTGGTCGAGTCCTTGTCCCCGGGTGACGGCCGGGACGCCGCGGACGCCCTCGCCGTGGCCGTGTACTGCGCCATGGTCGCCGAGGACGTCCGGCACGGCCTGCGCCTGGCGGTGAACCACGGCGGCGACTCCACGGCCACGGGCGCGCTCTGCGGGGCCCTGCTGGGCGCCCTGCACGGCGAGACCGCCCTGCCGGCACCGTGGCTGGCGGAACTGGAGGGCCGGGCCACCATCCTCGAACTCTCCGACGACTTCGCCCTGGAGATGACCCAGGGCCCCACCCTGCACGGCCCCGCGCTGTCCTCGCCGGGGTGGCTGGCGCGGTACCCGCGGGGCTGAGACGACGTACCCGCGTGGCTGAGGAGACGGCGGGCGCCACCCGGAACAACAGGCTGCGCCCTCTCAACATTCGAGGGCGCAGCCCGTACGGTGGGGCATCACGCGAAGGCCGACCGGTCGAACAGGCGGTCCGGCCGCCCGAACAGGCCCCGTCCCGCCAGCCGTCCAGGCTCGCCGCTCGCCGGAGGTGCAAGCGCCCATGCGGATCGCCGCCACCATCTTCCTCACGGACCGGACCCCGTCCCCCGTCCGGATCGCCCGCGTCCTGGAGGAACGCGGCTTCGACGGCCTCTACCTGCCCGAGCACACCCACATCCCCGTCTCCCGGGACACCGGCGCCCCGATGGGCGGTGACCTACCCGAGCAGTACGGCCGTACCCTCGACCCCTTCGTCGCCCTCGCCCAGGCCGCCGCCGTCACCGAACGCCTCCGCCTGGGCACCGGCATCACCCTCGTCGCCCAGCACGACCCCATCGACCTCGCCAAGCGGATCGCCACCCTGGACCACCTCTCCGGCGGACGCTTCACCCTGGGCATCGGCTACGGCTGGAACGTCGAGGAGGCCGCCGACCACGGCGTGGACTGGAGCACCCGCCGCGAACTGGTCCGCGACCGCATGGCCCTGATGCGCGCCCTCTGGGCCCCGGAACCCGAGGGCTACATCGGCGAGTTCGGCTCGGTCCGGGCCAGCCAGGCCCACCCCAAGCCGGCCCAACCGCCCCGTGAACTCGCCGAAGGCGTCCCGCTGCACGGTCCCCGCACCCTGCTCGGCGGCGCGCCCGGCCCCAAACTCTTCACCCACATCACAGAGTTCACCGACGGCTGGATCCCCATCGGCGGCCGCGGCCTGAGCGAAACCCTCCCCACCCTCCGCACCGCGTGGGAACGCGCCGGCCGTGACCCGAAGACCCTCCATGTGGTCCCGTACGCGGTCCAGCCGACGCCCGGCAAGCTGTCCCACTACGCCGACCTGGGCATCGAGGAAGTCGTCGTCCAATTCCCGTCGGCCGGCGAAGCGGAGGTCCTGCGCGTGCTGGACGAGTTCGCGCAGTACCTGTAGTCGCAGTACTCGTAGTCGCAGTTCTCGATAGTCGCGGTACTCGTAGTCGCAGTACTCGTCGTCGCAGGACCAGACGCCGCGGCAGTTGTCGCCGCGGTATCCGTGGCGGCCCGGGAGGTGATCTGAGTACCTGCCTGAGTGGCGGTACTCAGGCACCCGGGCCGAGGCCGCGCAAGACTCGCCCCATGAGCACCCCACCGCCGCCGCCCCTGCCGCCCGTGCCCCCGTCCGCGCATCCGTCCACACCTGACGGTTTCGGTCCGCCGCCGCCCGTGCACCGGCCGCGGACCGGCCGCATCGCACTGCTCTGCGCCCTGGCGGCCGTACTGCTCGCGGTGGCAGGTTCGGCCGGCTGGTGGCTGCTGCGCGACGGGAACGGGGACGCCAACCCGCTGGCGGGCCGCCCCCGCGTCACCGACCGGGCGGCAGGCATCTCGTACGGGATCCCCGAAGGGTGGAAGCAGCCCGAGGACAAGGGCCTGATCAACGCCTTCACCTCGACGATCGGCAAGGAGGGCGAGAAGAACACGCACTCCGGCAGCGCGTCCAAGTCCTTCGCGACGGTCCTGGCGGGCCGGGGCGGCTCCATCGCGGAGGCGGACCTGAAGCAGAAGACCGAACGTGCCGCCAAGTCGAACGCCACGTTCTTCTACCCGAACGGCAGCTCCGCGATCGAGGAGTCCCGTCCGACCGAGGTCAGCGGCCGCCCCGCCCACACCGTGACCCTCAGGATCAACGACGGCGAGGGCGGCACCGCCCACCTCCGCCTCACCGTGATGACGCTCGCCGACAACCGCTCCGCCTTCCTCCTCGGCATCGCCCAGCCGGTAAACCAGGCGGCACGCGAGGAGGTCGACCGTATTCTGGCGAGCGCGAAGGCGATCTGAGCCACCAGGGGGCGGGGGGCGGCAACGTGCCAGGGCAGCGGAAACGCAAGAAGCGGGCGGAGGCAGCAGCCCGGCAACAGGCGGGGAAGACGCGGGACGGCGAGTGGGAAGTCGTCTTCTCCACGCACGAACACGACGAGCTGAAGGCCTTCCTCGACCGGCTGCGCAGAGAGGGCCTGATCGTCGACCCGGACCTCCTCCGCATCGACATGCTCTGCGGCCGCCTCGTCCACCCGACGAGCTACCGGGTCAGCCTTTTCCGCGCGGCGACACCCGGCCCGTCCCGTACCCTCGGGCCATGATCAACACTTCCACCCACATCCGCGTCGCCCGCCCCTCCCGCGACCTGGCCGCCGCCGAGCGCTTCTACGTCGACGGCCTCGGCCTGGACGTCCTGTGGCGGAGCGCCGAGCACGTCCCGGGCGAGCACGACCTCCTCATGGTCGGCCCGAAGGACGGCGGCTGGCACTTCGAGCTCACCGTCGACCCGGACAACCCGATAACGCCCACCCCCACGGTCGACGACCTCTTCGTCGTCTACCTGGGCGAACAGCCCGACGAGGCACTCGTCGACCGCCTGATCGCCTCGGGCGGCACCCGCGTTCCCTCCCACAACCCCTACTGGGACGAGTACGGCGTCACCGTCGAGGACCCGGACGGTTACCGCCTGGTGCTCTGCTCCCGGACGTGGGGCTGACCACGCTCCCGGAACGTGCAACCACCCTCGCCATCCCGGGCAGCACGGAGGCTTCGCCTGGACGGAAGCGAGGAGGTGCCCGGGGGCTGCCCGTCAGTCCCAGTGTCATTACGTGCCGCCCGCCGGCGTCAAGGGCGCTCCCTCCGGTCGCGTCGGCAAGCCGATGGCCCTTCGGGCCCCCCTTGACCCCGACGGCCGTCACGCAACGACAAGGACTGTCGGGCCGCCCCCGGGGGATGGCATGGGAGGAACCTTCGGCCCCTTGCGCTGTGGCGTTGGCGGGCACGAGCAGCGGCTCCGCTCGGCCAGCCGCCCTCCGGGCGGGCGCGGAAGCGAAGTGGATCAGATCTACGTAATCCAGGCCGGTCCAGGCGCACCAAATCGCTACGCGCTCCTCTTTCTCGGCGGATTCGGGCCGCCGGTGGCCGGACATAGACCGCCACCGATCGCTACGCGCTCCTCTTTCTCGGCGGATGCGGGCCGCCGGTGGCCGGAAGGTCGCGCCCGAGCCGCGCCCGTTCATCGCCTACACCGTCCTGATCGTGGTCCTCGGCGGCCTGCTGCTGGCGCCCATGGCGATCTCGCTGAAGCGGAGGCTGTCGGCATGGCGCAGGCGACGCCGCGACGCGACCCTCCGCCCGCCCATCCAGCGCATCCCGGCCCCGCGCACAGCGCCCCGGGAAGCCGACCACCACCCGGTCGCCTGAGCCGCGACCGCTGACGCTGCCACCAGCCCCGGTCGCCGTCCCCGGCGACCGGAGTCCCAGCCCAGACCTGAAGTCCTGACCCTCGCAGATCCCGTAACGGCATCGGCGTCCCAGGTCGAAGCGCCCGAGTTCGCCGACGGCGGGCAGGAAGTCGGCCGGAACGCCGTGGCCGCACAGCCGGACGCTGGGCCCCCGGCGGCCCGCATCCGCTGAGAAATGAGGAGCGCGTAGCGATTTGGTGCGCCTGGACCGCGCTGGATTACGTAGATCTGATCCACTTCACCGCCGCCCCCGCCCGGAGGGCGGCTGGCCGAGCGCTAGCCGCTGCTCGTGCCCGCCAACGCCAGACCATCAGGGTCCGAAGGCTCCTCCCATGCCATCCCCCGGGGGCCGCCCGACAGTCCTTGTCGTTGCGTGACGGTCGTCGGGGTCAAGGGGGGCCCGAAGGGCCATCGGCTTGCCGACGCGACCAACGGGAGCGCCCTTGACGCCGGCGGCCGGCACGTAATGACACTGGGACTGACGGGCAGCCCCCGGGCACCTCCCAGATGCCGCCCAGCCGGAGTGGGCTCCGTGCACGACGCCACTCTGTCTACTCCCCCGTCCAGAACCTCGACAGGGCTCCCTCCTTGTACGGGGCCGAGCTCACGCTCAGTTCGCCTGCGAAGGGGCGGTCCAGGACGAGGACCAGGAGCAGGCTGAAGCCGATCAGTGCTGCCACCGCCGAGACGAACAGGAGCTGCATCCGGAGGCTTCGGAGTCCGAAGAGGAACGTCAGCGGCAGGATCACCAGCGCTCCGCCGTACACGAGTACCTGCAGCAGTGTCGGCAGTGACGTCTCCGCCATCGTGATGCGGGCGCGGCGCTGGGCGGCCACGTCGTTCAGTTGCGCGGCGGCCTCGTCGTAGAAGGTCTGGGCGCGGGCCGACTGTGGTTCGTACGCCTGGAGGCCCGCGTACATCGCCTCCGTCTGACGCGCCGTCGCGGCGAAGCTCGGCCGTCCCTCCCGCATCAGCGGCCACTGCTCCTCGACGACCGCGTGCGCGTACTCTCCGACCGCATTCACGATCCGCGCCCGGTCGGCCGGCGGAAACGCTTCCGCGCTCCGGACGACCAGCGCGAGGTCCGTCGCCTCCGAGGCCACGATGGTCTGGGTGTTCTCCACCTGGGTCCACAGCGTCACGACCACGAACGCCAGGATGATCCCGTAGATCGCACCGAACATGCCGAGCGCGACCCCGACCATCTCGTTGTGCTCGCCGCCCGCGAGGTGCGGGAAACGGCGCCGGGCGGCAAGGCTTCCCGCCACCGCCAAGCCGACCACCCCGCCGACCATCAGGACGCCGAGGGTGAAGGTGCTGAAGTGATTGAGCAACCAAAGAGCCATGACCGGATCAACGACCGGACGTCCCCCGGGATCTGGGTCACCCCTGTGCGCCCCGGCCCTAGCCCTGTCCGGCCTCCCGCGCGTCGATCAGCTCGTCCCAGTGCTCGCGGGTCCACTCACACGCCGCGTCCAGCGGTCCCAGCAGTCCGCGCCCGAGAGCGGTGAGGGCGTAACCACCTGCCCCGTCGCGCCCGACCCGGGTCACGAAGCCGTCCCGTTCCAGCCCCCGCAGTGACTGGGTCAGCGACTTCGAGGTGATCCCGCGGAGCGGCACCTTCAGCTCGGAGAAGCGTCTCGGTCCGCCCTCCAGGCAGCGCAGGACCATCGGCGCCCACTTGTCGCCGACCCGGAAGGGGACGAGTGTGGACGGGCAGACAGGATCGAACATCTCCGGGTCCAGCGGATCCAGCAGATTCAGCGGTTCCACCGGATACAGCGCATTCAACGCTTCCAACACCCCACCCCACCCCGTTGCCCTCGCCTCACCCTAAGGCGGGGTCCGGCGGTATCCAATCGGATACCGCCCTCCTCTCTACGCTCACCCCATGAGCAGCCACAAGATCATCATCTTCGGTGCCGCCGGGCGGGTCGGCCGTGCGGCCGTCGCCGAGGCCCGGCGCCGCGGCCACCACGTCACCGAAGCCCTGCGCCCCGGCACCGATGTGACCTCACCCGAGGGTGTCGCGCGGGCCGCGGCCGGTCATGACGCCGCGATCGTCGCCGTGTACGACCCGGCGGCGGCGCCCGCCGAGTTCTTCCCGGCCGTCGGGCGGGCGCTCGCCGCCGGGCTGCCGGCTGCCGGGGTCCGTCGGCTCGTCTCCGTCGGGCTGGCGTCCGTGCTGCCGACGGCGAGCGGGGAACTCCTCATGGACACGGACGGCTACCCCCAGGAGTGGAGGCCGTTCTACGTCGCCCACGCCGCCGGCACCGAAGCGCTCCGCGCGGCGGCCCCGGCCGCGCTCGACTGGGCGGTACTCAGCCCGTCCGGCGACTTCGACCACGAGGGCGCGCCGGTGGGGCGGCACGCGTCCGCACCCGCCGAAGCGGCGGCGCGCATCACCCCGGCCGACTTCGCCCGCGCCCTGCTCGACGAGATCGAGACCCCCACCCTGCACGCCACGCACGCCGGGGTCACGGCCGGAGCCACGGGCGGAGACACGGCCGGAAACACAACCAGGGTCACAGCCGAACTCACTCCCGAGGGGACGGCATGACGGCCCTCGCCGAAGCGGTCGTCGACAGCCCCGATCCCTGGGTCGCCGCCCACATCCGGCGCTTCGAGGAGACCGGCGGATTCCCACGGCCCGGCTTCGACGACCTGCTGCTGACCACCCGCGGCCGCGCCTCGGGCGTGCTGCGCCGCACCGCTCTGGCGTACGTACGGGACGGGGAGGCGTACGTCCTCACGGCCTCCAACCGGGGGTCCGACCGGCACCCGGCCTGGTACCTCAACCTGCTGGCCGACCGTTCCTAAAGACTGAGCGGGAGTGAGTCCTGTAGCCAGGACTCGTGCTCAGCCGTGTGCCCCGAACGGTGTTGGGCACGCTGGTCTCCCGCTTTCGCTCCGCGTCCGGGCCGGGCGCATCGTGTGCGCGGTCCGGTGCTGCGGGGGCGGTGTCGTCCGTCGCCGGACCGGGTGTCCCTGGGCGCGCCTGCCGATCGCGATGCTCGCGGCATCGTGCCGGCTGGTCTTGCGGTGGGTGGTGGTGACGGGCTTCAGCCAGTGTTCGCCCCCCACTTGGAGGTGTAGGCGGGGTCGACGGCGATGACCGCGATGCCGGCCTCGTCGGCCCTGGAGGTCAGGCGGGCGCGCAGGCGGCCGGTGGGCATGCCGGAGATCACCTGCGAACCGCTTCCTGCGGCCGTGCTTCTCCCGGGTCTTCTCCGCTGTGAAGTCCAGGTCCTCGATGGCGATCGCTTTCACGCTGCAGGATCTTGCCCAGTGCAGGAGCCTGGTCAGGGCGTGGCGCACCTGCGCGTCGCGGTGGCCGGTGGTGCCGGTGAGGTCGTAGAAGAACCGGCGTGGATCGCCGACGGGGTTGCCGTGGACGTCCAGGCGCCAGGCGGCGAGGTGGTCGGCGTTGGTGTCCACCCCGATCACCCCGCGCGCGAGCGCGGCATCGATCGGGATGGTCGGGGTGGGCGGATAGTGCCAGGATGCGATCAGGTACCAACGGCCACGGTCGACGTCGTGGTGGATGCGGTAGGCAACCGCCCGGTTGGCTTCCACGCGGTCGGTCCACTCCGTGCCCCGGTGCGGGACGTGATCCGGCAGGCCAGGACGTACCGGCCGTGCCGACTGTTGGCCAGGTGTGCCAGCGGAGCGGGCAGCTTGACCGACACTTCGCCGTCGGGAGTGACACGGATCGTCTCGTTCCCGAACCTCTTGCCGGACTCGCCGTCGGCCTGGAGGAACCAGCGCGCCGCCTCCCACCGCTGCCGCCACTGCTCCTCGGTGAGCCGCGCGGCGTTGAGGTGGTGCCATCATGCGTGGCCTTGGTGATGCTGCCCGCCCACCCGGGACGACGACACCGCCGTCAGCTCCCGCTTCCGAGCCGCCCACCTATCGGTGGAGTGCTCCAGACCGTCACGGCAACGGACCGCGAGATCCTTCGAAGCGAGTGAACCCAGGTGCGCGCCCACCAGGGCCAGCACCTCCTCGTCCCACGGCACCAGACCCTTCAACCGGGTCCGGACCGCCACACCCGTGGGGCCGAGCGCGACGAACGGCGCCGACAACTCCCGCAGCAAATCCACCACCCGTCACCCACCCCGGTATCGAAGAAGCCGTCCCCCCACCCAACGGCCGTCGACCATAAAGGTCGCCCATTCGATACGAGAACGCCCGTTCCTGCCGGGCGTCGCCTCGCCACCGTGGAGGAGGCGCTCACTCATACACGCCAGAACACGCTCATACAGACACAGCAGCCAGCAGTTCCAACCCCCGTGCCACCCTCGGGGTGGCACGGACGTCCTTCCCCGCGACGGCCCGCCCGGCGACCCCCGAGGAAGCGGCCCGCCTGTGGCCGGAGGTGGTGGCGGCCATGCCGTCGTACGCGGCCTACCGCGAGGCCACCACCCGCGAGATCCCCCTGCTGCTCCTCACCCCGTCCGGGTGAGGAGCAGCAGGAGGCGGTCCGGCGCGGGCCGGTCGTTCAGAGGGGGCAGAGGGGTCAGAGGGGTCAAGCGACCGTCGGGGCGTTCGGGAGGCCGCTCTCCAGGGCGCCGCCCGCGCCCGACAGGGAGGTCTGGGTGGCCTTCGTCGCGCTGCCGGTGGCCTGGGCGGCCACGCCGATCGCGGTCTGGGTGTCCTTGACCGCTCCGGAGGGGTTGTCGACGACGCCGGTGACGCGCTCGACGACCGGGCCGACGCCGCTCATGGTGGTGGACTCGTCGGCGGTGGCGGAGGCCGGCGCCTCGGCGTGCGCGACGCCGGGCAGGAGGCCCATGGCGGCGCCACCGGTGAGGGCAAGGGCGGCGAGAGTGCGCTTCATGACGTTCGCGTTCATGTTCATGCCTCGACCAACGACCCCATCGTGGCGCGGGTCACTTCCGGGACCGTCCCGTGTTGACCGCCCCGTGTCGACCGTCCCGTGGCGACCGTCCTGGGTGCCGTCGTGTGCGCCGTCGTGTGCGCCAAGCCCGCGGGCCCCGGATCGGGGGTTCCCGGATGCTGTTGGTACGCATCCGGGGGTTCTCGATCCGGGGCCCGATGACACAGGGGCGGGGCGCGGCGGCTACGGGGGCGGGGCGCGGCGGCTACGGCGCCGTGCCCGGCGGGGTCGGGGTCAGTCCTGGACCACCAGGGACGGGGTCTCCTTCGTCAGGATCTCGCCGCGGAAGAAGGCCGGGCTGCGGCGGGCCGTGACCAGCATGATGACCAGGCCGAGGAGCAGCAGGCCCACGCCGATGATGAACACGCTGCCGACGCCGAGGATGCCGGAGCCGGAGCCGTAGGCCGGGTCGAAGGTGTCGAACAGGGTCTTGAAGAAGACCGCGGCCAGGAGCAGGCCGCCGAGCACCGGGAACACGCCCTTGAGGAACAGGTCGCGGGCGGACCGGCGGAGTTCCCCGCGGAAGTACCAGGTGCAGGCGAAGGCCGTCAGCGAGTAGTAGAAGCAGATCATCAGGCCGAGCGCGAAGATGGTGTCCGTGAGGACGTTCTCGCTGACCAGGGTCATGATCGCGTAGAAGGCGCCGGTGGCGATGCCCGCCATGACGGTGGCGCGGCCCGGGGTCTTGAAGCGGGGGTGGACCTTGGCGTACGAGGGCGGCAGCGCCTCGTACGTCGACATGGCCAGCACGGTGCGGGCGACCGGGATGAAGGTGGTCTGCAGCGAGGCGGCGGCGGACGCGAGCACCGAGACGAAGAGCAGGATGCCGAGCGCCGGGCCCATCACGGGGCCGGCCAGGGCGGCGAAGACGTTGTCCGAGGTCTCCTCGTTGGCGAGGCCGAGGCCCGCGCCGCCGGAGCCGACGGCCATCTGGGCGGCGATGCCGGTGGCCAGGTACGAGCCGACCAGCACGACCATGGCGAGGAGCGCGGCGCGGCCGGGGGTCTTCTCGGAGCCGCTGGTCTCCTCGTTGGTGGCCAGGCAGGCGTCCCAGCCCCAGTACATGAAGATCGAGAGCGAGAGTCCGGCGGTGAAGGCGCCCATGGACTCGACCGCGAAGGGGTTCATCCAGGACCAGGAGAAGTCCAGGCCGGTGTCGAAGGTGCCGGCGGAGGCCTTCTGGAAGGCCATGGCCACGAAGATCGCGAGGACGACCAGCTGGAGGCCGACGAGGGTGTACTGGACGCCCTTCGTGGCGGTCATACCGCGGTAGCTGATCGCGGTGGCCACGGCGATCAGGGTCAGGCAGGTGGTGATGTGGACGAGCTTGTTGTCGTCCAGGGCCGCCACCGACGGATTGCCGGTGATCTCGCCGGCCAGGAGCCAGAAGTACGAGGTGGCGACGCCGGCGAGGTTGGAGAGCACGATGATCGTGGCGATCACCAGGCCCCAGCCGCACATCCAGCCGACGCGGGGGCCGAAGGCCTTCACGGTCCAGGTGAAGGAGGTGCCGCAGTCCGGCATGGCCTTGTTGAGCTCGCGGTACGCGAAGGCGACCAGGAGCATCGGGAGGAAGCCGGCCAGGAACACGGCGGGCATCTGGACACCGACCTCGCCGGCGGTGCCGCCGAGGGTGGAGGTGAGGCAGTAGACCGGAGCGACGGTGGAGATGCCGATCACGGCGCTGCCCAGGAGGCCGACGGAGCCCTTGCCGAGTCCCTTGCCGCGAACGCCGCCGCCCTCGGCGACGCTGCTTACCGTGTCTCCGGCCGGGGGCCGCATGTCCAGCTGTGTCATGGGACAGGACGGTAGATGCTGCGGTTTCCTTATCCGGAAGACTTAAGTCCGGAACTCCATAGAGCTAAATTCCTTGGATTGGCGAGATCAAATTCATTCACACACCCGCAATGAAAGGTTCACCTAGGCATCCATCCACGGTTCAACAGGCGCCGCGACCGGGGTTCCGGAATGCGGAAACCGCAGGAGTACCCGTTTTGTCCGGTTCAAAACTTTCCCGTGGAAGTTTTCCAAGGCCCGGGGAGCGGACTTCCTCCGGCAGACTGGGGCCGTGCCCACGGCAGACGAACTCATCGGCGCGGAAACCGTCAGCGAACTCGCCCGGCTGCTCGGCAGAGCCTCCGGCCGCCGGTCCCCCGCCCCGGCGCTCCTCGCCCGCGCCGCCGCCCTCGACGGCCTCTCCTACAGCGGCCGGGTCGCCGCCGTCCGCGACGCCGTCCTCGCCGACCTGCCCGCCGACTGGCCCCGCTTCGAGACCGCCGTGCGGACCGCGCTCGACGAGCCCGGCTTCGACGGCTGGATGACCTTCCCGGTCAACGAGGCCGTCGCCGTCCGCGGGCTGGAGGTCTTCGAGCCCGGCCTCGCCCTCCTCCGCGACCTCACCCCCCGGCTCACCGCCGAGTCCGCCGTACGCCCCTTCCTCCGCGCCGACCCCGCCCGCGCCCTGGCCGTCGTACGGGACTGGACCGCCGACCCCGATCCGCACGTACGCCGCCTGGCCAGCGAGGGCACCCGGCCGCGCCTGCCATGGGCGGCGCAGCTGCCCGCCTTCATCGCCGACCCGCGGCCGGCCGTACCCGTGCTGGACGCGCTGTACCGCGACGAGTCCGAGTACGTACGCCGCTCCGTCGCCAACCACCTGAACGACATCAGCCGGGACCACCCCGAGCTGGCCGTCGCCACCGCCGGGCGCTGGCTCACGGAGGCCGTGCCCACCACCGACCGGGTGGTCCGTCACGGACTTCGCACGCTGGTCAAGGCGGGACGGCCCGAGGCGCTCACCGTCCTCGGCCACGCCCCGGACGCGCCGGTCACGGTGCGGGGGCCGGTGATCGCGACTCCGCGGGTCGCGGTCGGCGAGTACCTGGTCTTCGCGTACGAGGTCACCAACGACGACGCCGGTCCGGCGGAGCTGGTCCTCGACTACGTCATCCAGCACGTCAAGGCCAACGGGAGCCGCACGCCGAAGGTCTTCAAGCTGGTCACGCGGGCGTTGGCCCCCGGCGAGACCCTCGCCGGCACCAAGCGCCACTCCTTCAAACCGATCACCACGCGCCGCTACCACTCCGGGGAACACCTGGTGCAGCTACAGGTCAACGGGCAGGTCCGGGGAGAGGCCGCATTTTCGCTGGACGCCGGGTGATCACAGCTGGCACGCTCCCCGCATGACCTACGGAATCGAGTCCCACCCCGCCCGGTGAGCGCCCGCGAGGAGCGCACGGCGCTCATCCCCGGAACCTCACTCCACGACTACGCCCTCTTCCGGCACGGCATCGAGCCCGACGGCCGGATCCCGCGCGGCGGGTACCCGCTGCCCGACGCGGCCACCCACGCCGACAAGAGGGAAAAGCTCGACCGGCGCGCCGCCGAAGCAGCGGTCACCGCGGCCTTGACACCACTGTTGACCGACAGGCGGAGCGACCGCGCCGCCGAAGCCGTCCATGCGCGACTGGCCGCGATCCCCGTCGGGCCGGGGACCGTCCACCGGGCCGTCCGCCGGATCGTTCCCGAGCCGCAGTACACCGGCGCCGCCGGGCGCATCGCCCGGCGGCTGACCAGGACCGGTACCACACCGTCCGCGGTGAGCGCCGGACTGGCCCTGCTGATCCGGCTCGGGACACCCGAGGACGTGCCCACCGTCCGGACCCTCGGCATGCTGCGCGGGTTCTCCCGCATGGCCATCGCCGCCCTCGACGCGATCGACCGGAAGGCGGCGGCCGAGTTCGAAGTGGGCCTCGTAGCCGACCTGAATGCCTTCATCGACGCCCTGGCCGGCAGGGACCTGGACGCCGTCCGGGCCACCCTGTCCGACGCCACCGCCGAGGAGCCGCCCGGCCTGTCCCGCCGCATGGCCGAGGCCGCCCGGCTGGACGAACTGCTCCGCGCGTACCCGGAGGACACCGGGGTGACCGTGTCGGCCGGCCGGCTGCTGCTCGCCATGGCCCACACCCACCAGTACCGGCCGGAGATCCTCGACTATGCGCAGGCCCGTCCCGTGTACGAGGCCGTGGTCGGCGGGGCTCACCGGCTGGCCCCGTCCCCGGACGCGTACGCCCTGCTGCTCTCGCTCGCCCAGGACCTGCACAGCGGGGCCGGCGCGGTCCTCGACTGGCCGCCCGGCCGGCGTACGGAACTGCTCGTCACCCTCGGCGGGCTGCTCGCCGGACCCACCTGGGCGGCCGTTCCGGCACAGGCGGCCGCCGACGCCGCGAGCGCAGGCCAGGGCCGTGGCCGTGGCCGCGGCATGGACCCGAGCGGCCGGAGGGCCGCATGGATCCTGCGCACCGCTCGGCGGCCGTTCACCCGGCCCAGCGAGGCGGAGCGGTTCCGCATCGAGGTCGTGGCCGCAGACCCGGCCGTCCGCAACCTGGTGGAGACCCGGATCCTGCTCGACGGCCGCCCGGTGGTGCCCGCCCTGTTCGCCTCGGGCAGCCCGAACTCCCCCGAGCAACTGCTCGACACCGGGCGGCTGCGGGCCGGACCGGAACCCCGCGAGGTGCAGCTCGCCGAGGCGTACTGCACCGAGGGCTGCTGCGGCGCGCTGTACGTGACCGTCCGCCGGGACGGGGACGAGGTGGTGTGGGACGGCTGGCGCGGCGCCGAGGGGGGCGTACGGCCGCCCGCGTACCGGTTCGACGCCGGCGCGTACGACGCGGAGGTCGAGCGGGCCGAGAACGACCGTGGCTGGTCCTGGCCGGCCCGGGAGACCGCGAGGCTGGTCCGCGACGGGCTGCGGGAACGTCCTGAGCTGCTCGAAACGTGGGACTGCCGACCGGGCTGGGCCGGCACCGTGTGGAACGAGCCGGAGACGGCGGTGCTGTTCTTCACGTACGCGCCCGGCATCGGCGCGCCGCCCGACGGGGGGCCCGGCGAGGGGCCCGGCCTGCCGGGCGGGGAGCAGCGGTGGCTGCAGTTCGAGTGGCGGATCCCGGACGACGGGGCGCCGCCGGAGGAACAGGCCCGCGCGGCCCTCGGGCGGCTCGCGGAGGCGAGTCCGCGCACGTGGGCCCGGATGTGCGGGGGCAGCAAGGAGTTCGCCGAGTCCCTCGGCCATTCCTGGCCGCCGGAAGAACCGTAGCGGGCGGGGCGGGCCACGGCCCCCCGGGCCGGCGGGCGGGGCGGAGCTGTCCGGGGCCCGGGAGGGGAGGGCCGGGCTGCCGGGCGGGGGCCGGCGGTTCCGCTGCGCGGCGCCTTCCCCACCCCGCCCTCCCCCAGACTCCGTCCGGGGGACCCCCATCCCGAAACCGTGGCAAAGCCCCGGACCCCCGTCCCGGGCGGTGCCCCGGCCTTGGCCGGGCGGCGCCCGCCGGCCCGGCAAAGGCCCAGCCCGGGCGGCACGCCCGGGCCCGGCCCGGGATCCGCCCTGAGCCCTCGGGGGCTCCGCCCCAACCCGGTTCGGAGCAGAGCGCCGTAGCCCGGCTCCGGGGTGCGGGGCGGGACGGGGCGGCGGGGCCGGGGGTCAGGTCGTCCAGACGATCGACTGGATCTCGCTGTACGCGTGGAGTGCGTACGAGCCGACGTCGCGGCCGACGCCCGACTTCTTGAAGCCGCCGAACGGCGCCTCCATGTTGCGGCCGATGGTGTTGACGCCCACGCCTCCCGCGCGGAGCCGGCGGGCCACGCGGAAGGCGCGGGCGGCGTCGCCGGACCAGACGTAGCTGATCAGGCCGTAGTCGGAGTCGTTGGCCAGGGCGATGGCCTCTTCCTCCGTGTCGAAGGGGACGACCACGACGACCGGGCCGAAGATCTCCTCGCGAACCACCCGCATGTCGTTGGTGCAGTCCACCAGGAGGGTCGGGGCCACGTAGAAGCCCTTGCCGTCGGGGCGGACTTGCGGGCGTTCGCCGCCCGAGGCGATCCGCGCGCCTTCCTTCCGGCCCAGTTCGACATACGACTCGATGCGGTCGCGGTGGACCTCCGAGATCACCGGGCCGACCACCGTGCCCTGGACCGCCGGATCGCCGACCTTCATGAAGGACAGGTAGCCGGTCAGCTTCTCCACCAGCGCGTCGTGGACCGCGCGGTGCACCAGGACGCGGGTCGGGGCGGTGCAGATCTGCCCGGAGTAGAAGGAGAAGGTGGTGCCGATGCCCATCATCGCCGCGTCGAGGTCGGCGTCCTGGAAGACGATCGCCGCGCCCTTCCCGCCGAGTTCCATCAGCTGCCGCTTCATGTCGCGGCCGCAGACCTCGGCGATGCGCCGGCCGACGGCGGTGGAGCCGGTGAAGGACACCATGTCGACGTCCGGGGAGTCGACGGCCGCCTCGCCGACCTCCACCGACCGGCCGTTCACGACGTTGACCACGCCGGGCGGGGCACCCGCCTCGGCCAGGGCCTCCGCCATCCTGAACACCGACAGGGGGTCCTGCGGGGCGGGTTTGACCACCACCGTGTTGCCCATCGCCAGGGCCGGTGCCACCTTGCCAGCCGGGTTCGCCCACGGGTTGTTGTAGGAGGTGATGCAGGTGACCACGCCGACCGGCTGGCGTACCTCCAGCGCTCCCAGGATCGAGGCCCCGCCCATCGGGCCGGCCTCCGTCACCTGGGGCGGCAGGCCCTTCTCCACGGGTTCCAGGGCCCCGCGCGCGTACCGCCGGAAGCGGGAGACGCCGACGCCCACCTGCATGCCGCGGGCGATCCCGGTCGGGGCTCCGGTCTCCGACCGGGCCAGTTCCGCCCACGGCTCGTACTCGCGCTGGATGATGTCCGCGGCCCGGTCCAGGATCGCGGCGCGCTCCTCCGGCTTCGTACGGGACCAGGTCTCGAACGCCTCCCGGGCCGCCCGCGCGGCCTCGTGGACCTGGGCGCGGGACGCCTCCGGGGCCAGCCCGACGACCGACTCGTCGGCCGGGTTGACGACCTCGTAGGTGCCGCCGTCCGGCTCCACCCACTCGCCGCCGATGAACAGCCGGCTCATCGCGTGCTCACCGTCCTCGTGTCGCGGCCGGACCGGAGGACGATGCCGGGGACGGCTCCGGTGACCTCGTCGTCGCGGATGGTCTCCACGCCGTTGACGCGGACCGAGACCACGCCGATCGCGCGGGAGTCCAGGCGGGGGCTGTCCCCGGGGAGGTCGTGGACGAGGGTAGCGGGGCCCGCGTCGATCCGCTCGGGGTCGAAGAGGACCAGGTCGGCGTGGTAGCCCTCGGCTATCCGGCCGCGCTCGCGCAGCCCGAAGAGCCGGGCGGGGTCGTCGGTCAGCATCTTCACCGCCTGCTCCAGCGGGACGAGCCTGCGGCCGCGCAGGCAGTCGCCGAGGAAGCGGGTGGTGTACGGGGCCCCGCACATCCGGTCCAGGTGGGCGCCCGCGTCGGAGCCGCCGAGCATCACGTCCTCGTGCTGCCAGGTCTCGGCGCGCAGTGCCCAGGTGGCCGGGTCGTTGTCGGTGGGCATCGGCCACAGGACGGTGCGCAGCTCGTCGTTGGCGCAGATCTCGACCAGACAGTGGAAGGGGTCCTGGCCGCGTTCGGCGGCGATGTCGTTCACGACCCGGCCGGTGAGGCCCTCGTTGGCCGCGCTGTAGGTGTCGCCGATGACGTACCGGCCGAAGTTGGCGAGGCGGCGGAAGACCCCGGCCTCCTTGCTGTCGGCGCGGCGCAGCATCTCGGCCCGTACGTCCGGGTCGCGGAGCTTCTCGATCCGCTCTGGGACGGGCAGGGCGAGGACCTCGCCCCAGCCGGGGATGAGGTTGAGGGCGCAGAAGGTGCCCAGCGACATGTTCATGGGGGTGAGGATCGGCATGGTGAGGGCGACGATCCGGCCGCCGGCCTTGCGGGCGCGTTCGCTGGGGACGAGCTGGCGGGGGACGCGTTCGGGGACGGCGGCGTCGATGGTGAGGACGTTCCAGTTGAGGGGGCGGCCGGCGGCGGCGCTCATCTCCACGAAGAGGTCGATCTCCTCGTCGGAGAACTGGTCGAGGCAGCCGGCGACGATGGCCTCCAGCTGGGTGCCCTCGTGGTCGGCGACCGCCCGGGAGAGGGCGAGGAGTTCCTCGGGGCGGGCGTGCCGGGAGGGGACGGGGGCGCCGTCGCCGTCGGAGTGGGTGGCGGACTGGGTGGTGGACAGGCCCCAGGCGCCGGCGTCCATGGCCTCGTGCAGCAGGTCCAGCATCCGCTGGAGCTGCTCCTCGGTGGGCTGTCCGCCGACCGCGGCCTCGCCCATGACGTGGCGGCGGAGCGCGCAGTGGCCGACCATGAAGCCGGCGTTGACGGCGATCCGCCCTTCGAGGGCGTCGAGGTACTGGCCGAAGGTCGACCAGGTCCAGTCGACGCCTTCCTCCAGGGCCGCGAGGGCCATGCCCTCGACCCGGCTCATCATGCGGCGGGTGTAGTCGGCGTCCTCGGGGCGGTCCGGGTTGAGCGGGGCGAGGGTGAAGCCGCAGTTGCCGCCGGCGATGGTGGTGACCCCGTGGTTCATGGAGGGGGTGGCGTACGGGTCCCAGAACAGCTGGGCGTCGTAGTGGGTGTGGGGGTCCACGAAGCCGGGGGTGAGGATCAGGCCCGTGGCGTCCTCGCCGGTCCGGGCCTCCTCGGTGATACCGCCCGGCTCGGCGATGACGGCGATGCGGCCGTCCTTGATGCCGATGTCCGCGACGCGGGCGGGGGCTCCGGTGCCGTCCACGACGGTCGCGCCCTTGATGATGTGGTCGAGCATGACGTCCCTTCTCCTGGCCGGTCGTCTCTCCCGGCCGGCCGGTTGCCGATGCGCTCCGCTTGCGCGGGGCCGGCGGCTCGCTGCGTTGCTGCCTCGCGGCTGTCTTGCTGCCTCGGGACTGCCTTGCGCCGCCGGGCCGCCTGGCCGCCTGGCCGTGTGCTCCCGCACGGCGTGCGTGCGCCCCGGCCGGGGTCGGCCGGGCCGGCCGCGGCCCTGGGCTGACCTCCGGCCGGGGCCGGTTCGGGACGGCGGTCCGGGAAGACGCCGTCCCCGTTCACGCGGACCGGGAATTCCCCCACCCCGCCCTTTCCCGAAAACCGGGACCAAGGCCCCGGCCACCTCCTTCGCCTGTCGGCCGGTGGGGGCTGGTCGCGCAGTTCACCGCGCCCCTGACGGGGCGCCGCGCCGCCCGGCTCCGCCGCTACGCCGATTCGCGGAAGCGGGTCGTGCGGTGCACCGGGTCCGTGTCGATCTTCGGGATGACGTGCTCGCCGAGGAGCTTGATGGTGTTCATGGTGTCCTCGCGCGAGACCCCGGTCGGCAGGCCGAAGGAGAGCTGGTCCGCGCCCGCCTGCTCCCAGCGCTTGCACTGGGCGAGCACCTCGGACGGGTCGCCGCAGATCATCAGTTCCTCGGCGATGAGGAGTTCGATGATCTCCGCGTTGTACTCGGGGAGCGTCTCGGGCCACTGCGGGATGGCCTCGGGGCGCGGGAAGGTGTCGTGGTAGCGGAAGACCAGCGACTGGAAGCGGTTCATGCCGGCGTTCACTGCGATCTCGACGGCCTTGTCGTGGGTCTCGGCGCAGATCGCCGTCGAGGTCACCATGACGTTGTCGTTGACGAAGGCGCCGACGGCCTTGGCCTCCTGGATCGCCGTCTTGTACTGCTCCAGCACCCACTCCATGTCGGAGACCTTCTGGACGCTGAAGCCGAGGACGCCGAGGCCCTTCTTCGCGGCCATGGCGTACGAGGACGGGGAGCCGGCCGCGTACCACATGGCGGGGTGGGCCTTGCCGTACGGCTTGGGGAAGACCTTCCGCGGTGGCAGGGACCAGTGCTTGCCCTGGAACCCCTCGTATTCCTCCTGGAGGAACATCTTGGGGAACTCCGCGATGGTCTCCTCCCAGATCTCCTTGGTGTGGTTCATGTCCGTGATGCCGGGCAGGAAGCCGAGGATCTCGTGGCTGCCGGCGCCGCGGCCGGTGCCGAACTCGAAGCGCCCCTTGGAGAGGTGGTCGAGCATGGCGACCTTCTCGGCCACCTTGACCGGGTGGTTGACCTGGGCGAGCGGGTTGAAGATGCCGGAGCCCAGGTGGATGCGCTCGGTGGCGTGGGCGAGGTACCCGAGGAACACCTCGTTCGCCGACAGGTGGGAGTACTCCTCCAGGAAGTGGTGCTCGGACGCCCAGGCGTACTTGAAGCCGGACTTGTCGGCCTGGATGACGTACTCGGTCTCCTCGATCAGCGCCTTGTGCTCTGCCTCGGGGTCGACCTTGGACCGCGCTTCAGGCACGTATCCCTGCACGAAGATGCCGAATTCCAAGGGGGCTCACCGTCCTTTGATTTCTGACGCATCGTCAGATTGATGGTTCGACTGTTCCATTCACGGAGTGCCGCGTCAATACCTGACGCTGCGTCAGAGAATGCTCACCCCGGCCATCCAGCCGCCGTCGATGACGAACGGCTGACCGGTGATGTACGAGGAGTCCTCGCTGGTCAGGAAGAGGGCCAGGCGGGCCACCTCGGCCGGCAGGCCGGCCCGGCCCAGCGGCACCACCTTCCGGTAGAGCTCGGCCATCGCCTCGGTGGCCTCGGCGGACGGCCCCTCCGGGTCCAGCAGCGCCGGATTCGCCATGGGGGTGTCCACCGCGCCCGGGCACATGGCGTTGACCCGGATGTTCTTGGCGGCCAGCTCCAGCGCCGCGACCCGGGTCAGCCCGACGATCGCCGCCTTCGTCGCAGCGTACGACCCCACGAAGGCCATACCGGTCAGGCCGGTGTAGGAGGAGGTGTTGACGATGGTGCCGCCGCCCGCCGCCTCGATCTCCGGGGCCACGTTCTTGATCCCCAGGAACGCGCCCACCTGGTTGACCTGCACGATCTGCTGGAACTCGTCCAGCGGCGTGTTCACCAGCTCGTTGAAGCGCAGGATGCCGGCGTTGTTGACCAGCCCGTCGATCCGGCCGCCGAACGCCTCCTTCGCGGCGGCCACCGCCGCCGCCCAGTCCTCCTCCCGGCTCACGTCCAGCCGCACGTAGCGGGCGTTCTCCTCGCCGATGTCCTTGGCGACCCGCACGCCCTGCTCGTCCAGCACGTCACCGAGCAGCACCTTCGCGCCCTCGGCGGCGAACAGCCGGGCCTCCTGCTCGCCCTGGCCGCGCGCAGCCCCGGTGACGATGACGACGCGCCCGTCCAGTTTCCCCACTGCCTGTCTCCTTCACCTTCGCCGTGACGGCCGCGAAGTCGCGGCGGTCGCATCAGTCGTTGAGCAGCGGGGCCACCTCGGCCCCGAAGGCGGTGATCTGGTCGCACAGCTCGGCCCGGTCCCGGCTGCGGAAGCGCACCTGGATCTGGTCCACGCCCAGCGCGGCGTACTCGCGCAGCGACTCGGCGAGCCGCTCCGGCTTGCCCGTCAGGGTGCGGCGGCCGGTCTCCCAGCCGGGCTCGCCGACGTACAGGGCCTCGGTGATCGCCCCGATCTCGACCGGCTCCGCGATCCCCGCGGCCTCCCGCAGGGCACGTATCCGGGCGATCTGGGCCGGCAGCCGGTCCCGCGGGTCACCCTGGGGCAGCCAGCCGTCCCCGCGTACGGCGGCCCGCCGGACGGCGGCCGGCGAGGAGCCGCCCACCCACACCGGAATCCGCTCCTGGGCCGGGCGGGGCAGCTGGCCGAGCCCCTCGAACCGGAAGAACTCCCCCTCGAACTCGGGGAACTCCTCGGGGCCGAGCGCCGCGCGCAGCGCGTCCAGCACCTCGTCCAGCACGGCTCCGCGCCGCTCGAAGTCGACCCCGAGGACCTCGAACTCCTCCTGGACGTGTCCGGCGCCGACCCCGAGGATCAGCCGCCCGCCCGACAGGTGGTCGAGGGTCGCGTACTGCTTGGCGCTGATCAGCGGGTGCCTCAGGGCCACGATCGCCACGTGGCTGAGCAGCCGGACGCGCTCGGTCACCCCGGCGAGGAAGGACAGGGTGGCGACCGGGTCGTACCAGACGGTGCTCATGGCGGCGGCGAGCCGACGCGGGATGGCCACGTGGTCACAGGAGGCCAGATAGCCGAATCCCGCCCGGTCGGCGGCCCGGGCGACCTCCGCGAGATCGGCCGCGGTGGCCGAGGCCTCCCAGGGCTCGGCGTAGATGGTGCTCTGCGACTGCACCGGGAGCTGCATCCCGTAGACCAGCCGCCCCTCCGGAAACACGCGTCCCATGACGCCCCCTTCACCCGAACATCCGAACACCCGACCGCCCGAACCCGAGACGGCTCCGCCGAGACCTGACGATCCGTCACATCAGTTCGGGGTCATCGTCGTGGCTGACTGACCGTCAGGCAAGGGGTGGGGAGGGCGGGGTCAGGACGAACGGTCCGGGCCCGCCGCACGCGTCGGCGGCAGGGCAGCCGGAAAGCGGACACGCACCGTGAGGCCGCCGTCCGGCGCCGGGTTGGCCTCCGCGGAGAGTTCCGCGCCGTGCGCACGGGCGATCGACGCGACGATGGACAGCCCCAGGCCGGCCCCCTCACCAGGCAGGTGGCGGCGTTCCGCGCGGCGCCGGAAGGGCTCCAGGAAGGCCGGGACCTCCGCCGGGCCGATCACCGCGCCGGTGTTGGAGATGGTCAGCAGGCCGTCGGCGGAGGTGCGGAGCGTGATGCGGCCGCCCGGCCGGTTGTGCCGGACCGCATTGGCCAG
Organism: Streptomyces sp. NPDC043853; assembly: GCF_056436025.1. NCBI lineage: Bacteria > Bacillati > Actinomycetota > Actinomycetes > Kitasatosporales > Streptomycetaceae > Streptomyces > Streptomyces sp. NPDC043853. Next base: position 350,595 of record NZ_JBWKDJ010000004.1, read on the forward strand.
GAGGTTGCCCACGAGGTGCCCCAGCAGCTGCCGGTCACCCGTCACCGGCAGCGGGGCGAGGGCCCGCTCCACCCTCAAACGGGCCACGGCCTCCCCTTCCCCTGCCTCCACGGCGGCCAGTCCGTCGGCCGCGAGCACCGCCAGGTCCACCTCCTCCGTCGCGGACGTGCCCTCCTCTGAGACCGCCAGCAGCAGGAGGGACTCGATGAGGTGCTCGCCGGCCACGACCGTGTCGATCAGCTTCGACCGGATCCGGGCCACCTTCTCCGGCGGCGGATCACCGGCCAGCCCGATCTCCGCCGCAGACCGCTGCACGGCCAGCGGGGTGCGCAGTTCGTGCGCCGCGTTCGCCGCGAACCGCCGCTGCGCGGACACCAGGTGTTCCATCCGGTCGAGCATCCCGTCGAAGGTGTCCGCGAGGCGCTTCAGCTCACCCGGCGGAGCCTTGAGCCCGATCCGCTCGTGCAGGTTCTCCCCCGACAGCCGGTGCGCCGTCTCGGTGATCACGCCGACCGGGCGCAGCACCCGCCCGGCCATCCACCAGGCCAGCCACACCGAGAGGACGGCGAACACGGCGAGCGCGAGGAGGGAGACGGTCAGCAGGTCGTGCAGGGTGGCCCGCTCGGCCGCCGCGGAGAGGTTCTGGGTCACCCGGTACCGGCTCAGCTCCTCGGGGGACAGCCCGGCGCCCGGGGGCAGCGGCATGGCGGGGACCGGTTCCTTCAGTCCCTTCGGCAGGTCGTCGAGATCCTTGAGGTCCACCTGCTTGCCCGGCATCACGGTCGTGGTGAGCGCGCCGTTGATCGTCGCCAGCAGGCCCTTGCGAAGCAGTACGTAGACCAGGGCGACCAGACCGCCGCCCGCGAGCACCAGCAGCGAGCCGTAGAGGGCGGTGAGACGGGCACGCTCGCTGCGGGGCAGGGGCAGGGGCAGGCGGGGCATGTGCCCGGGGCCGGAGAGCCGGGCGGGCAGAGTCACCGGGGGCCCGGCACCGGTGCCGGGATGCGGTAGCCCGCGCCCGGCACCGTCTCGATCAGCGGCGGTTCGCCCAGCTTGGAACGCAGCTTGCTGAGCGTGACCCGGACCGCGTTGGTCCGGTAGCTGGTGTCCTGCTCCCACACCTGCTCGATGAGGTCCTCGTTGCTGACCACCGCGCCGTGCGCGCGCAGCAGCGCCTCCAGCACGGCGAACTCCTTGCGGGACAGGGCCAGCCGGCGCCCGTCCCGGCTCGCCGAGCGGGCGGCCGTGTCCACCGCGATCCCGGCCCGTTCCAGCACCGGCGGGAGGGCGGGGCGGGCCCGCCGCCCCAGCGCCAGGACGCGCGCGAGCAGCTCGTCGTACGCGAACGGCTTGGTGAGGTAGTCGTCGGCCCCGAGGCCGAGCCCGGCCACCCGGTCCCGGACCGTGCCGGAGGCCGTCAGCATCAGCACCCGGGTGAGCAGGCCGTCCCGTACGACCTGCCGGCACACCTCGTCGCCGTGCAGACCGGGCAGGTCCCGGTCGAGAACCAGGACGTCGTACTCGCCGAGCCCGAGGCGGCGCAGCGCCTCCAGGCCGTCGGCCGCCTCATCGACGGCGATCGCGTCGCGCCGAAGCCCCTCGGCGATCATCTCCCGGAGGAATTCCTCGTCCTCCACCACCAGCACCCGCATGGGTCCCTCTCTATCCGAAACCGGGGTTTCGCCGTTGTAAGCGGATGCTGTGAAGGAGACGAAACACGGTCCCGGAGCAGGCTCGGGCGCATGAATCGATCCCTCACCACGACCACCACCAGGACCACGACGATGACTGCGGCGGCGGCCGCGCTGCTCACCGTGCTGGCCCTCACCGCGACCGCCTGTACGAGCGGGGACGGCGGGAAGGACTCCGCCGCGGACGGCTCCACGGCCGGCCGGAGCACGGGCGGTCCGGGCGGCCCGGGCACCTCCGGCGGTGACGCAGGGAAGACCGCCGACGACGCCCTCAAGCTCCGCCGGTGCCTGCGCGAGCAGGGCCTGGACGCCCCCGACCCGCAGCCCGGCCAGGATCCGCGGGCCATGACCCTGGGCGGTGACGCCGACCCGCAGAAGATGCAAAAGGCCATGGAGGCGTGCGGGATGAAGGGGCCCGGCGCGGGTGGCGGCCCCACCCAGGCGGAGAAGGACCAGCAGCTCAAGTGGGTCCAGTGCATGCGCAAGAACGGGGTCAACCTCCCTGACCCGCAGTGGCAGGGCGGCATGCGCTCCGCCACCGAGATACCCAAGGGGCAGGAGAAGGCGTTCGAGGAAGCCTCCGCGAAGTGCGAGACCCCGTGACCCCGCGGCGCGGCGCGTGGCTCATGGCCGGGCTGGCCGGACTTCTGGCGGTGGGCGGCGGCGGGTACCTCGTACTCGACGGCCGGACGACGGACGGCACGCGGAACGAACGGTCCGCCGACGGGCTGCCCCCGGCCACGGCCCCCGTGGTGCGCGGGGACCTCAGCGCCGGGGTGCAGGTCGACGGCGTCCTCGGCTACGCCGGGGAGCGCAGGCTCAACGCGGCCGGTCCGGGCGTGCTGACCTGGATCGCGGCCGAGGGCGCGGCGGTCGAGCGGGACGGGAAGCTGTACGAGCTCAACGGCCGCCCGGTGCGGCTGATGTACGGCTCCTCGCCGATGTACCGGTCGCTGAAGGCCGGGGACAAGGGGGAGGACGTCAAGCAGCTCAAGCGGAACCTGCGGGCGCTGGGCCACGGGGCCGGACTGGACCCGGAGGACGGGAAGTTCACCGAGGGCACGGTGACCGCGGTCAAGCACTGGCAGAAGTCCCACGGCATGAAGCAGACCGGCGAGGTCGCCCGCGAGGACGTGGCCTTCGCCGCCGGACCCCAGCGGATCGGCAAGGCCCAGGCCGCCGTCGGCGACGAGCCGGGACCTAACCGGCCCGTGCTCGGCGTGACCGGCACCGAGCGGATCGTCCGCCTGGCGCTGGACGCGGCGCAGGCGGGCACCGCCAGGGCCGGGGACCAGGTGTCGGTGTCCCTGCCGGGCGGTGGCACGGCCGCCGGGCGCGTCGACGCGGTCGGCACGGCCGCGGGCCCGGACGACGGGGGCGGCGGTTCCGGCGGAAACGGAGGCGGAGGGGGCGGGGGCGGGGGCGGGGGCGGGAGCGACGGCAAGGCGAAGGTCGAGGTCTCCGTCGTCTTCGACGACGCGGCCGCGGTCAAGGCCCCCGACCGGTCCCCGGTCTCCGTGCGGCTGACCGGCGAGACCCGCCGGGGCGTCCTTTCGGTGCCGGTCAGCGCCTTGCTGGCGCTGACCGGCGGCGGGTTCGGCGTCCAGGTCGTCGAGCACGGGACCGTCCGCGAGGTGAAGGTCGAACCGGGCATGTTCGGCCAGGGCCGGGTCGAGGTCACCGGCGGCGGCCTGAAGGAAGGGATGGAAGTGGGGGTCCCCGCCACATGAACCGGGAGAAACCCGCAGTCGGGCCGCCCTACGCACCCGCGCCCACATCCGCGCTCGCGCCCCCGGCCGTCGTGGAACTGGCGGGGGTGACCAAGGAGTACCCGGGCGGTGTCACCGCCCTCGGCGGCGTCGACCTGACCATCGCCTCCGGCGAACTCCTCGCCATCGTCGGCCCGTCCGGCTCCGGCAAGTCCACCCTCCTGCACGTCATCGGCACCCTGGACCGGCCCACCGCCGGCCGGGTGGTCATCGCCGGCCACGACGTCGCCGCGCTCTCCGACCGGGCGCTGTCCGCCCTGCGGTCCCGGCACGTCGGCTTCGTCTTCCAGTCCTTCCACCTGGTCCCGGGCATCAGCGCCCGCGCCAACGTCGCCGAGGGCCTGCTGTACTCGGGGCTGTCCCGCGGCGAGCGCCGGCAGCGGGCCGAGGAGGCCCTGGACCGGGTCGGGCTCGGCAATCGGATGGACCACCGGCCGCACGAGCTCTCCGGCGGCCAGAAGCAGCGGGTGGCCATCGCCCGCGCGGTGGCCGGCGGACCCGACCTGCTGCTCGCCGACGAGCCCACCGGCGCCCTGGACACGACGTCCGGGCAGTCCGTCATGGAGCTCCTGCACGAACTCAACCGGGAGGGCGCGACGATCGCCGTGATCACCCACGACAACGAGATCGCGGCGGGCCTGCCCCGGTCCGTCCGGGTCCGGGACGGGATGGTCGTCGAGGACACCGCCCGGCACGCGTCGGCGGGAGCCAGGTGATGGCCGGTAGGAGAGCGCGTACGAGCGGGCGTACGAGAGCCCGTACGGCGCTCAGGACACCCCGACTCGGACCGCCCCGACTCGGACCGCCCCGACTCAGGCCGCCGCGCCTCTCGCCGCGTGACGTCCTGCACGTGGGCTCGGCCGGGCTGCGCTCCCGCCCCGTGCGGGTCGTCCTCTCCGCGCTGGGCATCGCCATCGGTATCGCGACGATGATCGCGGTGGTCGGCATCTCCTCCTCCAGCCAGGCGAAGCTGCTCCGCGAACTGGACCGGCTCGGCACCAACCTGCTGGTGGCGACGCCGGGGCAGACGATGTTCTCCGGCCAGGACACCCGGCTGCCGCCCGAGGCGCCGGGCATGGTCTCCCGGATCGAGGGCGTGCGGTCGGTCGTTGCGACCGGCGAGGTGAAGCACTCGGTGCGGCGCAGCGAGCACATCCCGAAGGAGGAGACCGGCGGGATCTCCGTGCAGGCCGTCCGGGACGACCTGCTGGGCACCCTCCGGGCCGAGGTGTCCCGGGGCACCTGGCTGAACGCCGCCACCGGCCGCCATCCGACGGTGGTGCTGGGGGACGTCGCCGCCCGCCGGCTCGGGATCACGGCACCGGGGCAGCAGGTCTTCATCGGCGGCCGGCACTTCACGGTGGTGGGCGTCCTGGCACCGGTGCCGCTGGCACCGGAGATCGAGCGTTCGGCGCTGGTCGGCTGGGACGCGGCGCGCGGTCTGCTGGGCTTCGACGGGCATCCCACGGCGATCTACGAGCGGTCGGCGGACGACGCGGTGGCGGCGGTCCGGGATGCCGTCCCGCGGGCCGCCAACCCGCGCTCCCCGCACGCCGTCTCGGTCACCGACCCGTCGGCGGCACTACAGGCGAAGGCGGCGACGGAGGGCGCCTTCAGCACCCTGCTGCTGGGGCTGGGCGGGATCGCCCTGCTGGTCGGCGGAGTGGGCGTGGCGAATACCATGATCATTTCGGTGCTGGAGCGCCGCCACGAGATCGGTCTGCGGCGCTCGCTGGGCGCGACCAAGGGGCAGATCCGGATCCAGTTCGTGACGGAGTCCCTGCTGCTGTCCGGCCTCGGCGGCCTGGCGGGCATCGCGCTGGGCGCGGCGGTGACCGGTGTCTACGCACGGACCGGCGACCTGCCGTGGGTGGTGCCGCTCTGGTCGGTGAGCGGAGGCTTCGCCGCGACCCTGGCGATCGGCACGGCGGCGGGCCTCTATCCGGCGGTCCGCGCGGCCCGCCTCTCGCCGACGCTGGCCCTGGCGACGGGGTAGCGCCGCCGGTCCGGACCGGGCGAAATCCCCGGGTCCGGACCGGCATCCGCGTCGTACGCTGGTCTGATGCGAACTCCCAGGCGTGCCGCCCGCGTTGTCATCCTGTCCCCCAACGGATCGGTGTTCCTCTTCCGAGAGGACAACGTCGAAGTGGGCATCCACTGGCTGCCGCCCGGCGGCGGCATCGATCCGGGCGAGAGCCCCGAGCAGACCGTCGTACGGGAGCTGCGCGAGGAGACCGGCTGGACGGACCTCACCCCGAAGCGGCTGCTCTGCACCTGGGAGCACGACTTCACGCACGAGGGCGTGCCGGTTCGGCAGCACGAGCACATCTACGTCACCGACGGGCCGGCCCGGGCCCCGAAGAAGACGGAGAACGGCCGCGGCACGTGGCGCTGGCTGGACCGGCCCGCCCTCTCGGCGCTCACGGAGCCGACCTGGCCGCCGGGCCTGTCGAACCTCCTGGCCGGGCCGGCCGAGCAGGGCCCGGTACACCTCGGCCTGGTGCGCTAGCCGAGCGGCTCCCGCCACCATGCGTGCGGTCGTTCGCAGCGACGCACGTCAGGGTGATCGTCGTCGTGATCCCGCCCCGGGCGCGTGGTGCGGGCGTTGTACGTCCTGTCGGCCCCGGCCCCCGCAGCCCCAGGAGCACCACGTGACGCCCACGCCCACACCCCCGCCCGCCCCCTTAAGCACGGCACCCGACAGCCCCCTGCGCCGGACCCTCGGCGAATGGCGCATCGGGCTGGTGGCCTGGCGGCTGCTCGTCCTGCAGACCGCGCACCCCGCCGTCGCGGCCGGGACCGCCCGCTACTCCACCTACCGGGCCCACCCCTGGCGGCGCATCGAGCACACCATGGACAGCGGCAGCCGGCTGTTCTTCTCCGGGCCCGAGGACCGGCAGCGCGAGATCGCCCGCCTGGAGCGCACCCACCGCCGGATCCGCGGCACCGATGACGCCGGCCGCCCGTACAGCGCGGAGGACCCGGAGGTCCGCGCCTGGGTGATGGTCACCCTGTACGAGGCGATGACGGCCATGCGCGAGCTGTCCGGCGATCCCCTCGGGCCCGCCGAACTGGATGCGCTGTACGCCGAGTTCAAGGAGGTCTGCGACGCCCTCGGCATCCCCGAGGAGGTCCTCCCGCCGACCGCCGCCGACGTACCGGCCTACGTCGACCGGACCGTCCGCGAGGTGCTCGAATGCGGCGAGCAGGTCCGCTACCTGCTCTTCGAGATGCTCCGCGAGGCCCCCGCGCCGCGCCGGCTCGGCAGGCTCCGGCCCGCCTGGCCGCTGCTGCGCACCGTCGCCGCGGCCGTGCTGACCAACCTCACCGTCGCCGACCTGCCCCCGGCCTGGCACGAACGCTTCGGCATGCCCCGGACCCGTACCGCCGCCGCCCTGTCGTGGACGGTGCACCGCGGCATGCGCCAGATCATGACCCGGCTGCCGGACCACCTGCGCTACCGCAGCCACGGCGAGGCCGGGGGAACGGGCGAAGGGGAGGCCGGCCGCCAGTCCGGGGCCCGCCCCTCCCGGACCGCGCGCCTGCCGAAGCCCCGTACGGCCGACTCCCGGCCGGCCCGGCTGGAGGCGTTCTTCCGCCAGGTGCTCGACCAGACCGGCGACGGCCGGGTCGACTCCGCCGACCTCCAGGCGATGGTGCACAACGTCTGCTGGCAGCTGGAGCTGCCCGTTGAACGCGAGGACCGCCTCTACGCCGCCTTCGAAACCTGGTGGAAGCAGCTGTGCGCGGCCATGGACGCGGACGGCGACGGGGTGGTGGAGTGCGCCGAGTTCGTGTCGGCGATGCTCAAGGGCATCGACGGGGATCCCGAGTACCTGGAGCGGGGCCTGGCGCCGGCGATGCGGGCGCTGTTCCGGGCGGCCGACACCGATGCCAGCGGGCATCTGTGCGCGGACGAGTACCGCACCCTGTTCGGCGGCTCCCGCGTCCACCCGGCCGAACTCAACGACGGCTTCCGGCAGCTGGACGCCGACGGCGACGGGCGGATCAGCGAGGACGAGTTCGCCGCCGCGTTCGCCGACTTCTTCACCGCCCGGACGGACACGGTCGCGGGCGTCGCCCTGCTGGGTCGCCCCTGACGCCTCCCGGAGCCGGTCCACAGCCGGCTCCGGCCACCCCGTTCGACGTCGGCCGGGCCGGGCGGGGGCACCGCCGGACAGGTCCCCGGGCCGCCCGGCCCCCGGCCGCAGCCGTCTCCGGCGCCGGGCCGCGCGGGTGCGGGACGTGCGTCGACGGCCCGGCCCGGCAGGGCCGGTAGGCTGCCGCCGGGCCGCGCACGGCCCACGGCACAGGCGCGGGGCAGAGGCGCGGGCACGGGCATTGGCACGAGCGCGGGCTCGGGCCCGGGGGGACGGCGGGAAATGGCACTGCGGGACGGCGATCCGCGCTCGATCGGCGGATACGTCCTGATCGACCGGCTGGGCTCCGGCGGCATGGGAACGGTCTACTCGGCCAGGTCGGCGTCCGGCCGGATGGTCGCCGTGAAGCTGGTGCACCAGCAGTTCGCGGACGACGCCGAGTTCCGCATCCGGTTCCGGCAGGAGGTCGCGGCGGCCCGCCGGGTCAGCGGAGCCTTCACCGCCCCCGTACTGGACGCCGACCCGGATGCCGAACGCCCGTGGATGACGACCCTGCTGGTGCCCGGCAGCACCCTGCGCTCCCGGGTGAAGGAGGGCGGCCCGCTGTCCGGCGGGGAGCTCCGGATGCTGGCGGTCGGGCTGGTGGAGGCCCTGCGGGAGCTGCACACCACGGGGGTGGTGCACCGCGATCTCAAGCCGGACAACGTCATGCTGACCGAGGACGGACCGCGGGTCATCGACTTCGGCATCTCGCGGGCCGCCGGACACCAGACGCTCACCGCGACGGGGCAGATCCTCGGCACTCCGCCGTACATGTCCCCCCGAGCAGCTGTCGACGCCGGGCCGGGTGACCCCGGCCTCGGACGTGTTCTCCCTCGGGTCGGTGCTGGTGTTCGCGACGACCGGCCGCGGACCGTTCGACGACCACTCCCACTACTTGACCGCCTACCGGGTGGTGTCGGACCCGCCGGAGCTGGGACCGCTGTCCGGTTCCCTGCGCCAGGCCGTGGAGTGGTGTCTGGCCAAGGATCCCGCGGACCGGCCGCATCCGGACGAGCTCCTGGCGGCGTTCGCCGCCGTCGGCCCGGCGGAGTGGGAGCTGCCCGCAACCGCCTCCGCGGCTCCGGCGGGGACGGCCCCCGGACCCGCCCCCGCTTCCGGCGAGTCCGCCGGGACGGAGTCCGGGTCCGCCGGGACGGAGTCCGGGTCCGCCGGGGCCGAGGCCGAGGCCGAGGCCGGCTCCGGGGACCGCTCCCAGGCCGGCTCCCAGGCCGGCCTCCCGACCCGCCCCAGCGGCCCGCCGACGGCGCCGACCGATCCGGTCGCCCCGGCCCGATCGGGCGGATCGGGTGGATCGGCCGCACCGGCTCCACGGGTAGCCGCCGCCGGCCCCGCCGTTCCCGGCTCCCCGGGTGCACCGGGTGCACCGGATGGCCCGTCCGCGCGCCCCCGTCGGCGCGCCCGCCGACGTACGGTCCTGGCCGGCGCCGCCGCCGTGGCATTGCTCACGGGAGCCGGGCTCTACTTCGGTCCCGGTTCGCCCTTCACGTCCCAGGGCCGTGCCGAGGGGAACCCGGGCACGGCCTCCTCGGCCGCGCCGAAGAGCACCGGCGCCACCGCCGGGGACCCGCTCCCCGCCTACGTCGCGACGGCCGGCGGCAGCCCGGCCGGCACCCACGCCTACGCGGATTCCCGGGCCCGGCGCCCGGCAGGCTGGCGGCCCTGGAGCGGCGCCCAGGGGCTGGGCCAGTGCGCGTACGCCGCCTCGTCCCTGCTGTGCACCTCGCAGGCCACCGGCAGCGGCGGCACCCTGACCCGGCTCGACGCGGCGACCGGGAAGGTCCGGTGGTCGGTCAAGGCCGACGTGCTGATGGCGGAGAGCCCGGCGGTGGTCAAGGACACCGTGGTCGTGGCCGGCCTCGGGGGTTTCCAGGGCTTCGCCCTGTCCGACGGGAAGAGCCGCTGGCCGAAGCCGCTCTCGACGGCCCCGGCAGCCGGCTCGGTGCTGCGCGGGCTGGTGGCGGACGGCGACCGCGCCTATGCCGTCGGCCAGAACGGGGCCCCGGTGGTGCTGGACGTGGCGGCCGGCCGGGTGACGGCCCTGCCCGCCGCCCCCGAGGTGTCCCAGAACGGCTACCCCACGGTGCGGGCGCTCGGCGGGCTGGTCTTCCTCGAAGGCCAGGCCCTGGACGACGACACGGGTTTCTACAGCTCCGTCAGGACGCTGGACGCCGGAGACGGCCGGGCAGCCGGCCGCTCGAACCTCCCCGGCCCGTGCGCGCCCGGCGGTCTGGCGGTGACGTCGGCACCCGACACGCAGCGGACGGTGTTCCTGTGCCACAAGGAGACCGGTCCGGGCGTGCTGCGGGTGGACGCGGGGAAGAACACGGCGGTGGACATCCCGTTCGGCAGCCACGCCCTCTCCGGACTCGCCGCCGCCGCGGGCAGTGTGTACTTCGTGGCCGCCTCGATCAGCGGTGAGCCGGCCTTCATGGAGCTGAACCAGGATTCCGGCGGCAGCCTGTGGCGGGTTCCGCTGCCGGCGGCGTGTGCCGCGCCGGACCGGCCGGAGCAGGCGAACGCGCTGGTGGTGACGGACGGACTGGCGTACGTCCGGTGCGGGGCGGAGGGGCGCGTCGTCGACCTGGCCGCGCGCAGGGCCGTCAAGCGCTTCACCGCCCCGGCGCGGTCCGGGTCCGAGGCCCCCGCCGGGTTCCTGGTGGCCGGCGGAGTCGTCTTCACCCCGTCCGGCTCGGGCTGGGCATCGGTCGAGCCGCAACCCCTGTAGCCACAACCGCTGTAGCCGCAACCGCTGTAGCCACAACCGCTGGAGCCGCCCGCCGGGCTCCACCGTGTTCCCGTTCCGGCTCCCGTTCCCGTGCCCGTACGCGCCCTGCGCCCCGCCGCGGCCATGCACCCGCGCCCGCCCCGCCCGGCCGGGCTCCTACGCCCCCGGCCCCGCCCAGAGGCCGTCCTCGGTCAGCCCCAGGAGGGAGATCGCGTTGCCGCGCACGATGCGGTCCACGTCCTCCGCCGGCAGGTGGCCCATCTGGGCCTCGCCGACCTCGCGGGACTTGGGCCAGGTGGAGTCCGAGTGCGGGTAGTCCGTCTCGTAGAGGACGTTGCCCACGCCGATCGCGTCCAGGTTCCGCAGGCCGAACGCGTCGTCGAAGAAGCAGCCGAAGACGTGCTCGGCGAACAGCTCCGACGGCGGGCGCGTGACCTTGTCGGCGACACCGCCCCAGGCGCGGTTCTCCTCCCACACCACGTCGGCCCGTTCCAGGATGTACGGGATCCAGCCGATCTGGCCCTCCGCGTACATGATCCGCAGGTTGGGGAAGCGTTCGAACTTGCCGCTCATCAGCCAGTCGACCATGGAGAAGCAGCAGTTGGCGAAGGTGATCGTGGAGCCGACCGCCGGCGGCGCGTCCGCCGAGGTGGAGGGCATCCGCGAGGAGGACCCGATGTGCATGGCGATGACCGTCCCGGTCTCGTCGCACGCCTGGAGGAAGGGGTCCCAGTCGTCCGTGTGGATGGACGGGAGGCCCAGGTGCGGCGGGATCTCCGAGAAGGCGACCGCGCGGACGCCGCGCGCCGCGTTGCGGCGCACCTCCGCCGCCGCCAGGTGCGCGTCCCAGAGCGGGATCAGGGTCAGGGGGATCAGCCGGCCGTGCGCCTCCGGGCCGCACCACTCCTCCACCATCCAGTCGTTGTACGCCCGGACTCCGAGCAGCCCGAGCTCGCGGTCCTTCGCCTCCGTGAAGGTCTGGCCGCAGAAGCGCGGGAAGGTGGGGAAGCAGAGGGCGGACTGGACGTGGTTGACGTCCATGTCGGCGAGGCGGTCGGGGACGGAGAAGGAGCCGGGGCGCATCTGCTCGTAGGTGATGACCTCCAGCCGGATCTCGTCGCGGTCGTAGCCGACCGCCGTGTCCAGCCGGGTCAGCGGCCGGTGCAGGTCCTCGTAGACCCACCAGTCGCCGATCGGCCCGTCGTCGCCCTTGGAGCCCATGACGGGGGCGAACTTTCCACCCAGGAAGGTCATTTCCTTGAGGGGGGCGCGGACGATGCGCGGGCCGGTGTCGCGGTATTTGGACGGGAGCCGGTCCCGCCAGACGTGAGGGGGTTCAACCGTGTGGTCGTCCACCGAGATGATCTTCGGGAAGGTCTCCATGTCCTCCACGGTAGCGTTGATCTGACGAACCGTCAGCTACTTGAGACGTGCTCGGTACACAGCAGGCCCCTGGCGGGCTGCCGTGCTCGCCCCAAACAGGGCAGACTGACCGTTGCACTCCACAACCGCTCCGTTACCGTCACGACCACACCACCGCCACCGCCACCGCCACCGCCACCGCCACCGCCACCGGCCCAGGGAGGGGGAGACAGACACCATGGAAGGCACATCCGAGGCCGAACCGGCCGACACCGGCTCCCGGTTCGCCGTGCTCGGGCCCATCCGCGCCTGGCGCGGAAACGAGCCCCTCGCCTCCGGCAGCCCGCAGCAGCGCGCCCTGCTCGCCGCCCTGCTGCTGCGCGACGGCCGTACCGCCACCGCCCCCGAGCTCATCGACGCCATATGGGGCGAGGACCCGCCACCGCAGGCCCTGGCCACGATCCGGACCTACGCCTCCCGGCTGCGCAAGATCCTCGACCCCAACCTCCTGGTCAGCGAGTCCGGCGGCTACGCCATACGCCTGGGCGCCCTCGCCGCGCTCGACCTCGGGGTGGCCCGCAGCCTCGCCGGCGACGCCGAGGCCGCCCGGGCCGGCGGCGACCGCTCCATGGCCCGCACCCTGCTCGGCCGCGCCCTGGCCCTGTGGGAGGGCGAACCGCTGGCCGGCGTGCCCGGCCCCTACGCCGAGACCGAACGCACCCGGCTCAGCGAGTGGCGGCTGACCCTGCTCGAGAACCGGCTCGACCTGGACCTGGAGACCGGCCAGCACGCCGAGGCCGTCTCCGAGCTCACCGCCCTCACCGCCGCCCACCCGCTGCGCGAACGCCTCCGCGAGCTCCTCATGCTCGCCCTCTACCGCAGCGGCCGGCAGGCCGAGGCCCTCGCCGTCTACGCCGACACCCGGCGCCTCCTCGCCGACGAGCTCGGCGTCGACCCCGGCCCCGAACTCGCCGCCCTGCAGCAGCGCATCCTCCGCGGCGACGCCGAACTCGCCCGCGCCGCCGAACCGGCCCCGGCCGTCGCACCCGTACAGGTCCGGCCCGCCCAGCTGCCCGCCACCGTCCCCGACTTCACCGGACGCACCGCCTTCGTCAACGAACTGTCCGAGGTCCTGGCCGGAGCCGGCGCCGACGGCCAGGTCATGGCCGTCTCGGCGGTGGCCGGCATCGGCGGCGTCGGCAAGACCACCCTGGCCGTGCACGTCGCCCACGCCGCCCGCCCGCACTTCCCCGACGGCCAGCTCTACGTCGACCTCCAGGGCACCGACCCGCGCCCGGCCGAGCCGGCCGCCGTCCTCGGGTCCTTCCTGCGCGCCCTGGGCACCCCCGACACCGCCATCCCGGACTCCGCCGCCGAACGGGCCGCGCTCTACCGCTCCACCCTCGACGGCCGCCGCGTCCTGGTCCTCCTCGACAACGCCCGCGACGCCGCCCAGGTCCGCCCGCTGCTGCCGGGCACCAACGGCTGCGCCGCCCTCGTCACCAGCCGGGTCCGGATGGCGGGCCTCGCCGGGGCGCACCTCGTCGACCTCGACGTGATGTCCCCCGAGGAGGCGCTCCAGCTGTTCACCCGGATCGTCGGCACGGAGCGGGTCGGGCACGAGCGCCAGGCCGCCCTCGACGTGGTCGGCGCCTGCGGCTTCCTGCCGCTCGCGATCCGCATCGCCGCCTCCCGGCTGGCCGCCCGCCGCACCTGGACGGTCTCCGTCCTCGCCGCGAAACTCGCCGACGAACGCCGCCGGCTGGACGAGCTGCAGGCCGGCGACCTCGCCGTGAAGGCCACCTTCGAACTCGGTTACGGCCAGCTCGAACCCGCCCAGCAGCGCGCCTTCCGGCTGCTCGGCCTCGCCGACGGCCCCGACATCTCGCTGGCCGCCGCCGCGGCCGTGCTGGACCTGCCCGAGCACGACACCGAGGACCTCCTCGAAGCCCTGGTCGACTGCTCCCTGCTGGAATCGGCCGCGCCCGGCCGCTACCGCTTCCACGACCTCGTACGGCTCTACGCGCGTGCCTGCGCCGAACGCGACGAGCAGCCCCCGGCCGAGCGCGAAGCCGCGCTCTCCCGGCTGCTCGACTTCTACCTGGCCACGGCCGCCGCCGTGTACGCGCTGGAGCGCCCCGGGGACCGCCTCGTCGCCCACCTGGCGCCGACCCGCTACCCCGGGCTGGAGTTCCCCGACCGGCACGCCGCACTGGACTGGCAGTACGCCGAGGCGAACCCGCTGCTGGCCTGCGTACGGCAGGCGGCCGCGCCCGCCGGGGCGGAGGTGGCCGCGCTCCGGCGGGCCGCCGACCTGCTGCTGGCCGCCAAGGACCTGCTGGAGTCCGGTGCGAACTCCAAGCAGTACGCGTCCGCGGCGGAGGCCCTGTGCGAGGCGGCCCGCGCGTCCGGCGACCCGTACGCCGAGGGCCGGGTCCGGACCATCCTCACCAACGTCCACCTGGTCGCCGGCCGGTTCGCCGAGGCCGACGACGAGGCCCGGCGGGCCGGACTGCTCGCCCGGTCCATCGGGGACGCGCTGTCCGGCTGCTGGGCCGCCAACGACCGGGGCATCATCGCCCTCTACGAGGGCCGGCACGCCGACGGCGAGCAGCACCTGCTGGAGGCCATCGACCGCTTCCGCGCCGACGGCAACAAGGTCGGCGAGGCCAGCGCGCTGTGCAACCTGTCCCGGGTCCACGCGGCGCTGGGACGGCTGTCCAGCGCCATAGAGCTGGCCGGGGAGGGCATCGCCATCTACGACCGGATGGGCCTGACCCTGCGCCTGGCCAACGGCCGCTACGCGCTGGGCATCGTGCTCGTCCAGGCGGGCCGGCTCGGTGAGGCCCTCGACCAGCTGACCGCCGCGCTGGCCCTGTTCCACGACAACCGGCAGCCGCTGTGGGAAGGGATCACCCACTACCGCATCGCCGAGGCCCATCTGGCCGCCGGGCGGGCCACCCTGGCCGCCTCGCACGCCGAACAGGCCATCGCCCTGCGGGTGATGGGCGGAGAATGGCGGCGGGCCTGCGTGGTGATGGTGCTCGGCCGGGCGCTGCACCGGATGGGGCAGCGGGACCGGGCACGGGCCTGCTGGATGGACGCGGAGGTCGTCTTCGAGCAGCTCGGTTCGGCCGAACTCGCCGAGGTCAGGGCGCTGCTGGCATCGGAGCTGGCGGCCTGAGCGGGGCGTGAACGGGGGCGTTCATCGTTCGTTTATCGCCGTCCTACATGATGAACACATCGACTCGCCGCGCCGGGGGGCAGGCGGGTCGGACGGAAGGCCCGTTCGGCGGTCCGCGGGGGAATCGCCGAACGGGAATGGCCAAGCCCCGCCCATTCAGGAGTGACGACGATGACGACGACCGAGAACGCGACGCCGGAGAACGGCGACATCGAGACGCTCGACAACCACGCCACGGGCATCGAGATCAAGCCGCAGGGCGAGCCCGCCACGGGCACCGGCACCGCCCCGGCCGCGGGCACCGGCGCCGTTCCGGCGGGCGAGGAGCTCCAGACGATGGACAACCACGCGACCGGCCCGCGCCCGTAAGGCACGGCCCGGTAAGCCCGGCCCTCCCGGGCACGGGAACCCGCGGGGTTCGGGGGAACCCACGGGGGACACGGGGAAGCCCACGGGGGACACGGGGGCACGGGGGGCACGGGGGAACCACAGGGGGGAAGGCTCGGAGGTCCGTCGGGGGACGGGGACCCACCGGGTGAACGGGGGAACGGCGGCCGCGGTGGCCCGGAGGGGGAGCCACCGCGGCCGCCGCATGCGTGTTCCGGGGCGACCGTGCCTGACCGGCGCCACTCTGACGACAGGACCTAGGCTGGGGCCATGTTCGCTCCGAAGGGCCCCAGCCTGCGTGAACTGGCCGTACAGGCCATGTCGTCCACCGAGCACGGCTACGACCTGCTCGCCCCCAAGTTCGACCTGACCCCCTTCCGCACCCCCGACCGGATGCTCGACGCGGTCGAGGACACCCTCGCCCGCCACGGGGACGGCTTCGGTGCCGGCCTCGACGTCTGCTGCGGGACCGGCGCCGCGATCCCCGTGCTCCGGCGGCTGTGCCGGGACCGGGTGACCGGGGTGGACTTCAGCGCCGGCATGCTCGCCGAGGCCGAGCAGGCCCACGGCACCACCGCCGCTCCCGGCCCCGCCGTGGACTTCGTACGGGCCGACGCACGGGCCCTGCCCCCGGCGCTGGGGTCCTCCTACGACCTCGCGGTGAGCTTCGGGGCCTTCGGCCACTTCCTCCCCGAGGAGCGCCCGGCGCTGTTCGGCAGCGTGTACGGGGCGCTGCGGCCGGGCGGGGTCTTCGCCTTCCCGGTGCCGGCCCCGCTGTCGATGGCCTCGCCGTACTACTGGATGACGGCCGGCTTCGACGCGGTCATGCGGGTCCGGAACGCGGTCTGGCGGCCGAGCTTCGTGATGTACTACCGGACCTTCCCGTTCGGCGGGGTCCGGGAGGACCTGCGCCGGGCCGGCTTCACGGTGGAGACCCTCCCGCTGGAGCACTTCGGGCGCCGCCCCGACCTGACCCCGCGCTGGCGCCTGGTGCTGGCCCGGCGGGCGTAGGCCGTCCCTTCCGGAACGGGTCCGCGGCCGCCCGGCGCGGCGCTCACCAGATCGTCGCGAAGGGGAGCCGGACCCGCTCCTGCGGATCCTCGGCGTTCTCGTCGGCCCGGATGCGTCCCAGGTCCTCCTTCGTCAGGGCACGCCCGGTGATCCGGACGTCGTCCAGCGCGCCGGCAAAGAAGACCTTCTGGTCGGGCTGGGTGCCGAGGTAGACGGTGAAGGCGTCGCCCGGCTGGATGTCCATGTCCTCCGGCCGCAGGTCCGCGGTCTGGCTGTAGCCGCCGTCCACCGACAGCTGGAGCTGGCTGCCCAGCCGCTGGAACGCCACGTGGTGCCAGCGGTCGTCGTCGAACCGGCTCATGGTGGACACGGAGACCGGCCGGCCGCCGCTGTTGGTCCGCGCCTCGATCCGGCCGTCGACCGCCTCCACCACCAGCTGCTTGGTGGCGGCGTTCTGCCCGGACGCCCAGATCAGCGGGCGGCGCCCGGACTGGCCGCTGAACTTCACCCAGGCGGTGACGGCGAAGTCGCCGCCGGCCACCCGTAGCGAATCCGCGCAGCCGATCCGGAGGAAGTCGGAACTTCCGTTGAGGGACACCGCGTTGCCGTCGGCGCGCGGCACCAGCTGCGGGTCGCCGTGCAGCAGGGCGTGGTTCTTGTTCGGGGTGTTGTCGCTGGTCCGGCGCGGGGTGAGGTCCTCGGCCGCGCCCTCGACCGCGCCGGGGGCGAAGGAGGTGAACACCAGGGAGCCGGTGGAGGCGGTGGTGCCGGTCTCGTAGAGCATGCCGACGTCCCCGGTGCGGAGCAGGGTCATGTCGGAGTAGCCGGCCCGGTCGCGGGCCACCACCGCGCCCTTGGCGGACCAGGTCTTCCCGCCGTCCGCGGAGGTGCGGACGGCCAGGGTCCAGCGGTCGGAGAACTCGGCGCCCTGCCGGGCCGGCGAGGAGAACAGCAGCGGGCCGCCGTCGGGCAGCTGCAGCAGGGATCCGGAGACCGGCGGGGCGGGCAGGTTGGGCACCGGTACGAAGCCGGGGTCGGGGAACCTCGGGTCGGCGACCTCGTCGATCACCGCGGAGACCCGGTGGTCGTTGGTGCCGCAGGTCTGGAGCGAGCGGGCGTTGACGTAGACGCGGCCGTCCGGCAGCTGGCTGAGCGCGGGCTCGCCGGGGGCGGCCTGGCCCTCGGGCGCGTCCCAGCTCGCGCCGAGCTGCCAGGTGAGCCCGCCGTCGTCGCTGTAGTAGAGCATCGCGCCGTGGGCGTTGCCGCGCTTGCGGTAGTCGCCGGTGACGACCATGCGGCCGGGCTTGCCCTGCTTGGTGGGCTGTAGCTGGATGCCGTGGCCGGGGCCGACCGAGACCCAGTCCCAGTCGCTCTGCTTGAGCTGGTCGAGCTGGGTGAGGGCGGCCGTCCAGGTGCCGCCGTTGTCGTTGCTGTGGGCCATGCGGAGTTCGCGGGGGGCGCGGACCCGGTCGCCCTTGGGTCCGGCGCTCCAGTCGTTGTAGGCGTAGATCAGCGTGAGGCGGCCGGAGTTGGCGTCGACCATGGGCACGGGGTTGCCGAAGCCGCCGGAGTCGTCGGCGCCGCGGATCACCTGGAGCTTGCCCCAGCTCCGCCCGTTGTCGGTGGACCGCTTCATGACCAGGTCGATGTCACCGACGTCGGAGCAGCCCTTGGTGCGGGCCTCGGCGATGGCCAGCAGGTGCCCGTTCCTGGCGCTGGTCAGCGTGGGGATGCGGAAGCAGTCGTAGCCCTCGGAGAAGGCCCGGAAGGGGGTGGACACCTCGGGCCGCAGCGGGCCGGTCGGCTTCTTCTCCGCGGTGTCCCCGTCGTCGCCGTTTCCCCACAGCACGACGATGCCCACGATGAGGAGGGCGAGGGCGAGGATCCCCCCGAAGACGGGTATCTCCCACCGGAACCGAACGACTGATCTTTGCCTGGTCACGCGTGCAGGCTAACCGCATCCGGAGGCAGCCCCGCCGCGGGCGTCCCGGGCGGGGGCAGAGGTGAGCCCGCAGTGAGCCCGCGGTGACGGAGGGGTGACGGCGGGCCCGCCCCGCGGTCCGGCGGCGCGCCCGCTACGAGGTCCGGCGGCGCGCCCGCAGTTCGGTCTTGAGGACCTTCCCGCCGGCGTTGCGCGGGAGTTCGGTCACGAACTCCACCGCCCGCGGCACCTTGTAGTTCGCCATCTCCCGCCGCGACCAGGCGATCAGGTCGTCCGAGGTGAGGGTGGAGCCGGGGCGGCGGACCGCGTAGGCCTTGCCGACCTCGCCCAGCCGCGGGTCGGGGATGCCGACGACCGCGACGTCGGCGATGTCCGGGTGCAGGCCGAGGAGCTGTTCGATCTCCGCCGGGTAGGCGTTGAACCCGCCGACGATGAACATGTCCTTGATGCGGTCGGTGATGCGCAGGTTGCCCGCTTCGTCGAGGACGCCGATGTCGCCCGTGCGCAGCCAGCCCTCGGGCGTGATGGCGCGGGAGGTCTCCTCCGGGTCCTCGTAGTAGCCGCGCATCACGTTGTGGCCGCGCACCTGCACCTCGCCCGGTTCGCCGGGCGGCAGGGCCTCCCCCGCCGGGCCGGTGACCCGTACCTCGGTGCCGGGGATGGCCCGGCCGGAGGTTGCGGCGACGGTCTCGGCCGGGTCGCCCCGCCGGCACATGGTGACGATCCCGCTCGCCTCGGACAGCCCGTAGGCGGTGAGCACCGTCGCGATCTTCAGTTCGGCCCGGAGCCGTTCCACCAGTTGCAGGGGCACCACGGCCGCCCCGGTGACCACCAGCCGCAGCGCGGACAGGTCGTGCTGGTCGCGGGAGGGGTGGTCCAGGACGGACTGGTGGAGGGTGGGCGGTCCGGGCAGTACGGAGATCCGCTCGGCGGCGACGTTGGCGAGCACGGTGTCCACGTTGAACACCGGCTGCGGGACCATCGTGGCGCCGCGCATCAGGCAGGCGATGATCCCCGCCTTGTAGCCGAAGGTGTGGAAGAACGGGTTCACGATGAGGTAGCGGTCGCCCTCGCGGAGCCCCGCCAGCTCGCTCCACACCTCGTAGCAGCGGAGGGTCTGCGCGTGGGTGATGACGGCGCCCTTGGGGCTGCCGGTGGTGCCGGAGGTGAAGATGATGTCGGAGGGGTCGTCCGGGCGGATCGCGTCGGCGCGGACGCGGACGGCCGCGCGGGGCACGTCCGCGCCGTCCGCCAGGAAGTCCGTCCAGGTCCGGAAGCCTTCCGGGGCGTCCTCGGCGAACACCACGACGTCCCGCAGCCCGGGCAGGCCGGGCAGCGGGCCGGTGCTCGGCCCCTCGGCGGCGGCCCGGCGCAGGGAGGCGACGTAGGAGGTTCCCAGGAAGGTGCCGGTGACGAACAGCAGCCGGGCCCCGCTGCGGCGCAGCACGTAGGCGGCCTCGGAGCCCTTGAACCGGGTGTTGAGCGGGACGAGGACGGCTCCGGCGCTGACCGCGCCGAGCGCGGAGACGATCCAGTCGAGTGAGTTGGGCGCCCAGACGGCGACCCGGTCGCCGGGTTCCACTCCGGCGGCGAGGCAGGCGGCCGCGGCCCGCTCCACGCGTTCGCCGAGTTCGGCGTAACGGATCCGGTTGCGGCCGTCGACGACGGCCTCCGACGCGGCGTATTCTTCCGCAGCCGCGCGGACCAGGCCCGGGATGCTGCCCCAGCGCAGATCGCCCCGCTCGTCCTCGGCCATCGCCCACCACCCTCACGGTCGCCAGTAGCTGACTATCCGTCAGATTAGCTGTAGCCTTCGCGGCTGTCAGCACACCGGTGCAGTACGCGTGAAGAGGTGGGGCGATGGCCGCAGGACTCAAGGACGCCACGGCGATAGTCGGGATCGGGCAGACCGCCTTCGCCAAGCGACTGCCGCAGACCGAGAAGGAACTGGCCTGCCGGGCCATCCTCGCGGCACTCGCCGACGCCGGCATCGAACCGGCCGAGGTCGACGCCTTCGCCTCGTACACCATGGAGGAGACCGACGAGGTCGAGGTCGCCAAGGCCATCGGAGCCGGCGACGTCACCTTCTTCTCCAAGGTGGGCTACGGCGGCGGCGGCTCCTGCGCCACCGTCGGCCACCTCGCCGCCGCCATCGCCACCGGTCAGGCGTCCGTGGGCGTCGCCTGGCGCTCCCGCAAGCGCGGCTCCGGCCCCCGCCCCTGGAAGAACACCACCGTCCAGCTGCCCACCCCCGGCCAGTGGACCCGGCCCTTCGGACTGCTCCGCCCCGCCGACGAGATCGGCATGCTGGCCCGTCGCTACATGCACGAGTACGGCGCCACCCGCGACCACCTCTTCAACGTGGCCCTGGCCTGCCGGAACCGGGCCAACCAGAACCCGGCCGCGATGATGTACGAACGCCCGCTGACCCGTGAGATGTACATGACCGCCCGGTGGATCAGCGAACCCCTCTGCCTCTTCGACAACTGCCTGGAGACCGACGGCGCACTCGCCTGCGTGATCGTCTCCGCCGAACGCGCCCGTGACTGCCGGCAGAAACCCGTCTACGTCCACTCGGTCGCCCAGGGCCTGCCCGCCCAGCACCACGGCATGGTCAACTACTGGAACGACGACCCGCTCAGCGGCCCCGCCTGGACCGCCGCCCGCCACCTGTGGAAGCAGGCCGACTTCGGCCCCGCCGACATCGACGTGGCCCAGATCTACGACGCGTTCACCCCGCTGATCCCGCTCTCCCTGGAGGGCTACGGCTTCTGCGGACGCGGCGAGGGCGCCGCCTTCACCGAGGGCGGCGCCCTGGAGACCGGCGGCCGGCTGCCGATCAACACCGGCGGCGGCGGACTCTCCGAGGCGTACGTCCACGGCTTCAACCTGATCAACGAGGGCGTCAAACAGCTGCGCGGCACGAGCACCGCACAGGTCCCGGACGCCTCGACCTGCCTGGTGACGGCGGGCGAGGGCGTCCCCACGTCCGCGATCCTCCTCCGGAACTGAAAGGGAACGCCGCCAGATGACCATCACCGCCGAAGGCCCCGGAGGCCTCCTGCTGCCCGTCCCGGACGAGGACGGCGCCCCCTTCTGGGAGTACGCGGCCCGCGGCGAACTCCGCGTCCAGGCCTGCGCCGACTGCGGGCGGCTCCGCTTCCCGCCCCGGCCCTGCTGCCCGCACTGCCAGTCCTTCTCCTCCCGGTGGGAGCCGATGAGCGGCCGCGGCCGCATCTGGTCCTGGGTCCGCCCGCACCCGCCCCTGCTGCCCGCGTACGCCGCCCAGGCCCCGTACAACGTCGTCCTCGTGGAACTCGCCGAAGCCCCGCACATCCGGCTGGCGGGCAACCTGGTGTCGGCCCCGGACGCGCCCTTGGACTCGGTGGACCCGGCCCGGCTGCGCATCGGCGCGAAGGTGCAGGTCGCCTTCACCGAGCAGGACGGGATGACCCTGCCGCGCTGGCTGCTGGCGGCGTCATGACCGCCACGACCCTGACCGTGGAACGGCACAAGGACGCCGGCGTCGCCGTCGTCACCCTGGACCGGGAACGCCGCCACAACGCGATCGACCTGCCGACGGCGGAGGCGCTCGTCTCGGTCTGGCGGGAGTTCCGGTTCGACCAGGACGTCCGGGCGGTCGTCCTGACCGGCGCCGGCACGGCGGCGTTCTGCACCGGCATCGACCGGGAGGCGGAGGTGCCCCAGCCGGCCTCGCCGTACTCGGTGGACGACCCGCTCGCGACGATCGGCCCCAAGGCCAACGACCTGTGGAAGCCGGTCATCGCGGCCGTCAACGGAATGGCCTGCGGCGGCGCCTTCTACCTGCTCGGCGAAGCCGACTTCATCGTCTCCTCGACCACCGCCACGTACTTCGACCCGCACACCTCCTACGGCATGGTCAGCGCCTACGAGGCGGTGTACATGGCCCAGCGCATGCCCTTCGGCGAGGCGGCCCGGATGGCCCTGATGGGCACGGCGGAACGCGTCGGGGCGCAACGCGCGTACGACATCGGGCTCGTCTCGGAACTGACCGACCCGGCCGGCCTCCTGCCGTCCGTCCTCCGTACGGCGGAAACCCTGGCCAGCTTCCCCACGGAGGCGGTCCAGGGCACCGTACGGGCCCTGTGGTCGGCCAAACAGGCCGCCCTGCACCAGGCCCTGTCCCAGGCCCCGTCCCTGATCACCCTGGGCAACCTGCCCGCGGAACGCCAGGCGGCGCTCTTCACCGGCCGGCGCGCGTCACCGGGGTTCCGCGTGCGCTGAACGGCCGCGGACCGACCCGGTCCGTTCCCCCTGGTCCACGGCCGGTGACGGTACCGGCGGGCACCGACGTGCGCCCCCACGGCGCCGGGCGTAGGTTCGGACCAGAGGCGGCCGACCCGCCGCCCGGGGCCACCGCCCCCACGGACGACGGCCGCCGTCCGACCCCTTCCGTGTGCGGTACGACGGCCGTCCCGGTCAGGGCAGGGGAACGACGACGACCTGCACGTCGTCCTCGTAGACGATCCGCCCGGGATCGGCGGACTCCACCCGCTCGCACGGGACGCCGTGCGCGGCGAGCAGCTCCAGGTAGTCGGCCACCCGCTCGACGAGGTGCCCCGCCGTGTCCTTGAACCACGCCACCGCGCCGGGGTTCACGACGGGGTCGTAGACGGCCGGGTCGTGGTCGGCGGGGTTCGGGTAGGCGGCGTCGTACCAGTCGTTGGCCGACCGCCAGAACCGGTACTGCTCCTCGGTGAGCCGCCCCTCCCGGGCGAGCCCGTTGGCGAGGGCGAACACACCCGGGAAATGCCCGCGGGGGCTTCGGACCGTGCCCTGGAACCTCACGTAGGTCGGCATGGACGCACCCTACGCGCCCCACGCACCGTACTCGCCGTACCCGCCCCGGACGCCCCCCGTCCCCGTGGACGGCGACGGCCCCCGCCCCCGGACCGGGGAAGGGGGCCGTTCGGCCTGCTGTGCCGGACAGGCAGGTCAGCCCTTGACGATGCCCGAGTCGGAGACGCGGATGTCCTTGGCGGTCCTGCCGGAGGAGGAGCCCAGGGCCTCGACGGCCTTGACCACGTCCATGCCGGAGACGACCTCACCGAAGACGACGTGCTTGCCGTCCAGCCAGTCGGTGACGATGGTCGTGACGAAGAACTGCGAGCCGTTGGTGTTCTTGCCGGCGTTCGCCATCGACAGCAGACCCGGACGGTCGTGCTTCAGGGTGAAGTTCTCGTCGGCGAACTTCTCGCCGTAGATGCTCTTGCCGCCGGTGCCGTTCTCCTTGGTGAAGTCGCCACCCTGCAGCATGAAGTTCGGGATGACGCGGTGGAACGGCGAACCCTTGTAGCCGTAGCCGTGCTCGCCGGTGGCCAGCTCGCGGAAGTTCCTGGCGGTCTTCGGCACGACGTCGTCGAAGAGGCGGAACTCGATGCGGCCCAGCGACTGACCGTCGGCGGTGATCTCGAAGTAGACGTTTTCGTTGCTCATGGGTCCCATCCTGTCACTCCCGGTGCCATGCGCACCCCGGCGGGGCCGTTTCTCGGCCCCGGACGCCACCCGCGGCCCCTCCCGGACGGGGAGGGGCGAGCGGACGGCGAGCGGGCCCCGGGGTCAGCCCCCGGTCCTCGTCCCCGTCCCCTTCGAGGCGTCCAGGGCGTACACGCAGCGGTCCTTGCTGCAGGCGTAGACCACGCCCGCGCGGGCGACCGGGGAGCCGGTGATCTCGCCGCCCGTGGCCAGCTTCCAGCGGAGCTGGCCGCCCGCCGCGTCCAGGGTGTACAGGCAGTGGTCCGCGGAGCCGAAGTGCACGCGGCCGTCAGCGACCACCGGAGCACCGGTGATCTCCGCGCCCGCCGCGAACCGCCACTTCGGGGTGCCGGTGACCGCGTCGAGGGTGTAGAGCGCGCTGCCCGAGGCCAGGTGGACGTGGCCGTCCGCGATGACCGCCGGCTCGGTGGACTGGCGCGGCTCGGTGGCGATGCGCCAGCGGTCCTTGCCCGTCGCGGCGTCGATGGCGTACACGGTGCCGAGGTAGTCGGCCAGGTACACGCCACCGCCGGTGACGGCGGGTCCGGGGGCGAAGGCCGGCGGGGCCAGGAAGGCCGCCGGGGCCTCGAAGTGCCAGCGGACCCGGCCGGAGGCCCGGTCCACGGACAGGACCCGGGTGCCGGCCGCCACATAGACGTTGCCGTCGGACGCCGGGGTCACCCGGACCGGGACGTTGCCGCAGGAAGCCGCGTCGCCGACCGGGTAGGACCAGGCCTCCCGGCCGGTACGGGCGTCCAGTGCGCGCAGCCGGGCGTCCTGCCAGACGTACACGTAGCCCTCGTGCAGGACCGGGGCTCCGTCGGTGGTCTCGAAGTCGGTCTGGGCGCCGGTCAGCGACCACAGCTGCTGCCCGTTCGCCGCCTCGTACGCCTGGACGCCGCCGCCGCGCGTGGCGGTGAGCACCGTGCCCCGGTCCGCGCGCAGCGCGTACACCCAGGCGTCGGAGGCGAGCCGCCAGCGCTCGCTGCCGTCGGCGGCGTCGAGCGCGTACAGCGACGGGCCGTCGGAGGCGTGGATCCGGCCGTCCGCGACCGCCATCGCCCAGGCCACGTCGCGGGTCTTGAACTGGCGGCGGCCGCTGCCCACGTCCAGCGCGTGGACCTCGAAGGAGGTGACGTAGAGGAGGTCCCCGGCGACGGTCGGGGTGCCCCAGACCTCGTTGGACATCCGGAACCGCCAGGGCCGCCAGCGGCCGCTGTCCGGCGCCGGGCCGGGCCGGGGCAGTGCGGGGGCGGGCGTGGCGGGCGCGGAGGCGGCGGCTCCGCCCGGCGGGCGGATCCACCCGGTGGCGGAGTCGGCCGAGCCGGGCGCGGTGGACACCGGGCGCGGGCCGGGACCGATCGGCACCGGGGAGGCACCCAGCCGGACCGGCTCGGCGGAAACCGGCGCGGAGGCGGGCGCGGGCACGGGCAGGGGGGCCTGGCCGGGCGGCGGGGTGATCGGCGGGTGCTGCGGCCGCGGCGGTGCGGCGTGCCCGGTGCGCGGGTCCGTCCACGGGTCCCCGGGAGCGGGCCGGCTGTCGGCGGCCGGGCGCTCACGGCGGTGCGTCGGGCCCTGACCGGGGCCCTGACCGGGGCCCTGACCGCCCTGGCCGTTGCCCTGGCCGTGACCGGGAGCACCCCCACCGCTCGTACGCTGCCCCGCCCGCCGCGCCTCGATCATCGCGACCGCCCGCTCCGGCAGCCAGGCCGAGGCGGTACCGCTGTCGTCCCCTGCGGCGAACAGGTGCGGGGCCAGCTGCGCCTGCAGGTCGGCCGGGGTGGGCCGGAGCGTGGCGTCCATCTGCATGCAGGAGTCGATGAGCGGCCGCAGCTCGTCCGGCAGGCCCTCCAGGTTCGGCCCCTCGCGCAACAGCATGAACACGGTCTCCACCGGGTTCGCCCCGTGGTACGGCGGGTGCCCGGTGGCCGCGAAGACCAGGGTGGAGCCGAGCGAGAAGACGTCGCTGGCGCCCTTCACGCTGCGCGAGTCCTTCGCCTGCTCGGGCGACATGTAGGCCGGGGTGCCGACGGCGACGTTCGTCATGGTCAGCCGGGTGTTCGAGACACCGCTGGCGATACCGAAGTCGATCACCCGGGGCCCGTCCTCGACCACGAGGACGTTGGACGGCTTGAGGTCGCGGTGCACCAGGCCGGCCTGGTGGATGGACTGCAGCGCCTCCGCGATGCCGGCCGCGAGCCACCGTACGGCCTGCGCGGGCATCGGCCCGCACTCGTTGACGATCTCCTCCAGGGAGGGCGCCGGGACGTACGCGGTGGCCAGCCAGGGCACGGCGGCGCGCGGGTCGGCGTCGACCACGGCGGCGGTGTAGAAGCCGGAGACGGCGCGCGCCGCCTCCACCTCGCGCGTGAACCGCACCCGGAACAGCTGGTCCTCCGCCAGCTCGGTGCGCACCGTCTTGATCGCGACCCGGCGGCCGGACGCCGACCGCGCGAGATAGACCAGCCCCATGCCGCCGGCCCCGAGCCGGCCCAGCACCTCGAAGGGGCCGATCCGTCTCGGGTCGTGCTGCGTCAGCTGCTCCACCACTCGCCTCACACCTCCCCGTACGGGCCCAGGTCCGGGCCCGCGCTCCCCGATTCTGTCAGGCCCCGGGCCGCCCCGGCTCCGACTCCGCGCCCGGTTCGGCAGCCGATCCCGCCTCCGGGCCGGACTCGGGCTCGGAGAGGAGGGCGAAGGCCGCTCCCTGATTGTCCGCGACGACGGCGATCCGGCCGTACGGCGTGTCGAACGGGTCGGCGCTGACCCGGCCGCCGAGGCGGCGCACGGTCGCCACCGACTCGTCCACGTCGGGCACCGCGAAATACACCAGGAAATGCGCCGGCATGTACTCCGGGAACGCCTCCGTGATCAGCGTGCGGCCCACGACGGCGGTGTCCGGGCCGGGCGTGCTGCCGGGCGGCGACCAGATGCGGTAGTCGATGCCGGCGTCCTCCTGGTCCTGGGCGACGTAGCCGAAGACCTGCGCGTAGAAGGTGTCGACCGCGTCACGGGCCCGGGTGTAGACCTCGGTCCAGCAGTACGTGTACGGCTCCATGCTGGCCTCGAAGCCGTGGTGGGTGCCGGGCTGCCAGAGGCCGAAGACGGCGCCGCCGGGGTCCGCGGCCATCGCGGCGGCGCCGTACGGGCCGACCGGCATGGGCTCCATGACCATCTGGCCGCCGGCGCCCCGGATCCGCCGGGCGGCCGCGTACGCGTCGGAGGTGTAGAGGTAGACCCCCCAGACGGTGGGCATCCGGCCGTCGGGCTTGGGCGCGAGCGCTGCCACGTTGCGGCCGCGGCTGTAGGCCTGGGTGTATCCGCCGTACCGGGCGGAGGGGGCGGTGAAGGTCCACCCGAACAGCTCACCGTAGAAACGTTTGCCCGCCTCGACGTCCGGAAGCGAGGCGTCCACCCAGCAGGGGGTGCCCTCTGCGAATGCGGCCACGGGCCTTTCCTTCCGTTTTGGCGTGCTGTGTACGCCCACCCATGATCCATCGGACCTGTTGTCCACAGCCTGTTGACAAGACTATTCGGGCGATTCCGCCCCAGCCCTCGCACCCTCCCCACCGCCGCGTCGGCAGGCGTGCCGCCGTGTGGCCACGCGTGCCGCCGTGTGGGCAGGCGTGCCGCAGGGCGATGGGGGTCCCCCCTGCTCGAGCGAAGCCGAGAGCTTGGGGGAGGGTGGGCACACGGCACACCGGCCCGCGCCGGTCGCGCAGCGTGTCCCGCACCCCGACCCCGCTCAGGGCCCGGACCCGCACCGCAGAGCCCCCAGTCACGCCCCAGCCCCGCCAGGGAATCGCAGGCCAACCACCCCGTAACCCCATTTGCAGGCGGCCGAATCGCGCCCCGATCACCCCTCGGTAAGCTGACGGCATGACAGGACAAGTACGCACCGTCGACGGCCGCGTTGCCGGCCGGCGCGGACAGGCGACGCGGCAGAAGCTGCTGGACTGCCTCAGCGAGATGCTCAGCAGCTCGCCGTACCGCGACGTGAAGGTGATCGACGTCGCCCGGAAGGCCGGGACCTCCCCCGCGACCTTCTACCAGTACTTCCCGGACGTCGAGGGCGCCGTCCTGGAGATCGCCGAGCAAATGGCGACCGAGGGCGCACAGTTGACCGCGCTGGTCGAGGGCCGCTCGTGGGTCGGCAAGTCCGGCTGGCAGGCGGCGGAGGAACTCGTCGACGGCTTCCTGGAGTTCTGGCGGAGCAACGACGCGATCCTGCGCGTCGTCGACCTCGGCGCGGCCGAGGGCGACAAGCGCTTCTACAAGATCCGCATGAAGATCCTGAACTCGGTCACCAACTCCCTCACCGATTCGGTCAAGGAGCTGCAGGCCAAGGGCAAGGTCGACAAGGACGTCAGCCCTGCCGCGATCTCCGGCTCGCTGGTCGCCATGCTCGCGGCGGTGGCCTCGCACCAGAAGGGCTTCCAGACCTGGGGCGTCAAGCAGGCCGAGCTGAAGCCGAACCTGGCGCTGCTCGTGCACCTCGGCATCACGGGCAAGAAGCCGACCAAGTAGGCGGCGGGCCCGACCGGGGTCCGCCCGCCGTCGCCGCCCGCCGTCACCGCACACCGGCCGGTCAGCGCCGACCCGCGCCGACCCGTGCCGAGCGTCGGCCAGCCGGCCCGCCGGCCCGCCGGCCCGGCCGGCCCTGCCGGTCAGCGCCGTTCCAGCCGGAACAGTCGGATCTCGCGGTCGATCCGCGCCTGGTAGGTCGCGTACGGCGGCCAGAACCGCAGCACGGCCTGCCATGCCGCTGCGCGCTCCTCCCCCGCCAGCAGCCGGGCCCGGACGTCGATGTCCTGCCCCTTCCAGCTGATCCGCGCGTCCGGGTGCTTCAGCAGGTTGGCGGTCCACGCCGGATGCCCGGGCCGCCCGAAGTTGGATCCGATCAGCAGCCAGGTCGCCCCGCCCGGCTCCGGCATGCAGGCCAGCGGGGTGGTCCGCGGCTCGCCGCTCTTCGCGCCCTTCGCGGTGAGGATCACTCCGGGCAGCATCTGCGCGCTGAGCATGACCTTGCCGCGGGTCAGCCGGTGCACCGCCTTGTCCATGGCCGGGATGAAGTGCGGCGCGATCCTCGCGAACAGCCTCGTCGAGGAGACCTTCTGCATGAGCTTGAGACCGGGTGTCATCGGACGGCTGCCCTCTCCTGTGGCGTGACGGCGGGCGGTGTGGCGGTCGGGGACGCGTCGGCGGGCCGATGCGTGACGGCGGGCTCGGGAGCGGGGGCGAACAGCCCGGCCCTGAGCGCCGCGTGGGCGCGCAGCCGGTGCACGGGCCCGAACATCAACTCGTCGGCGGCGGCGCGCTTGAAGTACAGGTGCGCGTCGTGCTCCCAGGTGAAGCCGATGCCGCCGTGCAACTGGATGGCCTCGCCGGCGGTGATCCGCAGGGCCTCCAGGGCCTGCGCGAGCGCGAGCCCGCCCTGCTCGGGGTCCCAGGCCGCGTAGTAGGCCGCCGAGCGGGCCGCCTGGACCTGTACGTACACGTCGGCGAGCCGGTGCTTGACCGCCTGGAAGGACCCGACGGGCCGCCCGAACTGCTCCCGCGCCCGGACGTACTCCACGGTCCGGGCCAACGCCTGGTCGGCCGCGCCGACCGCCTCGGCGGCGAGCACCGCGGCGGCGGTACGCCCGGCCGCGGCGAGCGCGCCGCGCACGTCCGCCCCGTCCTCCTCGTGCGCGCCGATCAACTCGGCTGGCACGTCCCGCAGTTGTACGCGCGCCTGCGGCCGGGTCTCGTCCAGGACGGCCTGCCGGACACGGACGAGACCCGGCGCACCCTCCCGCACGAGGAACAGCAGGGTGCGGCTGCGCGCGAACCCTCCGGTGTGCGCCGCGACCAGCAGCACCCCGGCGCTGTGCCCGTCCAGCACCTGCGCGGCCTCGCCGTACAGCCGCCAGTTCCCGGTGCCGTCCCGCCGGGCCTGCACCCCGCCGGCCCGCCCGCCGCCGGACCACTCCGCCGCCACGTCGTCCCCCGTCAGGGCGAGGGCGGTGGCGAGCGCGGTACCGGGAACCACCAGGGCGGCGGTCAGCCCGCCGGTCGCGAGCGGCGGGAGCAGCTCGGACCGCTGGGCGGCGGTGCCGAGCGCGGCGATCAGCGGGGCGGACAGTACGGCCGTGCCGAGCAGCGGCGAGGGGAGCAGCGCCCGGCCGCTCTCCTCGCAGGCCAGGACCAGGTCGGCGGGGGTGCAGCCGACGCCCCCGTACTCCTCCGGGACCGCGATCCCGGGCAGCCCCAGCTGCCGTGCGAGCTGCTGCCACAGGTCGCGGTCGTAGCCTGCGGCGGTCCGGACGGCGGCCTTGACCTCGTCCGGACCGCAGCGTTTGCCCAGGATCTCGCGCAGGGTGCGGCGCATCTCGTCCTGCTCCGCGGTGAAGGCTGCGTCCATCGGCGGGCTCCTCCCCATCTGACGGCGCGTCATATTAGAGCCGGGGGCAGGAGATGCCCAGAGCCCTACGACAACCGGACCGCGCGGTACCGCACGCACGACGGATGTACCGATCTCCAGTTTCTGATGTACCGTCAGATTCATGGCGGGAAGCATCGTGGGGAACCCCAGGGACCCCAAGAAGGTCAAGGAACGCCGCAAGGTGGCCGTCGTCGGCGTCGCCCTCTCGGACTGCGGACGGGTGGACGGCCCCACCCCGTACGCCCTGCACGCCCAGGCGGCGCGCCGCGCCCTGGCCGACTCGGGCCTGGACCGCTCGGTGGTCGACGGCTTCGCCTCGGCCGGGCTGGGCACGCTCGCACCGGTCGAGGTCGCCGAGTACCTCGGCCTGCGCCCCACCTGGGTGGACTCCACCTCGGTCGGCGGCTCGACCTGGGAGGTCATGGCCGCGCACGCCGCGGACGCCATCGCGGCGGGCTCCGTGAACGCCGTCCTCCTGGTCTACGGCTCGACGGCACGCGCGGACATCAAGGCCCGCCGGCGCACCTCGAACCTCTCCTTCGGCGCGCGCGGACCCCTGCAGTTCGAGGTCCCGTACGGGCACACGCTGATCTCCAAGTACGCCATGGCCGCCCGCCGCCACATGCACGAGTACGGCACCACCCTCGAACAGCTCGCCGAGGTCGCCGTCCAGGCCCGCGCGAACGCGGCGACCAACCCGGACGCCATGTTCCGCGACCCGATCACGGTCGAGGACGTCCTGTCCGGCGAGATGATCGCGGACCCCTTCACCAAACTGCACTGCTGCATCCGCTCGGACGGCGGCTGCGCGGTGCTCCTGGCGGCGGAGGAGTACGTCCCGGACACCGCCAAGTCCCCGGTCTGGATCCTCGGCACCGGCACCTCGGTCTCCCACACCACCATGTCGGAATGGGCGGACTTCACGGTCTCCCCGGCCGCCGTCTCGGGCCGCCTGGCCTTCGAACGCGCGGGCGTCCGCCCCGCCGACGTGGACCTGGCGGAGATCTACGACGCCTTCACCTACATGACCCTGGTCACCCTGGAGGACCTCGGCTTCTGCGCGAAGGGCGAAGGCGGCGCGTTCGTGGAGAAGGGCCGCCTGCTGCGCGAGGGCGAGCTCCCGGTCAACACCGACGGCGGCGGCCTGTCGGCCTGCCACCCGGGCATGCGCGGCCTGTTCCTCCTGGTGGAGGCAGTCCGCCAACTCCGCGGCGAGGCGGGCGAAGGCCAGGTCCGCAAACGCGACGGCCGCCTCCCGGAACTGGCTGTCGCCTCGGGCATGGGCGGCTGGTTCTGCTCATCGGGAACGGTCGTCCTGGGTCGCGGCTGATCGGCTTCGGGGGTGGGGCGGGGTGGGCCGGGCCGGGCGGGGGTTCCGGGCGGGGGCTGGGCTGGGCTGGCCGGGTAAGGAGCAGGGGACTCCGGCCGGACGGAATCGGCCAGTGGAGCGACGCCAAGTGTTGCCGGACTTCGCCTGGGCGGCGTCTGGGAGGTGCCCGGGGGCGGCCCGTCAGTCCCAGTGTCATTACGTGCCGGCCGCCGGCGTCAAGGGCGCTCCCTACGGTCGCGTCGGCAAGCCGATGGCCCTTTGGGCCACCCTTGACACCGACGACCGTCACGCAACGACAAGGACTGTCGGGCGGCCCCCGGGGGATGGCATGGGGGAGCCTTCGGATCCTTGCGCTGTGGCGTTGGCGGGCACGAGCGGTGGCTCTCGCTCGGCCAGCCGCCCTCCGGGCGGACGCGGCGGTGAAGTGGATCAGATCTACGTAATTTGGGCCGGTCCGGGCGCACCAAATCGCTACGCGCTCCTCTTTCTCGGCGGATGCGGGCCGCCAGGGGCCGGACCGCCACCGATCGCTACGCGCTCCTGCCGGATGGCGGATGCGGGCCGCCGGTGCCCGGACATAGACCGCCAACGATCGCTACGTGCTCCTGTCCGTGTCGGCGGCAGGCGGCCCGCCCGGGGCCGAGACCATCACGCGGCAACAAGCGCCACCGATCACTACACGCTCCGGAAGGAGCGGCGGCAGGCAGGCCGGTGGGGCTGAAGCAGACAGTCAGCGCACGAGCGCCCGACGAGCAACCCCCGACAGCCCGCACCCCCCGATAGCCCGCACCCGCCGACAGACCGAAGCGCGTAGCGATCCGTGGCGGTCTATGTCCGGCCACCGGCCGCCCGCACCCGCCGTCCGACAGGAGCGCGTAGCGATTTGATGCGCCCGGACCGGCCTAAATTACGTAGATCTGATCCACTTCACCGCCGCCCCCGCCCGGAGGGCGGCTGGCCGAGCGGGAGCCGCTGCCCGTGCCCGCCAACGCCACAGCGCAAGGATCCGAAGGCTCCTCCCATGCCATCCCCCGGGGGCCGCCCGACAGTCCTTGTCGTTGCGTGACGGTCGTCGGCGTCAAGGGTGGCCCAAAGGGCCATCGGCTTGCCGACGCGACCAACGGGAGCGCCCTTGACGCCGACGGCCGGCACGTAATGACACTGGGACTGACGGGCAGCCCCCGGGCACCTCCCAGACGCCGTCCGGGCGAAGCACAACCACCCTTCACCCCGCCCGCCGTCCAGTCCCCCTGGCACGTAGTCCGGCTGCTGCTCCGACCCCTGCCCCCGGCCGGGCCCGGTGGGGCTCAGGGGGTGTAGCGGGCCGGGGTCGTGGGGGCGTACCGGCCCGCCTATCGTGGCCACGTTCCGGGCGACGAGCATCGGGCGATACCGAGGAGGGCCGTGTGACCACCTACGACGAGTTCACCGAGGCGCTGCGCGCGCAGCGCGTGTGGGACCGGGAGCTGCCCGGGTTCGACGCCGGTGCGGCTCCCGCGGAACCGCTCGCCCTGTTCCACTCCTGGTTCCTGGACGCCGTCGCGGCGGGGCAGGCGGAGGCGCACACGATGGCGCTCGCCACCGTGGACGCCGACGGGCTGCCCGATGTCCGGACCCTGATGCTGCACGACGCGGACGAGCGCGGGTGGCACTTCGCCTCGCACGTCACCAGCGCCAAGGGGCGGCAGCTGGCCGCCCGCCCCGCGGCGGCCCTGCACTTCTACTGGCCCGCCGTCGCGCGGCAGATCCGCATCCGCGGGCGCGTCAGCGCCGACGGTCCGGGGGCCATCCGGACGCGCGGGGCGCTCGCGGCTGCCCTGACCGGTCGGCAGAGCGATGTGCTGGACAGCCGTGACGCCCTGGTCCGGGCGTCTGCCGACGCCTGGGAGCGGGCGGGCGCCGAGCCGGACACCGTGTCCCCGACCTGGACGGCGTACACGCTGGTCGCCGACGAGGTCGAGTTCTTCCAGGGCGACGCGATGCGCCGCCACGTCCGGCTGCGCTACCGCCGCCCGGGAGCGGACGACGGCGCGGCCGACGGCTGGCTGCGCGAGCTGCTCTGGCCCTGAGCCGGGCCTGCCGCGCCGCACCCTCCCCGCCGCACCCTCCGCGCCGCACCCTCCGCGCCGCCCGCGCCGCCACGCGACCTCCTGCCCGCCTACAACCTCGGGCTACAACCTCCGGCTACGGCTCCCGGTTCAGTCCTCCGCCCGTGGCCGGAACACCGGCACCGCGATCTCCTCCGTCTCCCTGCGGAAGGTGACCTCCAGGGGCATGCCGATGCGCAGCTCGGCCTCCTCGCAGTCGACGATCTCGGTCATCATCCGCGGCCCTTCCTCGAGGTCCACGACCGCGGCGACGTACGGGACCCGGGCGCCGAAGGGCGGCAGGTCGTTGCGGTGGATCACCGACCAGGTGTACAGGACGGCCCGGCCGCCGGCCTGCTCCCAGGCCACGCGGTCCTCGCCGGCCCAGCAGTACGGGCAGAACTCGCGCGGGTAGTGGTGGGCGCGGCCGCACGCCGCGCAGCGGCGGAGCAGCAGTCGTCCGTCGGCGGCCGCCGTCCAGTAGGGGCGGGTGAAATCGTCGGTCTCGGGCAGGTCGAAACGGGGGCCGCCGGAGGCGGGGGCCGCGGTCATGAGAAGAGTCCGATCGCCGAATCCAGGGACCAGGTCTGCCAGCTCATCGCGAACAGTGCGACGAGCGAGATCAGCGCCATCATCGAGTTCTGGCCCTGTTCGGCCCAGTCGTGGATCATCAGCACCAGGTAGAGCAGGTTCAGCAGCAGGCCGCCGACGAGCGCGACCGGGGTCAGGAACCCCAGGACGAGCCCCAGGCCGAGGGCCAGTTCCGCGTAGACGACGACGTACGCCATCAGTTTCGGCCGCGGTTGCACCACCGACACGAAGCCGGTCTTCACGAACGGCCACCGGTGTTTGTTCGCCACGTCGGCCGCCCAGGCGATGCCGGTACCGCGCTCGAACCAGCCCTTCTTGTCCTTGTGCCGCCAGCTCTCCAGCCACCACAGGCCGAGGCCGATCCGCAGCACGGCGAGCCATTCGGCCCCGCTGAGCCAGATGGTCTGCATGCGGCCACCCCTCCCACCCTCCCGCTCCCATATCTGACGGTACGTCAGTTCAGCGGATCCGGCGCATCCGCGCAAGAGCCCGGACCGGACGCGGGGCAGCCGACGCGCCCGCCGGCCATCGTCGTGACCGATCCGCAATCGATTCCCCGCCCGACCGAGACCCATGAACGCTGCGTGACGCTACGCTCACCCTTCATGCCTGAAGCGCCTGACCTGACCGCCACCGAACCGCATCCCGTGTACGTCATCGGCGGTGGCCCCGGTGGTCTCGCCGCGGCGGCCGCGCTCCGCGGGCGCGGCGTACGCGCGGTCGTCATCGAGAAGTCCGACGCCGTGGGCGCGTCATGGCGGCGCCACTACGACAGGCTCCACCTGCACACCACCCGCCGCCTCTCGGGGCTGCCGGGACTCCCGATCCCGCGCCGATTCGGGCGCTGGGTGTCCCGCGACAACGTGGTGCGGTACCTGGAGAAGTACGCCGAGCACCATGAGCTGGAGATCGTCACCGGTGTCGAGGTGACGCGCATCGAGCGCGCCACGGACGCCGACGGCAGCGACCCCCACGACGGCTGGGTCCTGCACGCCACCGGCGGGCGCCGGCTCGCCGCCCGGGCCGTGATCATCGCCACCGGCTTCAACCACACCCCGGCACTCCCGGCCCGGCCGGGCGCCGACGGGTACACCGGGGAACTGCTGCACGCCGCGGACTACCGCAATCCGGCCCCCTTCGCGGGCCGCGACGTGCTGGTCATCGGCAGCGGCAACACCGGCGCGGAGATAGCGGTCGACCTCGCCGAAGGCGGTGCCGCCCGGGTGCGGCTCGCCGTACGCACGGCGCCGCACATCGTGCGCCGCTCCACGGCCGGCTGGCCGGCCCAGCGCAGCGGGATCCTGGTGCGCAGGCTGCCCGTGCGGCTGGTGGACCGGATCGGCGCGATCCAGGCCAAGGTGTCCGTGCCGGACCTGTCGGCGTACGGCCTCCCGCGTCCGGAGACCGGCCTGTACAGCCGGGTCCTGGAGGGGGCGATCCCGGTGCAGGACGTGGGGCTGATCGCGGCCGTACGGGCCGGGAAGGTGGAACCGGTCGCCGCCGTGGACTCCTTCGACGGGGACGGGGTCGTCCTGGCGGACGGCTCGCGCATCACGCCGGACGCGGTGGTCGCGGCCACCGGCTACCGGCGGGGGCTGGAGGGGCTGGTGGGGCACCTGGGGGTGCTGGACGGGCGCGGCCGGCCGGTGGTGCACGGCTCCCGTACGGACCCGAACGCGCCACGGCTGTATTTCACCGGTTTCACGAACCCCATCAGCGGAATGTTCCGGGAGATGGCCCTGGACGCCGAACGGATCGCCAAGGCCCTCTCACGCAAGCCCCGTACGCCCGGCAAGCGCCGCACGACCCGCACAGCCCGCACAGCCCGCACAGCCCGCAAGTCCCCTACGCCCCGCACGTCCCGTACGCCCCACACCGCGACGCCGAACCCCGGCGCCGCCAGGACCGCCGGGGCCACCCCGGCGGACTGAAGGACCGGGTGGCTCCCGTACCGCCCCGTAACATCCGCGCTTATTCTTCCGCAGCCCTGTTCCTGACGGCGCGTCAGTTCAGTAATCTGACAAGGCGTCAGTTCAATGGTCCGACGCCACGGGCCATTCGGATCATTCGACGCCTATCCGCGTCATCGAGCAGGAGCGGGCGGAACGATGCTTGGATCTACTCACGGCACCCTCACCACCGACTTCCGCGCACGGGTCGAGGCCTGCGGGGACCATGCCCGCAACGCCGTCCACTCCACGACGGCCGACCCCACCACCGACAAGGCGGGCGCGGGCGCCCGGGACGTCAGCGGCCGGCCGCTGCACGCCGACGTGCCCGACCTCGACCGGTTCTTCCGGCCGGAGTCGGTGGCCGTGATCGGCGCCTCCGACGCCGACGGCAGACCCAACACCGGCATCACCCGCCAGCTCATCGCCTGGGCGGAGCGCGTGGGAGCCCGGCTGCACCCCGTGCACCCCACCCGGACCAGCGTCTTCGGGCTGCCCTGCTTCGCGTCCGTCGCGGACCTGCCCGAGCAGGTGGACCTGGCCGTGCTGCTGGTCGGCGACCCGCTGCCGGTGATCGAGGAACTCGCCGAGGCCAAGGTGAAGTTCGCGGTGGCCTTCGCCTCCGGCTTCGCCGAGACCGGGGACGAGGGCAAGGAGGCGCAGGCCCGGCTCGCGGCCGCCGTACGGCGTTCCGGGATGCGCCTGCTCGGCCCGAACACCAACCTCAACGCCTTCGAGGAGTTCCGCGAGGACCTCGACGGTCCGGCGATCGCGCTGATCACCCAGTCCGGGCACCAGGGCCGGCCCGTCTACACCCTGCAGGAGCTGGGCATCCGGCTCTCGCACTGGGCCCCGACCGGCAACGAGGCCGACCTGGAGACCTCCGACTTCATCTCCTACTTCGCCGAGCGGCCGGAGGTCGGGGCGATCGCCTGCTACGTGGAGGGACTCAAGGACGGCCGCTCCTTCCTGCTGGCCGCCGACCGCGCGGCCCGCAACGGGGTGCCGGTGGTCGCCGTCAAGGTCGGCCGCACCGAGACCGGCGCCCGGATGGCCGCCTCCCACACGGGCAAGCTCACCGGGGCGGACACCGTGGTGGACGCCGCGATGCGGCAGTTCGGCGTGATCCGGGTGGACGGCCTGGACGAGCTCCAGGACACCGCCGCCCTACTGGCCCGCGCGCGGCGGCCGCAGGCCGACGGGGTGGTCGTCTACTCGATCTCCGGCGGCACCGGTGCGCACTTCTCCGACCTGGCGACGGAGGCGGGGCTCTCGCTGCCCACCCTCTCGGCGGCCAAGCAGACCGAGCTGCACCAGTGGATACCGGAGTACCTGAACGTCGCCAACCCGGTGGACAACGGCGGCCATCCGGTCGGCGACTGGCGCGGCCGGAAGATCATCGACGCCATCCTCGCCGACCCGTCCGTGGGCGTGCTGATCTGTCCGATCACCGGGCCGTTCCCGCCGATGAGCGACAAGCTCGCGCAGGACCTGGTGGACGCGGCGGAGGCGACGGACAAGCTGGTCTGTGTGGTGTGGGGGTCCCCGGTGGGCACGGAGGACGCCTACCGCACGACCCTGCTCGGCTCCTCCCGGGTGGCCACGTTCCGCACGTTCGGCAACTGCATCACCGCCGTACGCGCCTACCTCGACCACCACCGCTTCACCACCGGCTACCGCTCCCCCTTCGACGACGCCCCGCGCACGCCCTCGCCCTCGTACCGGAAGGCGCAGGCCCTGATGCGGCCGGGGCAGCAGCTCAGCGAGCACGCCGCGAAGCAACTGCTGCGCGCGTACGGGATCCGGGTGCCGCGGGAGCAGCTGGTGACCAGCGCGGCGGCCGCGGTACGGGCGGCCGGCCTGGTCGGCTATCCCGTGGTGATGAAGGCGTCCGGCCCGCAGCTGGCCCACAAGACCGAGCTCGGACTCGTGAAGATCGGGCTGACCTCGGCGAGCCAGATCCGCGACGCGTACCGGGAGCTGACGGACATCGCGCGGTACGAGAACGTGCCGCTGGACGGGATCCTGGTCTGCCAGATGGTCGAGCGGGGGGTGGAGATGGTCGTCGGCGTCACCCAGGACGACCTCTTCGGCCCGACCGTCACGGTGGGCCTGGGCGGTGTCCTGGTCGAGGTCCTGCACGACGCGGCGGTACGGGTGCCCCCGTTCGGCGAGGACCAGGCCCGCGCGATGCTCCGCGAACTCCGCGGCCACGCCCTGCTGGAAGGCGTCCGCGGCGCCCCGCCGGCGGACGTGGACGCACTCGTGGAGGTGGTCCTCCGGGTCCAGCGGATGGCCCTGGAACTGGGCACCGAACTCTCGGAACTGGACATCAACCCGCTGATGGTCCTCCCGCGCGGCCAGGGCGCTGTCGCGCTGGACGCCTTGGCAGTCTGCCGCTGACCGGCCCCGGCCGGGCGTGCCCCCACCCTCCCACCCACGCCTCAAGCGCCGGCGGGGCTGGCAAGAATGCGGGGCTCCGCCCCGACCGGACTGCGCCGGGGCGGCTGGGGCGCAGCCCCGAGCTTCCGGGGGCTCGGGGGCTCGCCCCCGGTTCCCCCCAGGGACGTCGGGGCTGCGCCCCAAAGGTCCGGTACCCAGCCCGGACCGGTCAGGGGGCGCAGCCCCAAGAGGCCTGGGGCACAGCCCCGGGGGCCAGGAAGCCCGGGAGCCCGGGAGCCCGGGAGCCCGGGAGCCCGGAAGCCCGGAAGCCCGGGAGCCAGGAAGCCCGGGAGCCCGGGAGCCCGGGAGCCCGGGAGCCCGGGAGCCCGGGAGCCCGGGGGGCCCGGGAGCCCGGGGGGCCCAGGGGCCCGGGGCCCCAAGGGGGTTTGGGGCGCAGCCCCGGGGGCTCGGGGGCTCGCCCCCGGTTCCCAAAGGGGGCCGGGGCGCAGCCCCGGTTTCGGGAAGGGGCGGGGTGGGGGAAAGCCCCGCGCAGCGGACCGCCCGCGCACCGTCGCACAGCCGTCAGCACCCACGACAGAAGCGGAGCACAAGCACCATGCCCGAGTCCGAGCCCGAGCCCGACACTTCGGTACTGCACCGGACCGAGAACGGTGTCTCCTGGATCACCCTCAACCGCCCCGAGGCGATGAACGCCGTCACCTGGGACCAGCGGGAGCGCGTCATCGCGCTGCTCGGTGCGGCGAGCGCCGATCCGGCCGTGCGGGCCGTGGTCGTCACCGCGACCGGCAAGGGGTTCTGTGCGGGCGCCGACCTCCGCGGCGGGCCCGCGGCGGAGCGCGGCGAGCGCGTCGCAGGGGACGTCGCCCGCATGATCCGCCTCGGCGCGCAGCGCCTGGTCACCGCGGTCCTCGACTGCGAGAAACCGGTGATCGCCGCGGTCAACGGCACCGCCGCCGGCATCGGCGCCCACCTCGCCCTCGCCTGCGATCTGGTCATCGCCGCCGAACAGGCCAGGTTCATCGAGGTGTTCGTCCGCCGCGGCCTGATCCCGGACGGCGGCGGCGCGTACCTGCTCCCGCGGCTGGTCGGCCCGCAGAAGGCCAAGGAGCTGATGTTCTTCGGTGACGCGCTGCCCGCCGCCGACGCGGAGCGCCTCGGCCTGGTCAACCGGGTGGTCCCGGCGGAGGAACTGGAGCCGGCGGCACGTGCCTGGGCGGAGCGCCTCGCCCAGGGCCCGACCCGGGCGCTCGCCCTGACCAAGCAGCTCGTCAATGCCTCCCTGGACAGTGACCGGGCCTCGGCGCTGGCCGCCGAGGCCACGGCGGTGGAGATCAACATGACCACGGCGGACGCCAACGAGGGCGTGGCCTCCTTCGTGGAGCGGCGCACGCCGAAGTACCGGGGCTGCTGAGGCAGGGGGGGGAGGCAGGGGGGTGGGGGCGCGCCCGGCCCCGCCCGCACCGCCCCCGCGCCCCGCGGCCGCCGCTACTGCTGCGGGTTCGGCCTCAGTACGGCGAACACCGCCCCGCTCGGGTCCTCCAGCCACGCGATCCGCCCGACGTCGGGCACGTCCACGCCCGGCATCAGCACCGAGCCGCCGTTCTCCACCACCGCCGTCTCGGTGGCGTCCACGTCCGCCACCGCGAAGTAGGGCACCCAGCGGGTGGCATCGCGGTCCTGCAGCGGCGCCACTCCGCCGAAGGACCCGTCCTCCTGGTCCCCCTCCCCGACGCTGAGCACGCGGTACGTCATCCCGGGTACGTTCATCTCCTGCGAGCGCCAGCCGAACAGCGTCCGGTAGAAGGCGATGCCGGCGGCCGGGTCGCCGACGTGCAATTCCACCCAGCACAGGGTGTCGTCGGCGGATGCCGTTTCGAGCCCCTTGGTCTTTCCGGGCTGCCACGCGGCGAAATCGGCGCCCTGCGGATCGGTGAACTGGGCCATCCAGCCCTCCCCCATCACGTCCATCGGCTCGGCGCGCACCGTGCCGCCGCCCTGCTCGACGGCCTTGGCGGTGGCCTGGATGTCGGGGGACTGGAAGTACACCATCCAGGCGCTCTTTGACCCTTCGTCCATGAGCGGCCCGAGCGCGGCGACGGTCTTGTGGTGCTTCCTGAAGAATCCGTACCCGCCGGCGTCGGGCCCGGCCGAGACGAACTCCCAGCCGAAGACGAGACCGTAGAAGGCTGCCGCGCCGGTGGTGTCGGGGCTGCCCAGATCGATCCAGTTGGGCGATCCGGTGCGGAAGTCGGTGCCGAGCATGCTGTCTGTCCTCCAGGGTCGGTCCGGGGCTGTCGGGGCTGTCGGGGCTGTTCGGGGCGGGCCGGGGCCGTAGGGTCCCTCGGGGCCGTCGGGCCGTCGGGGCCGTCCCCCGCGTCGACCCCCGACACGATGCCCAGTCCGGCTGCGCTCCGCCGTACGGCTGACCTGTTCGGGGCGCCGCATTCACCCGGTGGGGCTAGGCCTTCTCTTCCGGACCGCTCTCAGGGGTGCCTGGTCAGGATGCGGACGTCGCCCGCGTCCGGGTCTCCGAGCAGGACGAAGAGCTCCGGCCGGGCCGCCGTGCCCGCGGTCTCCCACCCGTCCAGGAGGACGCAGCCGTCGATCCGGACCTCGACGCCCGCCCGCCGGAAGTCGGTGGCCGGCCGTGTCCTCCAGGTGCCGGTGCCGGCGCAGTCGGGTACCCGCTCGAACCCGTCGTCCTGGTCGAGGTGTTCGGCGGTCGCGCGGCCGTCGGCGTCCAGCCGGAGCGTCCCGCCGTTCCCCTTCCAGGTGCCCACGTAGGCGGCACGTTCCAGGCGCGGCGGCTCGTACGCGGTGAGCAGCCCGGCTTCGTAGGCGGTGATCCCGCCGGCCGCGATGACCGCGACGGCGACGGGTGTCAGGGCCGCGGTACGTCCGAGCATGCCCGCCCAGCGGATGCCCTTGGCGTGGGCGTGGCGGGCCGCGGCCACCGGGAGCAGGCCGCTGCCGGTGATCCAGAGCCAGGCCGTGCCGTACGGCGCTTCGACGACGACCGCGAGCAGTCCGGCGTACAGGGTTCCGCCGGCGACGAGGAAGCCGAGGGCCCAGAGGAGCTCGGGGAGCCGGGTGCGCCCGGCGAACTCCCGGGCCATGGCCA
Organism: Streptomyces sp. NPDC043853; assembly: GCF_056436025.1. Lineage (NCBI taxonomy): Bacteria > Bacillati > Actinomycetota > Actinomycetes > Kitasatosporales > Streptomycetaceae > Streptomyces > Streptomyces sp. NPDC043853. Next base: position 392,251 of record NZ_JBWKDJ010000004.1, read on the forward strand.
TCACCGGCGTCGTGAGCAAGGCGCTGTGCAGGAGGCACAGCACGGGCAGGACCACCAGCGCGACGGGGAGGAGGAAGAAGAGCCCCAGCGGATGGTACAGCGCGGCCCCGTAGTCGTCCCGGGTGACGGAGAGCACGAGCTCGACCGCTCCCAGCAGGATCAGCTGGGCGAAGGCCACCACCTCGGCGCCGGGGGCGACCGCGAAGTAGCCGTCCCGCTGGGGCCCGCGGGGCACCGGCACCGCCTGTGGCGGTGAGATCGGGTGCGGCGGCAGGCCGCCGTACGGCCAGGGCCGGGGTACCCGCCCCGGTGGCGGCCCCGGTGTCTGCCGCGGCCCATGCCCCGCTCCCGGTCCGCGCCCCTCCGGGGCGTTCGACGGCTCGGACATCACGCATCCCCCCAGCCATGTTTGAACACGTTCAAGCAAGCAGGAGCGTACACCCGGCCGGGAGCCCCTTCGGGCGGGGTGGCCGGATGGCGTTGCGGGCGCACGGGGCTTCACATCTGACGCTCCGTCAGTTTCAATCGGGAGGGTGATGGGACACGCAGGGATGGCGGCCACCGTCGTCCGATACCTCAGGTCAGTCGGCTCCCCCACCGCCGCGGAGCCGGCGCCCGTCGACGCGCATCCGCGTCCCGATCTCCGCGCCGTCGGCGACGACGAGCGCGCCCCGATCAGCCCCGCCGAGTTCCGCGCCGTACTGGGCAACTTCGCCAGCGGGGTCACGATCATCACCGCACCCGCCGCCCCGGAGGACGGGGCCGGGGACCGGGCCGAGGACGGATCCGAGAACGGATCCGAGGACGACAGCGGCTCCGCGGGCGCGGCCGGGCCGGCCGGCTTCGCCTGCCAGTCCTTCGCCTCGCTGTCCCTGGACCCGCCCCTGGTGACGTTCATGGTGTCCCGTACGTCGACCACCTGGCCGCGCATCGCGCGCGCCGGGGTCTTCTGCGTGAACGTCCTCGGCGCCGACCAGGGCGAGCTGTGCCGCGCCTTCGCGGTCAGCGGCGCCGACAAGTTCGCGGGGGTCGAGCACACCCCCGCGCCGGTGACCGGCTCGCCCCGGCTGGCCGACGTACCGGCCTGGATCGACTGCCGGATCCACGCCGTGCACACGGGCGGCGACCACCTGATCGTCGTCGGCCGGGTCGAGGCGATGGGCGCAGCCGGCGAGGGCGAGCCGCTGCTCTTCCACAAGGGACGCTTCGGCCGCTTCGCCGGCTGAGCGGCCCGGCCCGTGCCCGCCCCGGCCGCGCGTGTGCGCCGGCCCGGCCGCGGGCGCGTGCCGGCCCGGCCGCGGGCCCGGGGCCGCAAGGCCGCAAGGCCGCAAGGCCGCAAGCCACAGCACTGCCTGGGCAGAGCCGAAGCCGGGGCCGGGGGCGGACGCCCCGGCCCCGAGTCGTGCCGCCGCCGTCAGAAGGTCAGGACGCCCCGTGCCACGCGCCCGTGGTGGGCGTCGTCCACCGCCTTCGCGAAGTCCTCCACCGGGTAGACCTCGGTGACCAGTTCGTCCAGCAGCAGCCGGCCCTCGCGGTACAGCTGCGCGTAGAGGGCGATGTCGCGCTGCGGGCGGGAGGATCCGTACCGGCAGCCCATGATGGTCTTGTCCAGGTAGAGCGAGGAGACCTGGAAGGCCGCCTCCTCCGTGAATCCCGGCACGCCCAGCAGCACCGCCTGCCCGTGCCGGTCGAGCAGGTCGATGGCCTGCCGGATCAGCTTCACGTTGCCCACGCACTCGAAGACGTGGTCGGCACCGGTCGGCAGGATCTCCTTGACCGCCGCGGCGGAGTCCGGCACCGCCGAGGCGTCCACGAAGTGGGTGGCGCCGAACTGCCGGGCCACGGGCTCCTTCGCCGGGTTCGCGTCCACCGCGACGATCACCGAGGCGCCCGCTATCCGGGCGCCCTGGAGCACGTTCAGCCCGATGCCGCCGCTGCCGATGACGACGACGCTCTCGCCGCGGTCGACCTTCGCCCGGTTCAGCACCGCGCCCACGCCCGTCAGCACCCCACAGCCGATCAGGGCCGCGCTGGTCAGCGGGATATCGGACGGGATCTTGACCGCCTGCACCGCCTTGACCAGGGTCCGCTCCGCGAAGGCCGAGTTGGAGGCGAACTGGAACAGCGGCTGCCCGCCCCGTGAGAACGGCCGGCCGGGCATTCCGATCGCCTTCCGGCACATCGTGGGCCGGCCCCTGTCGCAGTCGGCACAGGCCCCGCAGTTCGCCAGGGTGGACAGCGAGACGTGGTCACCGGGCGCCACGTGCGTCACTCCCGCTCCGACCGCCTCCACGACCCCGGCTCCCTCATGGCCCAGCACCACCGGCGGCGGGAAGGGGATCGTCCCGTCGATCACCGAGAGATCGCTGTGGCAGAGCCCGGCCGCCGCGATCGCCACCAGTACCTCGCCCGGCCCGGGGTCGCGCACCTCCAGGTCGTCGACCACCTGCGCCCGCTTGCCGTCGAACACGACGCCTCTCAACTGAACCTCCTGGGCTCCTTGGGGAGGCCGAGCACCCGCTCGGCGATGATGTTCCGCTGGATCTCGTCCGAACCGCCGTAGATCGTGTCGGCGCGGGTGAACAGGAACAGCCGCTGCGCCTCGTCCAGCCCCTCCTCGTACGGCTCGCCGGGGGCCCAGTCCCGCACCCCGGCCGCGGCCTCCGCGCCCCGGACCGCCACCGCCAGCTCCCCGAGCCGCTTGTGCCAGCCGCCCCACAGCAGCTTGGCCACGCTCGGGGCGCCCGGATCGCCGGTGCCGCCGAGGGTGCGCAGCGCGTTCCAGCGCATGGTGCGGAGCTCCGCCCACTGCCTGACGAGGCGGTCCCGCAGCACCGGGTCGGCGGGAACGGCGCCCGTGGCCCGCAGGTGGTCGGCGACCACCCGCTCCAGCTCGGCCGCGAAGCCGATCTGCTGGACCAGGGTGGACACGCCCCGCTCCAGGGCCAGCAGGCCCATGGCCACGGTCCAGCCGTTCCCCTCGCCACCGACGACCTCCTCGGCGAGGGCGCCGTCGAAGAACACCTCGTTGAACTCGCTGGTGCCGGACAGCTGCCGGATCGGCCGGACCTCGATCCGGCCCGGCTGGTCCATCCGCAGCAGGAGGAAGGACAGCCCCTGGTGCCGCCGGGACCCCGCCTCGGTGCGGGCCAGCACGAAGCACCAGTCGGCGTCCTGGGCCAGCGAGGTCCAGATCTTCTGCCCGGCGACCCGGTAGCCCGTCCGCCCGGACCCCTCGCGCACGGCGGTCGTACGGACCCCCGCCAGGTCCGAGCCGGCCTCCGGCTCGCTGTAGCCCTGGCACCACAGCTCCTCGCCGCGTGCGATGCCCGGCAGGAAGCGGTCCCGCTGCTCCCGGCTGCCGTACGCGATCAGGGTCGGGGCGAGGAGGTTCTCGCCGATGTGGCCGACCCGGCCGGGGGCGCGGACCCGCGCGTACTCCTCGGCCCACACCACCTGCTGGGTGAGCGAGGCCCGCTGCTGCCCGTACGCGCCGGCCTCCGCCTCCCAGCCCAGGCCGATCCAGCCGCCCCGCCCCAGTTCCCGCTCCCAGGCGCGCCGGGCAGCGACCCCCTGGTGCTCGCTGCCCGGCCCGCCCAGCCCGACGGCCTCGGCGTACGGCCCGACCAGGTGTCCGGCGAGCCAGTCCCGCGCGCTCGCCCGGAACTCCCGGTCCGCCGCGCCGAATCCGAAGTCCACCGCCGCGCCCCTACGCGTTGGGGCGGTCCTTGGCGGCCGCCGCCTTGGCCATGGCCTCCAGCTGCGCCAGCATCGGCATCGGATCGACGCCGACGGTGCCGGGCAGGAAGTCGGCGATCCGCTCGGGGGTCCAGGCGCCGTCCGCGTATCCGGCGCGGAGTTCGCGCGGCTGCGCCCATACGGCGATCTTGGGCCCGGCGATGGTGTACACCTGGCCGGTGATCCCCTCCTCCCGGGCCCGGTCGCTGAGCAGGTAGGTGACCAGGGCGGCGACGTCCTCCGGCTCCCCGATCTCCTTGAGCTCCATGGGCACGTTGGCCGACATCCGGGTACGGGCGACGGGTGCGACGGCATTGGCGGTCACCCCGTACCGGTGCAGGCCGAGGGCGGCGCTGCGGACCAGCGAGATGATCCCGCCCTTGGCGGCGGAGTAGTTGGCCTGGGCGACGCTGCCCTGGTGGTTGCCGCTGGTGAACCCGATGAGGGTGCCGGTGCCCTGCTTCCGCATGACCGCGGAGGCGGCCCGGAACACGGTGAACGTGCCCTTGAGGTGGGTGGCGACGACCGGGTCCCACTCCCCCTCGCTCATGTTGAACAGCATGCGCTCGCGGAGGATCCCGGCCACGCACACGACTCCGTCGATACGGCCGTACTGCGCGAGCGCGGTGTCGACGATCCGCTGCCCGCCCTCCATGGTGGACACGTCGTCGGCGACGGCCACCGCCTCGCCGCCCGCCGCGGTGATCTCCTTCACCACGGACTCGGCTACTTCGCTGCTGGGCTCCCCGCCCTCGATGGAGACCCCGTAGTCGTTGACCACGACCCGTGCGCCCTCGGCGGCGGCGGCGAGGGCGACGGCCCGGCCGATGCCCCGCCCCGCGCCGGTGACGGCGACGACCTTGCCTGCCAAGAAGTTCCCCACGTCCGGCCCCTTCCCGCGGTTTCTGACGGACCGTTAGATTCTATGGGCAGTCGGATACGCGCGCACAAGCCCCGAGGAGGAGCCATGTCCCTGCCGGCCGAGTTCCACGAGATCGCCAAGCGCGTGAACAACTGGGGCCGTTGGGGAGCCGAGGACGAGATCGGCACCCTGAACCTGATCACGCCCGAAGTGGTGCGGGAGGCCGCGCGGGAGGTCCGGAGCGGGCTCCGCGTGCCGCTCGCCCTCCCGCTCAGGGAGGACGGCGTCCAGGCCGGCCTGATCCCCGGCCGGATCAATCCGCTGCACACGATGGTGCAGATCAACCAGGAGATCTTCGGGCCGGGCACGGTGGCGTGCAACGACGACGCGGTGACCATGGGCCTCCAGTCCGCCACCCACTGGGACGCCCTGACGCACGTCTCCCACTCGGGCCGCATCTACAACGGACGCCCGGCCTCCTCGATCACCGCGCACAACCGGGCCGAGTTCAGCGGCATCGACAAGGCCACCCCCATCGCCTCGCGCGGGGTCCTGCTGGACGTCGCCCGCGCCAAGGGCCTGGAGCGGCTGCCCGGGGACCACGCCGTCACCCCGGCGGACCTGGCCGAGGCCGAGGAGTTCGGCCGGGTGAAGGTACGGGCGGGCGACATCGTGCTGGTCCGCACGGGCCAGATCCGGAGCTACCTGGCGGGCGACAAGCACGGCTACGGCTTCCCGTCCCCGGGGCTCTCGGTGCGCACACCGGAGTGGTTCCACGCCCGGGACGTGGCGGCGGTCGCGAACGACACCCTGACCTTCGAGATCTTCCCCCCGGAGATCGAGGACCTGTGGCTGCCGGTGCACGCGCTCGACCTGGTCGAGATGGGCATGCACCAGGGCCAGAACTGGAACCTCGAAACCTTGTCCACAGCCTGTGCAGAAGAGGGCCGCCACAGCTTCTTCCTGTCCGCCATGCCGGAGCCCTTCGTGGGCGGAACGGGGACCCCGGTGGCGCCGGTGGCGATTCTCTGAGGCGGGGACGACCGGTCAGGGCCGGCGCGGACGCGGAGAAGCCTGCGCCTCCCTGATCAGCCCCGTCGTGGGGGCCTGCGCCATCGAGCCCTGGACGAACTGGAGGCCGTACAGCTCTTCAGCGCGCTTCCTCGCGCCGGGGTCCTTGAGGCGATAGGTCTTCTTCTCGCCCGGTGGCGACACGTCGACGTCCAGGAAGGGATCCGGTGACTGGCTTTCCCCAAGCACCCACCACAACGTCACCCGCTCCCGACCTCTCGTCAAATTCAGGAGTTCACTGCTGTTGGCGATTTGGGACTGGTATCTGAGGTACTCGGACGCGGGTCCCGGAGGATCCACATCTTTCCCCTCCCTCTTGAGTCGACTGCGCCACTTCCCTGATTCCTCGTAAGCGCCGAGTATCTTCACCCTGTCCTTCCTGATCACACAGGCGTCCATCTGGGCCGTGACTGCCTCATACCGAGGTTTGCCGGACGTCGGGACCTTGACGACCACATCCTCCGAGAATTCCTCTTTCGGACTCAAAGGCCGCCCCGGCGGCCTGATGAACTCGCCGGGTTGGAGCAGATCGGAATTGCGTTCCGCCACACCCGCGATCCTCTGGACGCCATTGATCCAGTAGATGCTGCCGAGAACATAGACCGGAACCTCGCCGGCATTCTTGATACTCAGACGCACCGGCAGGTACATCACCCGCCCCTTCTCGCCCAGACTCGGCGTCCCGAATTCGGCCGTACCCAGCACCAGCGGAGTAATCACGGAGGGGACATAGATCTGGGTGTACGCCAGATTGGAGATGACGAGGAGGGTGGAGACTATCGCCCCGATCGCAACGCGTGCGGGATATCGAAGTCCCCTCCACGCTCGGTCGCGGACGAGTGTCCCCACAGCCCACAGCGACCAGATCGCAAGGAGTATCCAGCGCAGCAATTCGGTCGTGTACGGCTGACTGACGAGGTGCATGTAGATCAGCAACAAGCTGACCAGAAGCGCGATCAGGGTGCCGAGCAAGACGGTCGGCCCCGAGTACTTGCGCTTCCGTTTGCGCCAATAGTCGAGAGTGGCCGCCGCCGCGCACAGCTCCGCCCCCACCATGAAAATAAAGATCATCCCAGTTACGCGCCCGGCGAAGGTGAGGGCGTCAACCGTGTCCCTTTTCCCAATCAAGAGGCACACCCACGCGGTCGCGAGGAGGCCAACCGCCATGCAGGCGCCGATGGTTCGCCGCCTCCACCGACGGTCCGGCCAGACGGTGCTGTCTCCGCCAAGCCACTGGATGCCGGTCTCGAATTCCAGGCCCACCCGCCCCAGGACCTTGTGCAGTTCGCGGGGGCTCCACACTTTTTCGACCGACTTGCCGTGGATCACGACTTGCCGCAAGCCGAGGCTGTCCGGAGGCTTGACGACTACCGCGGGCGTCCTCTTCATGACTCCAGCCTGCCGCCGTACTTGGGGTAACGCACCTGCAGCGCACATCCCGGGTGCGCATCCCAACGTGTGGGGTCAAGCTGGTCCTGACCGTTTCGCTCGTCCCCGCGCGGAGGTTTCCGATGCGCACACGACTTCTCTGGTTCACCACGGCCGCGATACTGGCCCTTCCCTCCGCTCTCGGCACCACGGCGGCCGCCGCGCCGAGTCCCACGCCCAGCGTCGATGCGCAGACCTGCGAGGAGGGTGGAGGAGTAGTGGTGTACGACCCTCCGAAGGAACAGTTCATCTGCGTCGACGGCACGTACGACAAGAAACCCATCAAGTAGAGCGAAAACGCTAGCCTGGAAAGCGGCCGGCCAAGGGGAGGGTACGGAGCCGATGTGGGTGAACATCTCGGGGGACGCCGTTGCGCGCGGGGACCGGTTCGACTGGTTCAGTGATGTGGTGGCGAGCGAGCTGATGCCCACCGCGCTCAGTACCGACACCCCGGACTCCTTCGACGCCGCGGTGTCCGCGTTGGACCTCGGTCCGGTCCAGGTGGCGAAGTTCAGCTACTCCCCGCTGCGTTCGCGCCGCACCCCGGCGCTGATCCGCCGCAGTGACCCCGAGCAGTACCAGCTCGCCCTGGTGACCTCGGGCAGCGAGTGGATCACACAGCGGCGGAACGATTCTGCGCTGTCCCCCGGCGACCTGGTGTTCTGGGACTCCTCCTACCCCTGGGAGGCGGGCGTCCCCGACGCGTCCGGCCACGTCGAGGCGATCGTCCTGCAATTCCCCCGTACGGCCATCCCGTTGCGCCCCGAACGGCTGGACGCCCTGCTCGCCCGGCGCATTCCCGCGCGCACCGGTATGGCGGCGATCCTGGCCCAGTTCATGGTCTCCCTCCAGGAGCAGGGGGCCGACTGCCGGCCGCAGGACCTGGCCCGGCTGGCCGACATCGCCGTCGACCTGACCGCGGCCTGCCTGGCCCAGCAGGCGGACGCGCCGGAGGACCTGTCGCCGGAGGCCCGCAACCGCGCCCTGCGGAAGCGGATCGAGCGCTTCGTCGAGTACAACCTCGGCGACCCGGAGCTGACCCCGCGTGCCATCGCCGAGCACCATTCCCTTTCGCTGCGCACGCTGTACGCCCTGTTCGAGGGCCAGGACGCGACCCCCGGGGCGGCCGGCACCACCGCGGGCACCACCGGCACCACCGGCACCACCGGAATCGCGGCCGACATCCGCCGGCGCCGCCTTGAGCGGTGCCGGCAGGACCTGTCCTCCCCCGAACTGCGCCACCACACCGTCCAGTCCATCGCCGCCCGCTGGGGCTTCACCAGCGCCACCGTGTTCGCCCGCGCCTTCCGCGAGGCCTACGGCACCACCCCGACCCAGCACCGGCGGCAGACCGCGGAAACGGCCCTGCGCGCCCCAAACATGCCTGCACGGAAAGTCGAAACACCGCGCACGCCCCGCACACTCCCGCGTCCGACGGCCCCATAGGCTCCCTGCTGGGGGACGGCAGAGCGGGCTGTCACCCAAGGACGTCGAACGTCCTCGGCCGCCTGCGGTCCGGAGGGAACTGGGGACCTTCCGGCCCGCAGGCACCTCGCGCTGCCGCAGTCTTTCCCGAGCCGGTACTCTGCGGTGCCCCCGAGCCCCGGGGGCCGCGTTTCCACCGCTCAGGAGTCCCCCATGGCCATGAAGAAGGCCACCATCACGCAGCAGGTCACCGCTGCGCTCGCCGAGGCCAACCCGGCCGACCGGCCCCTCGTCACCATCCAGGCCGTCGCCGGCCCCAGCGTCTGGCTGATGAGCATGCTCGGCCTGATCGGCCAGGCGTTCCTCACCTACTACTTCATCACCGTCACCGAGCAGGCCGTGGTGATCCACCGGGCCAGCCGGATGAGCAACCGCCCGCAGGAGATAGCCTTCGCCATCCCGCGGGCCCAGGCCGTCGGCCTGATCTCGGGCGTCAGCATCAACACCATCTGGAGCGACTTCCGGATGCAGCTCCCGAACCAGCAGGGGCCGACCCGGATGAACGTCCACCGGATCTGGCGCGAGGAGCGCGACCAGCTGCTCGCGCTCCTCGGCGGGCAGCCGGCCCCGACGGTCTGAAACGCCCTCCCGTCCGCCCCGCCGGTGCTCCCCACACCGCCGGGGCGGGCGCTCCGAAGCCCTCGCCGCCGGGATCCGTCACTGCGAGCCCGGGATCACCGCCACCGGGCAGTGGGCGTGGTGCAGGACCGCGTTCGTGACCGAACCCATCATCAGCGAGTCCGCCTGCAGCCGGCGGCGGTGCCGTCCGACCACCAGCAGGGCGGTGCTCTCCGAGCGGGCGACCAGCTGTCCGGCCGCGTCGCCCGCGCCGATCTCGCTCCGCACCCGCACCGCGGAGAAGCTCCCGACGTACGGCGCCAGGCGCTCGTGCTGGGCTCGTTCGATCTCACGGGTGAGCGGGGCGCTGTCCTCCTCCGGCAGGCCCGCCATCGGCGCGCCGAACAGGGGCAGCGGCGCCACCGGGCTGGGGAAGGCGGTCAGCGCCACCAGCGGGCGGCCCTGCTCCTCGGCGCAGGAGAAGGCGAACGCGACGACCTCGTCGGCGGTTTCGGTGGGGTTGAGCCCGAGCAGGACCGGCGCGTCCGGCGCCGCGGCTTCGGCGGTGTGCCGGACGACCACCACCGGCACGGTCGCCTTGGTCGCCACCACGCGGCTGGTGGAGCCGAGCAGCAGGCTCGTGAAGCCGCCCCGGCCGCGTGACCCCAGCACCAGCAGCGAGCCCCGCGCCCCGCGTTCCTGGAGGACCCCCTCCAGCTCGCCCCACTTCGACTCGTACCGGATCTCCGGCAGCGCCTCCTGTCCGTAGAGGTGGCTGCGCGCGTATTCGGTGACCGGGTCGGGCGGCTCCTGCTCCGGCGCGCCGAGCACCGCGTCCCGCCGGGCGCGCCACAGCTGCGTCTCGTCGGAGAGCACGTGGACGACGACGAGCTGCCGGCCTCCGGCCCGGGCGGCGTCGACCGCCCAGTCCAGGGCCTTCAGGCTGTGCTGGGAGCCGTCGACGGCGACGACGATCTCCGCACGGGACATCCCTTGAGCGATCATGTGTCCAGGATTGCACCAGTACGGTCGCCCTGCACGGGTCCCCGGTCCCGGACACCCCGGGAGGGTCCCGGAGGTACTGCGGGTGGCGGCGTACGGTCGTGCACGCCCCGAGCGCCGCACGGCAAGCCGCCACCCCGCGACCCGCACTCGTCAAGGTGATCCCTTGGCGTCCCCTCGCGACGAACCGCTCCACTCCAGGGTGATCAACACATGACGAACCGTCAACACCTCGTTAGAGGTACACGCGCGGTTCCCGCGACACGGCAAAATCTTCCCCTGCAGCGTCCGCGCTCCCCTTGTCCGAACGGTCGATCTCGCACCAGATGCGTTTGCCGGCACCCTCGCGCTGCCAGCCCCAGCGGTCCGCCAGGCCGTCCACCAGCTCCAGCCCGCGCCCTCCGGTATCGTCCCCCGCCGCGCGCCGCGGCGCCGGCGGCCGGTCGCTGGCGTCGGCCACCTCCACCCGGACGCCCGGGCCCCCGAACAGCATGCGCAGCACCGCGGGGCAGCCCGTGTGCACCACGGCGTTGGTGACCAGCTCGGAGATCAGCAGGATCAGCGTTTCGGCGAGCGGCTCGTCGTCCCCTATGCCGGACCCGGCCAGCCGGGAGCGCGCCCATCTGCGCGCCCGGCCGACCTCCGCGGGATCCGGGCCTACCTCCAGCTGAACCTGAAGCACCTGCACCGCTCACACCATCCGAACCGGCGGACACTTCGCCTCGCGAAAGGACGATGGGATCACCGACCGTGACCCCCTTGCAGAGCAGCATGGTTGACATACAGTCACCACAACAAGCGCTTCGGGCATATTCCAGCGCGAAGGAGTAGGCGTGGTGCATACTGTGCGACGCTCACGCCGCCGGGCCGCTCGCATTGACGGGAGCGTACCGGAGCGGCCACCGACTGCGGTCCGTAATGAGCCCGGCGAAGGACACAAACCGATATCAACTCTCCGTAATCAGACACGCGTCCCCGCCCGTCCCACCCGTGACTCGCGTTACGCGTCTTCTGCCGTCCTCTGCCGTCCCCTGCCATCCTTTGCCGTACCCTGCCGGCCTTTGCCGTCCTACCTGCCGACCTTTGCCGTCCTCTGCCGTCACACGGCGGCCAGCAGGTCCGCCGCCAGCAGCTCCTCCCCCTCCGCCGCCGTGCACCACTGCTCGGCCCGCAACCACGCCCGCTTGAGGTGCAGGTGCACGTCCGCCTCCCAGGTGAACCCCATCCCGCCGTGCACCTGCAGGCAGTCCCGGGCGTTGCGCACGGCCGCCTCGTCCGCCAGCAGCTTCGCCGCCGCGGTCTCCGCCGGCGCGCCCGTCACCGCCGCCGCGTAGACCGCCGTACGGGCCAGCTCGGCCCGCACCAGCATCTGCGCGCACAGGTGCTTGACCGCCTGGAAGGCGCCGATCGGCTGCCCGAACTGCTCACGCTCCCCGGCGTACGCCACCGCCAGCTCCACCGTCCGCAGCGCACTGCCCGACTGGAGCGCCGCGGTCAGCAGCGCGCCCTCCGCCCGGTACGCCCCGGCCACGCCGGCCCCGGCCACCCGGTGCAGCGGGGTGAGCGGGTCCACCGAGGCGGTCGGGGTGCCGGCCGGCCGCGCCCCGTCGGGAAGGGCGGCCCCCAGCACCGCGTCCGCCTCGGCGAGGTGGGTCACCAGCCCGTCCGCCAGGTCGTACGCCGTGACCACCGCCAGGCCCTCCGCCGCGCCCGGCACCGTACCGGCCGCCAGGTGCGTGGCGACCAGCGGACCGGGCACCAGGGCGCGCCCGGCCTCCTCGAAGACGAGCACCGCCTCCGGCAGCCCGAGCCCGACCCCGCCCTCCGCCTCCGGCAGCCGCAGGGCAAAGAACCCCGCCCCGCCCAGCTCCCGCCACAGCCCGCGGTCCACCGCCGTCCCGGTGTCGAGCGAGGCCCGCAGGGCTTCCCTCCCGTAGCGGCCCGCGAGGAGCTCCCGTACGCCCGCCCGCAGGTCGCGCTGGTCCTCGGTCAGCCGGAAGTCCACGGCCACACCTCCACAATCCTCACCGGCCCTTCGGAAGGCCGAGGATCCGCTCGGCCACGATGTTCTGCTGGATCTGCGAGGTGCCCGCCGCGATCGTGTACGAGAGGGAGGAGAGCCGGTCCAGGGTCCATTCCCCGTCGAGGGACAGGGACCCGGCCCCGAGCACCTCGGCCGCCGTGTCGTACAGCTCCTGCCGGGCGTGCGAGTAGCGCAGTTTGAACACCGAGCCGCCCACCCCCGGCACCCCGCCCGACTTCTCGGCCTCGCTGACGTTCCACTGGGTGAGCCGCCACAGCGCGCCGAACTCGGCGTGCAGCCGGCCCAGCCGCCGCCGCAGCACCGGGTCGTCCCAGCGGCCGTTGCGGCGCGCCTCGCGGGCCAGCCGGCCCAGGGTGCGCCGGCAGGCCACGACCTCCCCGACGAAGGCCGTCCCCCGCTCGAAGGAGAGGGTGACCATGGTGACCCGCCAGCCGTCGTCCTCCTCGCCGACCCGGTTGGCCACCGGCACCCGGACCTCGTCGAGGAACATCTCGGCGAACTCGGTGGACCCGGCCAGCGTCCGCAGCGGCCGGACGGTGACCCCGGGCGCGTCCATCGGCATCGCCAGCCAGGTGATCCCCCGGTGCTTGGGCGTGGCGGCGCTGACGGGGGTGGTGCGCACCAGCAGCTCGCACCAGTCGGCGACCTCCGCGTGCGAGGTCCAGATCTTCGATCCGGTGACCACGTAGTGGTCGCCGTCGCGGACCGCCCGGGTGCGCAGGGAGGCCAGGTCCGAGCCGGCGTCCGGCTCGGAGAAGCCCTGGCACCAGATCTCGTCCCCGCGCAGGACCGGGGGCAGCCAGCGCTCGCGCTGGGCCCGGGTGCCCTCGGCGGCGATGGTGGGCCCGGCGTGCAGCAGCCCGACGAAGTTGGCGCCGACGTAGGGGGCGCCGGCCCGTTCGGTCTCCTCCAGGAAGATCAGCCGCCGGGTCGGGGACGCGTCCCAGTGCACGTCGGCGTACCCGGCGTCGTGCAGCATGCGCTGCCAGCCCGCGTCGTACGCCCGCCGGCCCGGCCAGTCGCCGGGCGGGGGTGCGGCCGGGAGCCCGGGCAGCACCTCGGCCAGCCACTTGCGCAGCCGGGCCCGGAACTCCTCTTCCGCCTCGGTGTAGGTGAGGTCCATGGCCGCTCAGACCAGGTCCAGTCCGAGCATCCGGATCGCGTTGCCCCGCATCAGCTTGTGGACGGTCTCCTCGTCCAGGCCCTCGACGTGGTCGAGGGCGACCTCCTTGGTGTGCGGGAAGGTCGAGTCCACGTGCGGGTAGTCGGTCTCGAAGGTGGCGTTGTCGCGGCCGACGACGTCGAGGGAGGCGATGCCGTGCTTGTCACGGAAGAAGCAGCAGAAGATCTGCCGGTAGTAGTACGTCGAGGGGGGCTCGGGGATCAGTCCGCGCACCCCGCCCCAGGCGCGGTGCTCCTGCCACACGTCGTCGGCGCGCTCCAGGGCGTACGGGATCCAGCCCATCTGGCCCTCGCTGTAGGCGAGCTTGAGCCGGGGGAAGCGGACGAGCACCCCACTGAAGAGGAAGTCCATCATCGAGGCCATCGCGTTGTTGAAGCTCAGGCTGGCCTGGACGGCGGGCGGGGCGTCGGGGGAGGCGGCGGGCATCTGGGAGGAGGACCCGATGTGCATGTTCACGACGGTGCCGGTCTCCTGGCAGACGGCGAAGAAGGGGTCCCAGTAGCCGGAGTGGATGGACGGCAGGCCCAGGTAGGTGGGGATCTCGGAGAAGGTGACGGCCTTGACCCCGCGGGCGGCGTTGCGGCGGATCTCGGCGACGGCCAGGTCGATGTCCCAGAGCGGGATGATGCACAGCGGGATCAGCCGGCCGCCGCTGTCCCCGCACCACTCCTCGACCATCCAGTCGTTGTAGGCGCGGACGCAGGCGAGCGCGACCTCCTTGTCGTGGGCCTCGGCGAAGGTCTGGCCGCAGAACCGCGGGAAGGTCGGGAAGCACAGCGAGGCCTCGACGTGGTTGAGGTCCATGTCGGCGAGCCGGGCCGCCGGGTCCCAGCAGCCGCGCCGCATCTCCTCCCGGGTGATGCCCTCCAGGGTCATCTCGTCCCGGTCGAAGCCGACGGCGGCGATGTTGCGCTTGTACGGGAACTTGAGGTCCTCGTAGATCCACCAGTCGGTGGGCGGGCCGTCGGGGTCCATGGTGATCTGGTACTTGCCGCCGACGTACGCGAGCTCGCCGATGCCCGCGGTGACGGCCTTGGGGCCGCGGTCCCGGTATTTGGCGGGCAGCCAGCGGTCGAAGAGATGGGCGGGTTCGATCACGTGGTCGTCGACGCTGATGATCCGAGGCAGTTCCATGAAGTCCCCTCGCCGGCTTCGAGAGCCTTTTCTGATGACCCGTCAGAAACAAGCTAGCCCCGCGCACCCTGGACCGTAAAGCGCTCCCGGCCTACGCTCTGCGTCGATCTGACACAACGTCAGGTCGCGACGCCACGGGAGGCCGGGCATGACGGACACCGCACGCGAACTGGACCGGTCGGCCACCTTCTGGGAACTGATCGCCCGCCGGGCCGCGCTCACGCCGGACGCGCCGGTGCTGATCGAGGCGGAGACCGGCCGGACCCTCACCTTCGGCGGGCTGCGCGACCGCGCCGAGCGCGTCGCCGCCGGCCTGTACGGCCTCGGCGTGCGCCCCGGCACGGTCGTCGCCTGGCAGCTGCCCACCCGGATCGAGACGGTGCTGCTGTCCGTCGCCCTGGCCCGGCTCGGCGCCGTCCAGTCCCCCGTCATCCCCTTCTACCGGGACCGCGAGGTCGGCTTCGCCCTCACGGCGGCCGGGGCCGCCTTCTTCGCCGTACCCGGCACCTGGCGCGGCTTCGACCACACCGCCATGGCCCTGCGGCTCGGCGCCCGCGGCGTCTTCGAGGCCTACGAGGACCTGCCCGAGGGCGACCCCGCGGTCCTGCCCGCGCCCCCCGAGTCCGGCACGGACGTCCGGTGGATCTACTGGACCTCCGGCACCACCTCGGACCCCAAGGGCGTGCTGCACACCGACCGCTCGCTCATCGCCGGCGGCTCCTGCCTGGCTCACGCGCTCCACCTGAGCGGGTCCGACGTCGGCTCCATCGCCTTCCCCTACGCCCACATAGGCGGCCCCGACTACCTGGTGATGCTGCTCCTCTACGGCTTCCCGGCGGTCCTCTTCGAGAAGTTCGCGCTCCCCGACGCCCTGGACGGCTACCGGCGGCACGGGGTCACGGTGGCGGGCGGCTCCACGGCCTTCTACTCCATGTTCCTGGCCGAGCAGCGCAAGCTGCCGCCCGGCGGCAAGCTGATCCCCAGCCTGCGGCTGCTGGCGGGCGGCGGGGCGCCCAAGCCCCCCGAGCTCTACCACGCCGTCACGCGCGAGCTGGGCTGCCGGCTCACCCACGGCTACGGCATGACCGAGGTCCCGATGATCACCATGGGCTCCCCGGACGACACCGACGAGAACCTGGCGAACACCGAGGGCCGGCCCCCCGCCGGCATGTCCGTCCGCATCACCGACCCGGACGGCAAACCCCTCCCGGCCGGAACGGACGGCGAGGTCCGGCTGCGCGGCGAGGCCGTCTGCCGCGGCTACCTCGACCCCGCCCAGTCCGCCGCCGTGTTCGACGCCGACGGCTACCTGATCACCGGCGACCTCGGCCGGCTCACCGAGGACGGCCACCTGGTCCTCACCGGCCGCAGCAAGGACGTCATCATCCGCAAGGGCGAGAACATCTCCGCCAAGGAGATCGAGGACCTGCTGCACGGCCTGCCCGGCGTCTCCGACGCGGCCGTCATCGGGCTGCCGGACCCCGACCGCGGCGAACGGGTCTGCGCCGTGGTCGAACAGCCGGCCGGCGCCGAACCGCTGACCCTGTCCGCCGTCACCGCGCACCTGCGCGCCGAGGGCCTCGCCACCCACAAGCTGCCCGAACAGCTGGAGCTGGTCGAGGCCCTCCCCCGCAACGACACGCTGCGCAAGGTCCTGAAGTACAAGCTGCGCGAACGCTACGCGGACTGAGCGCCCGCAGCGTCCGCCGGCAGTCGGTCCACCCGGCGCCCGGGACCGAGCAGCAGGCTGCGCTTGGCAGCGAGCCGCGCCCGGTCGCCGTCGCCGGGAGCCCTTCCTAGGATGGGAGGGGCATGCCCGTCGCTCTCGGGGACCGGCACCTTGAGGTGATCTCCCCATGCCAGGACTCCGAAGCCGTACGGCCTGTGCCGCCGCCGCACTGGTGCTGGGCGTGCTCGGCACCGCGCAGGCCCCCGCCCCGGCAGCGGCGCTGCGCGCGGACCTCGACCCCGTCACCGTCGAACGGCTCGACCGGGCCATCGAGGACGTGATGGAGGAGGCCGACATCCCCGGCGCCAACGTCGGGGTGTGGATCGACGGCCGCGGCGACTACGTGCGCTCCTTCGGCACCTCCGACAAGACCCTGGGCCTTCCGATGAAGGCCGACCTGTACAGCCGGATCGGAAGTGTCACCAAGACCTTCACCATCACCGCACTGCTCCGGCTCGTCGACGAGGGCAAGGTCGGCCTGGACGACCCGATCTCCCGGTACGTGGACGGGGTGCCCGGCGGCGACCGGATCACCGTCCGGCAGCTCGCGGACATGCGCAGCGGCCTCTACAACTACACCGAGGACGAAGGCTTGCTGACCACCATGAAAGACGATCCGCAGCACTCCTGGACGCCGCGGCAGCTGGTGGACACCGCCTTCGCGCATCCGCCCGATTTCCCGCCCGGGACGAAATGGGAGTACAGCAACACCAACACGGTCCTGCTGGGCATGCTGATCGAGAAGGTGACCGGGCAGCCCCTCGACGCGTACCTGGAAGAACACGTCTTCGGACCGGCCGGGCTGAACGACACCTCGCTCCCGGACACCGGCGCGATGCCCTCGCCCTACGCCCACGGGTACACGAACTTCACGCCGGACGGGAAGACCGCCGACGCCTCCAACTGGAACCCCTCCTGGGCGTGGGCCGCCGGAGCGGTCGTCTCCGACCTGGAGGACCTGCACCGCTGGGTGCCCGTCCTGGTCTCCGGAAGGCTTCCCGGCGGCGAGCCGCTCCTGGAGACGGGCACCCAGGCCCAGCGGCTGCGCATGGGACCGACCGGTCACCCCGGCATCCGCTACGGGCTGGGCATCGCCGAGATCGACGGGTGGATCGGGCACAACGGCGAACTGCCCGGCTACGAGGCCGTCGCCGTACGGCTGCCCTCGGCCGGGGCCACGCTCGTCGTGCTGGTCAACGCCGACACCGACGAGGGCGGCAACCTGAGCTCGCAGATCGCCGCGGCGGTCACGAAGGTCATCACCCCGGAGCACGCGTGGGAGCTGCCGGCCGAGGCCCATCCCGCCGGGCCCTCCAACCCGCCGTCCAACCCGCCGTCCAGCCCGCAGTCCAACCCGCCGTCCAGCCCGCCGTCGTCCCCGGCCGCGGCGCGCTGAGCGGGGCCGGGGACGACGGCGTGGGCGGTCACGCGTCCGGGTCGACCCCGCAGTAGGCGGCGAAGGCGGTCAGGATCCCGGCCTCCGAGATCCGGCCGTCCCCGTCGTCGTCCAGCGCGGCGGCCACCGTCACGGCCAGGTCCCCTTCGATGCCCAGCACCCGCAGCACCCGGGCCGCGGCCGGCGGGGTCACGCCGCCGCCGTCCTCGTCGGCGACCGCGATCACCGCGTGCAGGAAGTCCTCCGCGATCCGGGCGAACCGCTCGGGGCTGTCCTGCAGCCGCTTGGCCGCCCCGGTGACGAACTCCTCGCGGGTGACCCGCTGGTCGCCGTCCACGTCGGCGATGCCGGCCATGCCCTGCCAGAACGCCTCGGCCCCGCTGAAGACCGCCTGCCCCTTGTCGGAGCGGGCGGTGATGCCGAATTCGGCCATCACCGCGCGCGCGGCCTTGCTGAAGTCCTCGCGGTCGATATAGCCGTTGCCGTCCTGGTCGAAGAGGGCGAATCGGGCGGCGATCTTGCGCTCGTACTCTGCGCTGTCCATATACGGGATCCGCCTTCACATGTGCGGTGGTGTGCAGTTCAAGACAAGGCAGGAGCGTACGGCCTCGGTGGCCTGCACGTTAAGCGAAGCGGGCAAGCAGGTGGCCGCATCGAACCCGCGCACGAGGAGCGCGACGGGGCGCGTGCCCGCCGGAGCCCGTACGAGGGTTGACCCGTCGGTAGCAGAACCCGCTCTTCCGGGGGGAGGTTCCCGCAAAACGGGCACACGACGGCCGGGTGACACTACATTCGGAAAGGTCGACAAGGGCTGGGGGCTTCAATGCCGAAGGACGCACCACCCCGTTGGGACCGCAAGATGCAGCAACGCCTCGCCCGCGGCGAGGCCGCGGCGCTCGGGGAGCTGTACGACCGGTTCGCGTCGCTCGTGCACAGCCTGGCGCACCGGGTGCTGGGCGACGAGCAGGCCGCGGACCGGGTCACCCGCGAGGTGTTCGGGTACATCTGGGAGAACCCGGACGCGTACGACCCGAAGCAGGGCTCCATGCGGTCCTGGGTCGCCCGGATCACCCAGGGGCAGGCGGTGGCCCGGCTGCGCCAGGCCGAACACGGCCGGGGCTCCCGCGAGGAGCTGGAGCAGAAGGTGCGCAGCGCCAACGCGGCAGCCCGCGCGGACTACATCGTCACCTCCATGCCCGCACCGCTGCGGGCCGCTCTGGAACTGGCGTACTTCAAACGCCGTGACTACCGGCAGGCCGCCGCCGACCTGCAGATCAGCGAGGACGAGGCCCGGCGTCGGCTGCGCCTGGGCCTGCAGCTGCTGTCGACCGCCAACGTCCTGCCGCGGGAGGGCTCCGCCCCGCCCGGTTACGGCCCGCCCGGATACGGAAGCTCACGATGAACGGCCCCGCCGAGTTCCGCGACGACGACCGCGACCTCCCCGGTCCCGCCCGGATACCGGGTCCGCGGGGCGCCGCCGACGACCTGCCGCCGGAGGCGGCGCCGGAGCTGGCGGCCCCGGCGCCCACGCACGAGGTGCTCAAGTCCCTGCTGGGCGCGTGGGCGCTGGCGGCGTGCTCGGCGGAGGAGACCCAGGCAGTCGAGGACCACCTCACGGAGTGCGCGCCGTGCGCCGAGGAGGCGCTGCGGCTGCGGGACGCGGTGGGGCTGCTGCACCCCGAGGAGAGCCTGGACCTGAACCCGCTGCTGCGGTCCCGGGTGCTGGAGGGCTGTCTGGGGAAGCGGCCGGCCCGGATCCCGGTGCCGGCGTGGGCGAGCCCGTACGACACCGAGGCCGCGCGGCTGGACGCGCTGTTGCGGGACTTCGGTGACTCCGAGTGGCACACCCCGGTGCGGCTGAAGTGGTTCGAGGAGGAACGGCGGCAGACCCGCCGGACCACGGTGGCGGGGGTGATCGGCCATCTGATGTCCGTGGACGGGCTGGTCGCGACCGCCCTCGGACTGGACGACCCGCTGGGCGCGGACGCGCCGACCGCGCCGGCCGCCCGGACCGAGCAGTTCTGGGAGTCCTCCCCGTACCCGACCACCCGGCAGGTCCGCGAGCCCTGGCGGGAGCAGGGGCACACGCTGGTCCGCACGGTGTCCTTCGCGGGGCGCGGGGTCGCCGAGCTCTCCGTGGACTACGGCGATTTCCGGTTGCCGCTGGGGGACGCCTTCCTGGAACGGGCCTTCGAGTGCTGGGTGCACGCGTGGGACATCGCGGAGGCGGTGGACTACCCCTACGAGCCGCCGTCCGGAGCGCACCTGCACCGGATGATCGACCTGGCGGCGCGGCAGCTGCCGGCCGCGCTGGCCGAGCGGCGGCGCTCGGGCCTGGCCTCGCCGCCGCGCAGCCTGGTCTCGGCGGGATCGCCGGGCCGGACCCTGCACCTGGAGATCGAGGGCGCGGGCGGCGGCTCCTGGGACATCGCGCTGGACTCGCCGGCGGCGGCGACCTCCGCGGAACACACGGTGGCGCAGATCGCGCTGGACGGGGTGGAGTTCTGCCAGCTCGCGGCGGGCCGGGTCACCCCGGAGGAAGCGGCCGCCGGCCAGCACGGCGATCGCGAGGCGATCCGTGACGTCCTCTTCGCCGCGGCCTCGCTCAGCCGGTTGTAGCCGTCCGGCGGGGGGCACTCCCCGCCGGGCTCCCGCCACGAGCGGCGGGTACATACGGGAATGCCCGAGTAAATCCGCTTGGCGGCATGGGTAGTTGAATTGACAATTGTGCGTTCGTGGCCGCGGTTCCGCTCAACTCGTCCAAGCCGACGAAGGCCACGTACGCGAGCAAGCGCGTCGGCGGGGGAACCTGGAGCTACGGCACCTCGGCCGTCATATCCGGCAAGCAGTGCTACTCCAACTACATTCACCCCACCAAGAAGCACTCGGCCAGCGTCGCGATCGCTTCCCAGACCGACAAGGACACCCGGGAGAAGGACATCTGGGCCAAGGCCGCCGCGGTCTCCGGCGGTGCCTACACCTGCTACACCTACTGGGGCGTCTACTAAAATCCACCCCCCGAAGGATCTACTCCCATGCGTTCTTCGCTCGTCGCCTACGCCTCCGCGGTGGCGGCCGGCGCGGCAGTCGGAATATGCGGTCCCCTGCTCGTCTCGACCGGCGGTCAATTCGGGCACGTGGCGCACCTGGTCCTGAGCGCCGGATGGAGTTACGCCGCTCTGGCCTTTTGTGCCGGAATACCCGGCACGTCGAAACGGCGATCCGCCGGAATGGGGGCCGCGGCACTCGTCGTCGCGGTGCTGGCCTACTACGTGACGAAGGCCGGCCAAGGAGAATTCCTGCAGGCCGACCTCAGTGACACCTCAGGGCAGACGACCTATTTCGCCTGGGGCGGTTTTCTCTCGAAAACCGCGATGTGGTGTCTCTTCGCAGCCCTGACGGGGCCGCTCCTGGGAGTGGCCGGAAACATGTCCCGCAGCACGCGGCCGTACGGCCTGCTCTGCCGGCTCTCGGTCCCGCTCGTGGCCTTGGTCGAGACGTCCATGCGGCTTCGGAGCGAAGCCCCCCTGCAGGAAGCGCTGACCACGACCACGTGGGATGCCACGCGCGTCGTGGCGGCACTGGCCGTCGCCGTCCTCGTGTGTCTCGCGATACACGGCGGTTGGCGGCGGCGGACCGCCCGGCAGACGCACGTCTGACAGCCGACGGGCGCGGCCCGGCAACCGGAGACGACACCCTCGACGGTGTCGACTCCGGCTGCCGGGCCGCACTCCGTGTCTAGGCGAAGACCACCGTGCGGGAGCCGTTGAGCAGGACGCGGTGCTCGCTGTGCCACTTCACCGCGCGGGCCAGCGCCTGGCACTCCACGTCGCGGCCGATGGCCACCAGCTGGTCGGGGGTGACCTCGTGGCCGACCCGCTCGACCTCCTGCTCGATGATCGGCCCCTCGTCGAGGTCGGCCGTGACGTAGTGCGCCGTGGCACCGATCAGCTTCACGCCGCGGGCGTGCGCCTGGTGGTACGGCTTGGCGCCCTTGAAGCTGGGGAGGAAGGAGTGGTGGATGTTGATGATCCGGCCGCTCAGCTCCTTGCACAGCGCGTCCGACAGCACCTGCATGTAGCGGGCCAGCACGACCAGCTCCACGTTCTCGGCGCGCACCAGCTCCAGCAGCTGCGCCTCGGCCTCCGCCTTGGTGTCCCTGGTCACCGGGATGTGGTGGAAGGGGATGTCGTAGGAGCCGACCAGCTCGGCGAAGTCGGTGTGGTTGGACACCACCGCCGCGATCTCCACCGGCAGGGCCCCGATCCGGGACCGGAACAGCAGGTCGTTCAGGCAGTGGCCGAACTTGGAGACCATCAGCACGATCCGCATCCGCTCGTCGGAGCGGTGGATCTGCCAGTCCATCTGGAAGGTGTCGCCGATCGCCGCGAAGCTCGCGCGCAGCTTCTCCACCGTCAGCGGGGGCTCGGCGGTGAAGTGGACCCGCATGAAGAACAGACCGGTGTCGCGGTCTCCGAACTGCTGGCTGTCCTCGATGTTGCAGCCGGTCATGAACAGGTAGCTGGACACGGCGTGCACGATGCCCTGCTTGTCCGGGCAGGAGAGGGTCAGTACGTACTGCTGGGGCTGCTGGTGCGGGTCGTCGCTCATGGCAGCACAGCCTTTCACACGGTTCAGGCCGAACGCGTCAGGATCCGCAGCACCTCCAGCGAGCGCGGCCGGACGTCCGGGTCCTCGCCGTCGGAGGAGGCCAGCCGTACGTGCGCCTCGCGGGCCGCCCGCACCGCCTCGGGCCAGCCGTGGTGCTCCAGGTACGCGGTGACCGGGGCGTCCGGACCGACCTGGTGCAGGATGCGCAGCACCCGCAGGACGGCGACGTCGACGAGGGCGGCCTCCTGGGAGTCCCGGAAGATCGTCCCGACGTACTTCTCGGCGGACCAGTTGTCGAGCCAGGTGTCCTCGACCAGCCGGTACACGGCGTCGGTGACGTCTCCGTAGCCCTCGGCGCCGGCCAGCCAGGTGTCTTCCTGGAAGACCGGGTCGGAAAGCATGTGCAGCGCCGAGCGCACGTTGCTGCGCCAGCGCCACCACGGCATGTCGTTCAGCGGCATGCCGCCCATGGTGGAGGAGCGGCGGCCACGGCGGGAAGAGTTCTTCGAACCTTCGACGAATGTCACGCTTTCGATCGTACGTTCCCCTCCGGCGCGATCTTGACGACCCCCGGGAGCAAACCGGATCTTCCCGTTCCGTATTACTCCCCTGTAATTCACCCTCGCGTCACCCGATGTTGTGAACCCCTCACGCCACGGTTACCCGGGCCCGCAATTCTGCGTGGTCATGACCACCAAGCGACGCACCCAGCCTGCCCGGCCCCTTCTCTCCGCGGTACTGGGTGCGTGTCTGGTCGCCGGATGCGGCGTACTGCCCGGCGGAGGCGAGGACTCCGGCGGGACCCTCACCGTGATGACCTGGGCCCCCGAGGAATCCAAGGCCACGAACATGGCCGGCATGCCCGCCATGGCCCGGGCCTACGAGCGATGGGTCAACGCCAAGGGCGGCATCAACGGCCGCAAGCTGCGTGTGATCACCTGCAACGAGCACAACACGGCGACCGGCGCGGCCGACTGCGCCCGCCAGGCCGTGTCCGAGAAGGCGGTCGCGGTGGTCGGCTCGTACAGCCAGCACGGCCGCGCCTTCATGACCCCGCTGGAGAACGCCGGCATCCCCTTCATCGGGGGTTTCGGGGTCTCCCAGGAGGAGTTCCAGAGCGTCCTGTCCTACCCCGTGAACGGCGGTACGCCGGCCCTGCTCGCCGGTGCCGGGCACCAGCTGGCCCAGTCCTCCTGCCGGCAGGTCGCCCTGGTCCGCCCGGACACCCTCGCGGCCGATTCCCTGCCGATCCTGCTGAACGCCGGCCTGAAGCCGTCGAAGCAGAACGAGGCCGTCGACATCCGGGCCGCCGAGGACTCCGCGGACTACGCGACCCAGGCGCGCCAGGCGCTGGCGCACGCCGAGGGGAGCAAGGAGAAGGGCTGCGTCACGGCGGCGCTCGGCGAGCGCACCGAGACCTTCTTCGACTCCTTCCGCCGCCTCGACGAGAAGACCGACAAGAAGCGCCGGCCTCAGATCTCCTCCGTCCAGGGCAGCGTCAGCCAGGGCCTGGTCGACCGTACCGGCGGCACCGACAGCCCCTTCGAGGGCGCGTACGTCACCGGTTGGTACCCGGTGGCCACCGACCCGCTGTGGGACCCGATGCGGAAGGTCATCGACCAGCACGCCTTCGGCGACGACGACGTGGACCCGGCGGACGTCGGGACGCAGACCACCTGGATCGCGTACACCGTCTTCACGGAGGCCGTGAAGCGGATCGGGGAGGAGGAGGTCACCGCGAGCCGGCTCTCCCGGGTCCTGAACAACTCCGAGGGGATGAGCACCGGCGGCCTCACCCCGGACCTGCGCTGGCGCTTCCAGGACATGCGGGCCGTCCGCGGCTACCCGAGGCTGGTCAACGGACAGGTCACCTTCCAGGTGGTGCAGGCCGGCCGGCTGGTGGCCCAGCCCGGCCAGCAGGCGCTGGACATGACGGAGACCATGGAGCAGGCCCCGACCACCGGCTGACCCACCCGCGACGGAACCCGGCCCGGCACGATCCGGCAGGCGCGGCCGGGCTAGAGCTGGGTCTTGTCGCGCTTGGTCAGCTGGTACTTGGCGGCGATCCGGTTCCAGAGGACGGCGGCCTGCTCCTTGGCCTTCGTGGCCTCGCCGCTCGACTTGTTGCCGGCGGCGGCGTCCGCGGTGCCACGGGCCTTCCCGTCCTTGCACATCCTCTTGTCGTCGTCCTTGTCGCCCCTGCCGTCGTCGCCCTTGCCGTCGGCGACGTCCTCGGCCCAGTCCGCGTACGAACGGTCGGCCGCGGCGGAGGACTTCCATGCCTTGGTGAGCGAGGCCGAGAGCCGCGCATGGTCCGGCAGCTCGTCCATCTTGAGGTCCTGGAGCCGGGTCACCAGCTCGTCGCGCTGCCGTGCGGCGTCACGCAGGTCCACGGCGGCCTGGTCCAGGTTCCGGCAGCCCTTGATGTCGTCCACCGCCTTGATCACGGAGGCCCGGCTGTCGTTGCTGTCGGCGAGCAGCTTGTCGAGCTGGACCGCCTGGGAGCGGGCCGGGTCGACGGGGGCCTCCGCGGCGCTCGCGGCGGAGCCGGTGGGCGACGGTACGGAGGACACGGCTGCGGGGTCGTTGTTCTGGGCCTTGCCGGGCTCGCTCAGCAGCGCGCCGACACCGAGACCGGCGACGGCCAGCCCGATGACCCCGGCCGCGATGATCCCGCCGGAGACGCGGCGCGGGGGCTCGGCCTCCTCGTGGACGTACTGCTGCTGCGGGTACGGCGGCTGGTGCTGCTGAGGGTGCTGGTGCTGCTGGGGGAGCTGCCCCGGCGGCTGGAACCGCTGCCGGTTCGGCTCCGGCCGCGGCGGCGGGTAGGCCTGCGGGGGCTGCTGCCGGAGCACCGGCTCCTCGATCGGCGGCAGGAACGCGGTGGCCGCCTCGTGGTGCCCGGGGTCCGGACCGGCCGGGACCGGCGGCAGGAACTGCGTCGCCGCCTCGTCCGCCGCGGCGGGGCCGGCCGGGACCGGAGGTATGTACTGGGTGGCCGCCTCGTCCGCGCCCCCGGGGCCGGCGGGCACCGGAGGTATGTACTGCGTGGCCGCCGCGTCCGCACCGCCGGGCCCGGCGGGCGCGGCCGGCACGGGCGGGATGTACTGGGTGGCGGCCTCGTGGGCGGCCGGCGGATAGCCGTACCCGGGCGCGCCGTCCTGGACGGGCGCGATGTACTGGGTGGCCGCCTCGTGGGCGGCCGGCGGATAGCCGTACCCCGGCGCCTCGGCCGGGACCGGCGCGATGTACTGCGTGGCCGCCTCGTGCGCGGCCGGCGGATGGCCGTACCCCGGCGTCCCGTCCGGGACCGGCGCGATGTACTGGGTGGCCGCCTCGTGCGCGGGCGGATGGCCGTACGCCTGGGGATCGGCGGCGGCGGGCGGCGGGCCCCACGGCGCACCCTCGTGCGGG
Organism: Streptomyces sp. NPDC043853; assembly: GCF_056436025.1. Lineage (NCBI taxonomy): Bacteria > Bacillati > Actinomycetota > Actinomycetes > Kitasatosporales > Streptomycetaceae > Streptomyces > Streptomyces sp. NPDC043853. Next base: position 417,906 of record NZ_JBWKDJ010000004.1, read on the forward strand.
TACCCGCCTTGTGTGCCTTGCGTCACCGGGATCCTCCTCCGACTGCCCGAACCTTCGGAACCGTCGGGTCACGCTACCCGGTGCGCGCGGACCGCGCGGCCCTCGGGGGCCGCCCGCGGCCGGGGAGAACCCGGTCGCCGAGCGGCCCCGCGGGGTGTTTCCGCCCCGGTCCGCGCGGGCCGGCCGCGCCTCAGGCGGCGGGGGCCAGCCGGGAGCTGAACTCGCGAACCGCGGCCTCGTCCCGGAACGGATCGAGGCGGGTCCGGAAGTCGTCCAGGTACTCCGCGCCCCGGTTCGAGCGGAGCCCGGACAGGAGCTCCACCGCCTGGGTGGCCGTCGCGCAGGACTGCTCCACCTCCCGCTGCTGGACCTGCGAGGAGGCCAGCAGCAGCAGGCCGATGGCTCGTCTGCGGGCCTTCGTCGCGGGCAGCGCACGCAACGCCTCCTCCGCCCGCCGCGCGGCCGCTTCGGCCTGCCCGAGGTCCCGGTGGCAGTGCGCCAGTTCGTCGGCCAGGTAGGCCTCGTCGAAATGCCGGATCCACTCCGGATCGTCCCCTGATTCCGGTTCCGCCCGCTCCAGCGCGCTCACCGCCCGCGAGGACAGCACCGCGGCCGCCCGCGCGTCGCCGAGCAGGGCGTGTCCCCGCGCCTCGGCCGCGTAGAACATCGCCTCGGCACGCGGGGTGACCTGGCCCCGGGTGCCTTCCTGGGCCGCGCGCGCCAGCTGGGCGATCTCCCGCGGGTTGCCCAGCTCGGCCGCGAGGTGGCTCATGGAGGCGGCCAGCACGTAACCGCCGTACGCCCGGTCCCCGGCCGCCTGCGCCAGCCGCAGGGCCTGGATGTAGTAGCGCTGTGCCAGGCCGGCCTGGCCGGTGTCCACCGCCATGTAGCCGGCGAGTTCGGTCAGCCGGGCCACGGCCGCGAACAGCGCCCGCCCGACCGGCTCCCGGTACGAGCCGCCGATCAGGCCGGACACCACGCTGTTGAGGTAGTGGACGACGACCGGGCGGACGTGGCCGCTGCCGAACCGGTGGTCGAGGTCGACCAGGGCCGCGGTGGTCGCGCGTACCGCCTCCACGTCGGACATGCCCACGCGCGACCCGCCCGACCGCGCCACCGCCACGTCGGCACCGGTGATCAGCCAGTCCCGGCTGGGCTCGACCAGGGCCGAGGCCGCGACCGTCGAACCGGACAGGAAGTCCCGCCGGCCGACGTCGCTGCGCCACAGCTCGCAGACCTGCTCGATGGCGCCGACCACGGTCGGGGAGAACTGCAGGCCCACCCCGGATGCGAGGTTCTTGCCGTTGGCCATGCCGATCTCGTCGATGGTGACGGTCCGGCCCAGTTTTCGGCCCAGTGCCTCGGCGATGATCCCCGGGGCCCGGCCGCGCGGCTGCTGGCCGCGCAGCCAGCGGGCCACCGAGGTCTTGTCGTAGCGGAGGTCGAGGCCGTGTTCGGCGCCGCACATGTTGACCCGCCGGGCTAGCCCGGCGTTGGAGCACCCGGCTTCCTGGATGAGCGCCTGGAGCCGTTCGTTCGGCTGACGGGCGACGAGTGGCCTGGCTGCCATGAGAAACCCCCTGTGGCCGCGGGTGATCGTTCCATTGATCACTTCCCGGCGGTCTGCGGAGAATGCCGGGGAATCTTCCGCTCTGCGCTGTGTCGCTACCCAGCCCCGGCTCCCCGGCCCCCCGCGCGCCCCCACCCGTGCACCGGTGCGCCCCGCATGCAGGATCGATGCTCCGTCACCCGGCCGTTTCGGGACCGTAACCCCCCGTGACAGCCACAGTTGTGATGGTCGTGGAAGAGACCATGACAGTCACGGAGTCCGACGCCGCCGCCATCCCCACGCAGCGGGGCGAGCCGCTGCTCGACCATGCCGTGCGGTACGCGGAAGAGCGGCACTGGGACGTGTTCCCCGGAACCTGGCTGGAGGCCGGGGACAGCGGACAGCTGTGCTCCTGCGGGGAGCCGGACTGCCCGGCCCCCGGTGCGCACCCCGCCGTGAAGGACTGGGCGGCGCAGGCCACCGGCAGTGCCGTGCAGGCCCGCCGGATGTGGGCCAAGCACCCCAAGGCGTCCATCCTGCTGCCGACCGGCCGGACCTTCGACGCGATCGACGTGCCGGAGTCCGCCGGGTTCCTGGCGCTGGCGCGGATGGAGCGGATGGAACTCACCCTGGGGCCGGTGACACTGACGCCGGACCGCCGGATGCTGTTCTTCGTGCTGCCGGGCGCGGGGGTGAAGGTCCCGGACCTGGTGCGCCGGCTCGGCTGGTCACCGGCCGCGATCGACCTGCTGACGCGCGGCGAGGGAGAGTTCGTGGCCGCGCCGCCGACCCGGTACGGCGGGCGCGGTGCGGTGCAGTGGGCGCGGCGGCCCACTCCGGCGAACCGCTGGCTGCCGGACATCGAGGAGCTGATCTCGCCGCTGGCGTACGCGTGCGGGCGGGAGGCGTCCGCGGCGCGGGCCCGGCAGGCCTGACCGTCCGCGCAGGTCGATGACATTCGTCATGCGCTCGCCCCGTTTCCCGCTCGTATCGTGAGACGTGACCACGGGGGACAGTACGAGAGGCAGGGCGGCGCATGCCTGACCAGGCGTTTGCGACGGACGGGACGGCGGCGACGACCGCCGTCCCCGCGGTACGGACCACCGGACTGTGGAAGCGGTTCGGGGAACAGACGGCAGTCGCGGGGGTGGATCTGGAGCTGCCCGCCGGGAAGTTCATCGGCCTGGTCGGCCCGAACGGCGCGGGGAAGACCACCACCCTGTCGATGGTGACCGGCCTGCTGCGGCCGGACGAGGGGCGGGTCGAGGTGGCCGGCCACGACGTGTGGCGGGACCCGGCCGAGGTGAAGGCGCGGATCGGCGTGCTGCCGGAGGGGCTGCGGCTGTTCGAGCGGCTGTCGGGCCGGGAACTCCTGGGCTACACGGGCCGCTTGCGGGGCCTGCCGGGCGAGGAGACCGACAAGCGGGCCACCCAGCTGCTGGAGGTGCTGGACCTGGCGGGTTCCCAGCACAAACTGGTGGTGGACTACTCGACGGGCATGCGGAAGAAGATCGGCCTGGCGGCGGCGCTCCTGCACAACCCGGAAGTGCTGTTCCTGGACGAGCCGTTCGAGGGTGTGGACCCGGTGTCCGCGCAGACCATCCGCGGAGTGCTGGAACGTTACACCCGCTCCGGGGCCACGGTCGTGTTCTCCTCCCACGTCATGGAACTGGTCGAGTCGCTGTGCGACTGGGTCGCCGTGATGGCGGCCGGACGGATCCGTGCGGCCGGCCCGCTGGCCGACGTACGCGGCGCGGCACCCTCGCTGCAGCAAGCGTTCCTGGAACTGGTGGGCGCGCAGGGGCACGCCCCCGGGGACTCCCTGGACTGGCTGGGCGGCGGAACGGCGGCGGCCCGATGAGCACGCACCCGGCCACGGCCGGCGCGGGCCTGCCCGCCGTCCCGCTGACCCGGATCTTCGTCCGGCTCAAGCTGTCGCTGCTGCGGAACGGCCTGAAGGGCTCCGCGAAGCGCAAGGCCGCCTTCATCGGTTCGCTGACCTCCGCGCTCGTGGTCGCCGCACTGATGGTGCTGGTCCTGTCCGTGCTGCGGGGCAGTGCGCACGCCGCCACGGTCGTCGTCGTCCTCGCCGGGATCATGGGGCTGGGCTGGGCGGTCATGCCGCTGCTGTTCGGCGGCGCGGACGAGACCATGGACCCGAGCCGGCTCGTGATGCTGCCGCTGCGGCCGCGGCCGCTGGTGCGGGCGCTGCTGGTCTCCTCGCTGGTCGGCATCGGTCCGCTGTTCACCGCCTGCCTGGCGGTCGGTTCGGTCGTCGCCGTGGCGGACGGCCCGGCCGGGGTCGCGGCGGGGGTACTCGCCGTCCCGCTGCTGCTGCTCGGCTGTGTGGGGCTGGCCCGGGCGGTGGCCGCCGCCAACGTGCGGCTGCTGAGCAGCCGCAAGGGCCGCGACCTGGCCGTGCTGAGCGGTCTGCTGATCGCCATCGGGGCACAGTTCATCAACTTCGCCGTCCAGCGGCTGACCGAGCCCGGCGGGCTCACGGCGCTGCGGCCGGCGGCGGCCGTGGTGGGCTGGCTGCCTCCGGCGACCGCGCTCGGCATGGTGGACTCGGCGAGCGAGGGCGCGTACGGCAAGGCCGCGGCCCAGCTGGCGGTGACCCTGCTGGCGCTGTTCGCGCTGCTCGTCTCCTGGGAGCGGAGCCTGACCCGTCTGATGGTCACGCCGGACGGGTCGACGATCGCGGCCGCGGCACCCGCCCGGGACCGTGCGGCGGGCAGCGGCCTGTGGCGGCTGCTGCCCGGCGGCCGGTCCGGCGCGGTCATGCAGCGGACCCTCCGTTACGGCTTCCGGGATCCGAAGACCAAGGCCGGCTGGATCAGCGGTCTGGCCATCGGCGCGATCGTGCCGGTCTTCAACGCCCTCCAGGGCACGGGCTCGGTGTACTTCTGCTGCTTCGGGGCGAGCATGCTCGGGGCCCTGATGTACAACCAGTTCGGGCAGGACACCTCGGCGTTCTGGATGGTGGCGCAGACCATCTCCACCCCGCGCGAGGCCTACGCCGAACTGCGGGCCCGGGCGGCGGCGCTGCTGCTGGTCACCCTCCCGTACACGGTGCTGATCACCGTGGTGACCGCCTGGCTGCTCGACGACTGGGCGACCCTGCCGGACGCGCTCGGACTGGCCCTGGGCCTGCTCGGCACGATGCTGGGCACGGGCGCGCTGTCCTCGGCGTACGCCCCGTACTCCATCCCGCAGGAGGGCGCGTTCAAGAGCGTGGTCCCGGGCCAGGCGGGTCTGGCCGTGTCGAGCATCTTCGGCGGCATATTCGGGTCCGCGCTGCTGTGCGCGCCGCTGATCGCCCTGGTGGTCGGCCTGCGCATGTCCGACCACCACGAACTGCTGTGGCTGGTGCTCCCGGCGGGCATCGCCTGGGGGGCGCTGCTCGCCTGGGCCGGTCTGCGCATGGCCGCGCCGAAGGTGGCACGGGACCTGCCGGAGATCCTGGCCGCGGTCAGCAAGGGCTGAGCGGTCCGGGTCAGAGCCGTCGGAGGACCTGGGCCTCGGCGCGTTCCACCGAGGTGCGGCCGTGGACGTGGACCAGGGCGAGGTGGAAGAGGGCCGGGGCCAGCGGGGCCCAGTTGTGGACACGGTCCGGGCGGAGCAGGTACCGGGTGACGTCGGCCGGGCGGAACGGGACGTACTCCATGGTCTGGTGTTCCCAGCGGTCGGCGACCCCGCGGCTCATCCGGTCCCGGAGCCGGTCGCCGGTGAGCTCGGTCAGCCGGGCGTAGAAATGGGCGCTCCAGTGCCGCCGGTCGACGTCCAGGGCGATGGCCAGGAGTTCGAGCGCGTATTCGTGCGGCTCCAGCGAGAGTTCCTCGCGCATGCCCCGACGGGCGGCGGAGTGCAGGTCGGGAGCGTTGCGGCCGGCCGAGTCGATCCCCCGGGCGAGCCCCTCGTTGACGGAGGAGTTCCAGACTCCGGGCGCCATCCGGACCCGCTCGCTGCGGCGGCTCACGACCAGCAGGTGATCGCTGGTGACCACGGCGACGTTGATGGCGAAGCTGCAGTGGAGGAAGGCGGGGGCGGTCAGGGGCTGCTCGGGGTCGAGGTAGCGGGTCCGGGGGGTGGTGCCGTCCGGGAGACGCCGGTCGAGCTGCTGGGCGGCGAGGAAGGTGTGGTAGTCCGTGGGCCGGAGCCGGATGTGGACCTCCGGATTCTCTTCCAGTGGGGTACGGGACACATCGACGGACTCCACGGCGTAGCGCGCGCCGTTCCAGATCGGCGGGTCGTGGCGTTCGGCCGCGATCTCGTCCCGCCAGGCGGCCATTCCGTCGGGGAGCTCGACTTCCTCGCCGAGGACCTGGATGTGGACGGCCTCGGGGGCGATGGCCCGGTCGCCGTCGCCCTCGATGATCAGGGCCGAGGTCCGCAGCGGGCCGAGGGCGAAGGTGGACCACGCCCGGCTCTGCTCCTCGCGGAAGGTCATGCTGCGGACCTTCCCGGCCGACTTCCGCCGGAGCCTGAACCACGCGTCCTGTAAACCCTGTTGGAACAGGGTCGCGAAGACCACGCCGAGGACCGCTCCGACCACACCGTTGCCCACATCTATGCCACCCACCGCAGCAGCCTAGGTCAACCACGGTTGCTTTCCCCAGTGTTGGGAGTCTTTGTGGATCAGGTGCCGGCCGGGACGCCGGCCAGGAAGGGTTCGAGGACGGCCCGCCAGGCGGCCGGCTGGTCGAAGTGGAGGTAGTGGCCGGCGTCGGGGATCTCGGCGTACTGGCCGGCGGGGAGGACGCGGACCATTTCCTGGGCCTCGGCCCGGCCGAGTTCGCCGTCGAGGCCGCGGACGACGAGGGTGGGGCAGCTGACCTGGGCGAGTTCCTCCCAGTGCGCGTCGTGCACCCAGGTCTCGCGGGCCACCAGCATCTGGTGGCGGGAGAACCGCGGGCGCCAGCCGTCCTCGGTCTGGTGCATGACCTCGGCGAAGAAGGCTCCGCGGCCGGGGTCGGGGCGCTCGACGCGCGGGTCGTCCTCGCCGAACCAGCGGCGGGCGGCGTCCTGGCTGGGGAAGGGCAGCGGCCAGCGGTGGAACCACTCCTCCCAGTCGCGCTGGGAGGAGGCGCCGAGGGCGGAGGCGCGCATGTCGCAGATGACCAGGGCGCCGACCAGGTCGGGCCGGCGGGCGGCGAGCTGCCAGCCGGTGAGGGCGCCCATCGAGTGGCCGATGAGGGTGACGGGGGCGAGGCCGAGCCCTTCGATCACTGCTTCGGCGTCGGCGACGAAGGCCTCGCGGGTGTAGGGCCCGTGGACGGGGGCCTCGCTGTCGCCGTGGCCGCGCTGGTCGAGGGCGATCACGCGGTGCCGGGCGGAGAGCCAGCGGGCGGTGCCGGCCCAGTGCAGGGCGCGGCCCATCAGGCCGTGGAGTAAGAGTGCGGCCGGTTTGCTCGGCCCGGCGTCGTGGGTGCCGCCCCGCGCGCCGGCGGCCTGTCCCGGGTCCGATCCGAAGCCCGGTCCGGAGCCCTGGCCCGTGTCGCGTTCCGTGCGTGGCCCGCCGACGCCGTCGGATGGTTCCGGGAACTCCCAGGCGGCCAGGCGTACGCCGTCGGCTCCTGTCACATCGAAGCGCTGTACCACCGCAGATGCACCCCCTTCGTGCCCGCCGCCAGCGTATCGAACCCGTATTCGAAAATGCCCGTCCCGCCCGCAAGACCCCTCTTTCGAGTGACCTTGCTCAAGGATTGGCCGCCGCTGCCGAGGGGAGATCTTCTACAGGGAGGCGGGCCGCTCGGGGAAGACGGTCCGAGGGGATGACCCTGGGAGCTCGGGGCTCCGGGTCAGCACAGGGGAGGACCGGCCCCGGCGCCGCGAGGCGCCGGGGCCGCCCCCGTCCGAGGGCATCCGTTCAGCGCAGGACCGGACGGCTCAGCGCTTGGCGACGAACACGTGCGAGGCGATCTCCGCCTCCAGCTCGGCGGCCTCGCCGCCGCTGCCGACCAGCACACCGCCCGGCGACTCCGTCACGCTCACCACCGAACCGGGCTGCACGCCCGCCCGCCGCAGCGTGTACATCAGCTGGGCGTCGGTCTGGATGGGCTCGCCGATCCGGCGCACCACCACGGTCTTGCCCTCGCTGCCCGGGTCCAGCTCCGCCAGGCTGACCATGCCCTCGTCGAGGAACGGGTCCGCCTCGGCCTTCTCGCCGAGCTCCTCGAGGCCCGGGATCGGGTTGCCGTACGGCGACTCCGTCGGGTGGCGCAGCAGCTCCAGCACGCGCCGCTCCACCGCCTCGCTCATCACGTGCTCCCAGCGGCAGGCCTCGGCGTGCACCTGCTCCCACTCCAGGCCGATCACGTCGACCAGCAGGCATTCGGCGAGCCGGTGCTTGCGCATCACGCGCGTCGCCAGGCGGCGGCCCTCGTCCGTGAGCTCCAGGTGCCGGTCGCTCGCGACGGCCACCAGGCCGTCGCGCTCCATCCGCGCCACCGTCTGGCTGACCGTCGGGCCGCTCTGGTCGAGCCGCTCGGCGATCCGGGCGCGCATGGGGACAACACCTTCCTCTTCGAGCTCAAGAATGGTACGGAGATACATCTCCGTGGTGTCGATCAGTCCGGACATTCGTGCCCCTCGGATAGCGTGCGCTGGCCCTGCCCCCAATTGTGCCGGAGAGCGCCGACAACCGTCCCGTGCCGCCAAACTGCAAGACGCCGGGCATCCACTCAAGTGTGCGCGCCGACTCCGCCGGGTGCCCCGGGTTTCGCGATTGACGCCCGTATTGACACGCCCTTGGTCCAGACCGCACGGTGAGCGGCGGACACCACGCCACCCACCGACAGGAAGGGCTCTGGGCGCATGAGCGAGAGCAAGCTGGCCGGTCAGTTCCTCGACGCCGCGATCGGGCTGCTCCAGCGCGTCCGGGACGAGGAGTCCGCGGGCATCGCCGCCGCCGGAGCCGCGATCGCGGACGCCGTCGCGGCCGGCAACCGGCTGTTCGCCTTCGGTGCCGGACACTCCTCGCTGCCCGCCCAGGACGTGGTGTACCGGGCCGGGGGCCTGGCGCTGATGAACTTCCTGGCCGTGCCGGGCACGGCCGGCGTGGACGTCATGCCCGCGACGCTGGGCAGCGCGCTGGAGCGCGTGGACGGCCTGGCGGGGGCGGTACTGGACAACAGCCCGGCCTCGGCGGGCGACGTACTCGTGATCATCTCGCTGTCCGGGCGCAACGCGCTGCCGGTGGAGATGGCCCAGAGCGCCCGCGCCCTCGGGCTCACGGTGATCGGGGTGACCTCGGTCGCCTACGCCACGGAGACCAGCTCGCGGCACGCCTCCGGCACCTTCCTCAAGGACCACTGCGACATCGTGCTGGACAGCAAGATCGCCGTGGGGGACGCCGAACTGACCGCGGACGGCATCGACGCGCCGTTCGGGCCCGCGTCCACGGTGGTCACGAGCGCGATCATGCAGGCGGTGATGGCCACCGCGGCCGGCGAGCTGGCCGCGCGCGGCCTGGAACCGCCGATGCTGCGCTCGGGCAACGTCGACGGCGGCCACGAGTGGAACGGCCGGGTCATGGCGCAGTACGGCGACCGGATCTTCTTCCGGCACTGAAGCCTCGGGCGCCCGTCGGCCTCCGTCGGCGCCTCCGTCGGCGCCTCCGTCGGCGCCTCCATCGGTGCCTCTGCCACCCCGCAGCACCCCTCGGCGCCCCGCAGCACCCCTCGGCGCCCTTCGGCACCCCGCGGCGCCGCCCGCTCCCGGTACGCCGTGCCGGTTCTGCCGGGGCTACGGCGCGGTAGCGGTCGCGGCGGCGAAGTCGGCCGCCACCCGGGAGGCGATCTCCTCGGCATAGAGGGCGTCCGCGCGTTCGAAGGCGGGACGGGACGGCCCGCGCAGGAACGTGAGCACACCCAGGCTGCGCCCCCGGCTCCGCAGCACCGTGCACAGGGCGTGCGCCACGCCCTCCGGCCAGTGCCGGGCCACCGCCCAGGCCGGCGCCGCGCCATCGGCGCGCGGCGCGGTCACCCGCACCGGGCCGATCCGGTCCAGCGCCCGCAGCGCCGGGTGGCCCTCCTCGTACCGCAGCGGGATCGCCCCGGGTCCGGGCAGCAGCGGCAGGGGCGTCCCGGACGGCGCCTCGCCCGCCCGTACCAGCCGCTCCCCCACCGCGAGGTCCACCAGCACGTGGTCGGCGAACCCGGCCAGCGCGAACTCCAGCCGGACCGCGGCCGCCTCCGCCGGGTCCTCGCACTCCGCCGCGGCCCGCCCCGACCGGTGCAACTGATTGGACCGGAACCGCAGCTGCGCCGCGTCCAGCTCGACCTGCCGGGCCTCGGTGATGTCCTGGAACAGCCAGCCCACGCCGAGCGGCACCGGCTCCTCCGCGAGCGGCGAGGCCAGCCGCAGGAACCCGCAGCGCCAGCAGCGCCGCCGGTCGCCCTCCGGGGCGCGTACGGAGACCCACAGCTCCACCGGCGCGGGCGGCGCGCCCTCCGCCAGCACGTGCTGCAGCGCGCCTTCCAGTTCCTCCGCGCCCTGGTTGAGCAGCTCGCCCAGCGGCCGCCCCAACAGCGCGGTCCGGCCGGTCCCGAAGGCCCGGGCGGCGTGCGCGTTCACCACGGCCGGGCGCAGGTCCACGTCGATCAGCACCACCCCCCAGGACGCGTCGTCCATGAGCGCCTCGCTGAGCGCGATGGACCGTTCCAGGTCGATCTGCGCGTGCACCTCGCTGAAGGCGCAGTACACCCCGGCCGGCTTGCCGTCGGCGCCCGGCACCCCGGCCGACTGGGTCCGTACGAGGACCCGTCCGCCGTCCTTGGTCAGCAGGGCGAACTCGTGCACCTGGCGGCCCGGCGCGTCCTGCGCGGACATCAGTCTGGTCTCCACGTCGGGGGCGTCGGCCTCCCGCACCGCCCAGCCGGCGAAGCCGCGGCGGCCCACCGCCTCGGCGGCGGTCCAGCCCAGGATCCGTTCCGCCTCGCGGTTCCAGTGGGTGATCACCCCTCCGGAGTCGAAGGCGCAGAGCGCCGCGTCCATGCCGTCGAGCAAGGCGGCTAGAAGATCGTCGGTGGTCTCACCACGTCCGGAAGCACTCACCTGGCACCCCCTGCAGGTGTTCGCGTGTGCGGCACGTCAGATCATTCAACTGGAACGTGACGCAGCCCACACCGCATTCCCGGGATTCCGTCGGAGGAAATCCCTGGGACCGCCCGGACCGGCCGCCTCCGCCTGCGCCGCCTGCGCCGCCCCCGGTCGTGACGCACCCGGTCGGCCGTGCGCACGGACCTCGCGGAAGCGATCCGTGGCGATCCGGGAACGCTGCGGAGTGCCCCCGTTAATTCCGTTGAACCGGCCGCGGGGGCGTGCCTACAGTGGCCGCACACTGAAAGGAGGTGATCCCGGAAATGTATGAAATCCGGACGCGTGAGGTGACTGCGGGCTAGCGCCCGTCGTCGCACGCACCCAGTGCGGTGCCGGCTTCGATCGCCGGCCCAATCCCTAGCAGTCACCCGACCCGCGGGCTCGCCGGTACGTCCGACCGGCTCCTCTTACTGCAGAAGAGGATTCCGAGCCCGCGGGTCGTCTGCGTTTCCGGGGCGCCCGTGCCGGTCAGGGGCAGAGCCGCTCGACGCGCCAGCCCCCGTCCTCGCGGACGTAGCGCAGCCGGTCGTGGAGCCGGTTCTCGTGACCCTGCCAGAACTCCAGCATCTCCGGCACGACCCGGAAACCGCCCCACTCCGTCGGCACCGGCACCTGCTCGCCCTCCGGGTAGCGGGCGGCCAGCTCCGCGTACCTGCGGTCCAGCTCGGCGCGAGAGGTGACGACCCGCGACTGCTCGCTGGCCCAGGCACCCAGCTGGGACCCGTGCGGACGGGACCGGAAGTACGCCGCCGTCTCGTCCCGGCCGACCCGCGCGGCGGTGCCGGTCACCACGACCTGCCGGGCGATCGGGTGCCAGGGGAACAGCAGCGCGGTGTGCGGGTTCTCGGCGATCTCCCGCGCCTTGCGGGAGCCGTAGTTGGTGAAGAAGACGAAGCCGCGCTCGTCGAACTGCTTCAGCAGCACCGTCCGCGAGCTGGGACGGCCGTCGGGCGTCGCGGTCGAGACGACCATCGCGTTCGGTTCAAAGACGTGCGCGTCGGCCGCGTCCTGGAACCAGCGGGCGAACTGGTCCATCGGATCGGCCGCGAGACTGTCCTCGGTGACGATCTCCGAACGGTACTGCTTGCGCATGGAGGCGGGATCAAGGTCCTGGTCGGTCACCCGGCCATCTTGCCCCAGTGCGTCTCCGGGCGTTCCGGGCCCGGCCGTGGCCGCCCGGACATCCGCCGGGCATCCGCCGCGCATCCCCCGTGCATCCGCCGGGACATCGCCGTGCGGCATCGTGGTGGCCAGGCGGGTGTGCCGTATGTCACGCTTCCACAGGCCATCGGGAGCCGCCAAAATCTTGGGGCCGGTCCGCTGGTACCCGAGTGGGTGACCGACGGCCGTTTCCGGGCATCAACGGGGATGACCGCGCCGGACCGCGAACCACGCCGGGAGCCGCGCGTGTTCGCACTACCTATAAGGGAGCCGCCTGATGTCCGATTTCGTACCCGGACTCGAAGGGGTCGTCGCGTTCGAGACCGAGATCGCCGAACCCGACAAGGAAGGCGGGTCGCTCCGCTACCGGGGCGTCGACATCGAAGACCTGGTCGGTCACGTGTCCTTCGGGAACGTGTGGGGCCTGCTGGTCGACGGTGCCTTCAACCCCGGACTGCCCGCCGCCGAGCCGTTCCCGATCCCGGTCCACTCCGGTGACATCCGCGTGGACGTGCAGTCGGCGCTGGCCATGCTCGCCCCGGTGTGGGGTCTGAAACCGCTGCTCGACATCGACGAGCAGACGGCCCGGGACAACCTGGCGCGCGCCGCGGTCATGGCGCTGTCGTACGTCGCCCAGTCCGCTCGCGGGCAGGGCCTGCCCATGGTGCCGCAGCGCGAGATCGACAAGGCCGAGTCGGTGGTCGAGCGGTTCATGATCCGCTGGCGGGGCGAGCCGGACCCGCGCCACGTGAAGGCGGTGGACGCGTACTGGACGTCGGCGGCCGAGCACGGCATGAACGCCTCGACGTTCACGGCCCGCGTGATCGCCTCCACCGGCGCCGACGTGGCGGCCGCGCTGTCGGGCGCCGTCGGCGCCATGTCGGGCCCGCTGCACGGTGGTGCGCCGTCCCGCGTGCTCGGCATGATCGAGGAGATCGAGCGCACCGGTGACGCGGTGGCGTACGTGAAGAAGACCCTCGACAAGGGCGAGCGCCTGATGGGCTTCGGGCACCGGGTGTACCGGGCCGAGGACCCGCGCGCCCGGGTGCTCCGCCGTACCGCCAAGGAACTGGACGCCCCCCGCTACGAGGTGGCCGCGGCGCTGGAGAAGGCCGCGCTGGAGGAGCTGCACGCGCGGCGCCCCGACCGGGTGCTGGCGACGAACGTGGAGTTCTGGGCCGCCATCATGCTGGACTTCGCCGAGGTTCCGGCGCACATGTTCACCTCGATGTTCACCTGCGCCCGTACGGCCGGCTGGTCGGCGCACATCCTGGAGCAGAAGCGGACGGGCCGTCTGGTCCGCCCGTCGGCCCGCTACATCGGCCCGGGCCGCCGTGACCCGCGCGACATCGAGGGCTACGCCGACATCGTGGGCGGCGCGTGAGCCGTGCACTGAGGGCGGCGGCCCGGTGGTTCGGCGACCTGGCCGCCGCCGTGCTCATGAGGGCCCTGTTCTGGGACCTCCTCGCCCTGCTGCTGGTCGGGATCGTGCTCCACGCGCTGTGGCGCCGGTCCCGGCCACGGGCCGGTGTGGTCCTCGTCAAGGGCAGTCCGGGGGCGGGTGGCACCCAGGGGGCCGGGGCGGCCCCGGGCCGCCCGCCGTGGGCCCGCGTGGACCTGCTCGGGCTGGCGGCGGTGACGGCCGCGGGCCTGGTGGTGACCCACGTCTACCGCTGAGCGGGGTCCGGCGCCGGGCCGGTCAGCCCGCTGCCCGTCCGGCGCGGAACACCGTCTTCAGCAGCGCGTCCAAGGCCGTCGGGAACACCTGCACCGGGTCGATGTCGGCATCTCCCATGGTCAGTGAGGCGGTCAGGGTCCTGCTGCCGTCGGGGGTGCCGTACATCAGCGCCCCGTAGCCGCCCGGCGCGCTGCCGTTGTGGTGGTGGACGGTGCCGCCGAACTCCGGGCCCAGGTCCTGCTCGAACAGCCCGAGGGCGTAGCCGAGGCCGCCGCTCCTGGGGTCCGGCGTGCGCATCTCCTCCAGCAGTGGGGCCGGCAGGAGCTTGCCGCCCATCAGCGCGGAGAAGAAGGTCCCGAGGTCCGCGGTGGTGGAGATCAGGTCGCCGGCGGCCGGCAGCAGGGAGAGGTTCTGGCGGGTGACGTCGGCCACCTTCCACTGACCGGCGTCCTCGTAGCGGCAGTAGCCGTGGGCGTGCGGGCCGGGGAGCTCCGTCCGGGTGCCCGGCACTTCCGTGCCGCGCAGGCCGAGCGGCCGCAGGATCCGGCGCTCCATCTCCTGGGCGTACGGGCGGCCGGTGACCGCCTCGATCAGCAACTGCGCCAGCGTGTAGTTGGTGTTCGAGTAGCTCCATTCCGCCCCCGGCTCGAACCGCGGCGGCTTGGCCAGCGCCAGCCTCACCAGCTCCTCCGGCCGGTAGTCGCGGAACCGGCTGTCCACCCACTCCTTGCCGGTGGCGGGGATGCCCGGTACGACCGTCCCGTCGGCGTAGTACTCGCCGGTGTAGTTGAACACACCGCTGGTGTGGCCCAGCAGCATCCGTACGGTGATCCGCCGGTCCAGCCCGAGCCCGGGCAGGTGGTCGGCCACCGGGGCGTCCAGTCCTACCGCGTTCTCGGCCACCAGTTGCAGCACCAGGGTCGCGGTGAAGGTCTTGGTGCAACTGCCCACCCAGAAACTTCCGTCCGTCGGCGGCACGGCGGTCTCGCCCAGCTCGCGGACCCCGGCGCTGCCGACCCACTCGCCCCGCTCGTCACGGACACGCATCTGTATCCCGGCGAAACCCGAATCGACGAACTCCTGGATGGCCTTCTGCAGCTCCGGGCGGTCCTGCCCGGGGTGGTTCGCGGCGGTGCGGAGGGACTCGCTCATGGTGGTCTTCCTCTCTCGGGGCTTTGAGGTGGGTGGTGTTGGGGGTGGGTTCAGTTGCTGCGGGCGGTGATGTTGCCGTAGGCGGTGGTGGCGTGGATGGTGAGTGCGGCGTCGGGGCCCTGGGTGTTGGTGAGGGTGTTGTGGATGCGGCCGTAGGTGGTGCCGGCGTCGAGGGTGGCGGAGGTGGTGCGGGGGGCGCCGACGGTGATGTCGCCGTGGTCGGTGCGCAGGGTGAGGGTGCCGGCGGTGGCCTCGGTGATGTTCAGGTCGCCCTTCTGGGTGCTGATCTGGGCGGGGCCGGTGAGGCGGCCGATGGTGATGTCGCCGGCCTGGAGGGTGAGGCGGGCGCCGGAGGTCTCGTCGAGGGTGACGGTGCCCTGGGCGGATTCGAAGTCGACCTCGCCCAGGCGTCCCACGCCGCGGAGTTCGGCGGCGGCGGTCCTGCCCTGGATGCGGGAGCCGGTGGGGAGCTGGACGGTGATCTCGACGGCTCCGGACTGGCCGAGGATCTTGTTCTCGGCCTCGGGGGTGGTGATGCGCAGGACGCCGTCGGCGTAGGAGACCTCGGTGCGCTCGGCGGCCTTGACGTCCGCGCTCTTGGAGCTGCTGACGGGGAGGACCTCGACGGTGGCGTCGGCGCGGTCGGCGGCGATGAACTGGACGCGGCCGGCGGGGATGTTCAGGACGGCGGCGATGGCGGCGGTGGTGGCGAACTTCTGCATGGTGTCTCTCCTGGTCTTCGGTGCTTGCCGTCGGCGTTTCCGACAGGAGAAAAGCTAAGTTGCGTTCGCGGTACGAGCAACAGGCTCGATGCGCAGAATCTGTATCAGTGCAGGTAGATGACGGGTAATCATTGCAACGGTTCTGCGATCTAACGCAACGAAACCTCTTCGCTCGTTGCAATGAAATGAGGGCGAACGCTATGCTGGACACGCCAGGGGCCGTGCAACACCGTGAAGGAGACCACGATGCCGGGAGGCAGACTCACCCAGCCCGAGCGCCGGCAGATCGCGCTGGGACTCGCCGACGGGCTCGCCTACGCCGAGATCGCCCGGCGCCTGGAACGCCCGACCTCCACCGTCACGCGCGAGGTGATGCGCAACGGCGGGCCTACCGCCTACCGCGCCGAACTCGCCCACCGGGCCACCGAACACCGCGCCCGCCGCCGCAAGCAGGCCGCGCCCCGGGACGCCACGACGCCTCCGCCCGCCCACGGGCGCGACCCCGAGGCGGTGCGCGCGTACGAGGAGCTGTTCACCACCGTCCTCATACAGTCGGGCACGCCCAAGATGATGGCCCGCGTCCTGACCTGCCTCTACACCACCGACGCGGGCAGCCTCACCGCG
The DNA here is from genome assembly GCF_056436025.1 of Streptomyces sp. NPDC043853. NCBI lineage: Bacteria > Bacillati > Actinomycetota > Actinomycetes > Kitasatosporales > Streptomycetaceae > Streptomyces > Streptomyces sp. NPDC043853. Next base: position 433,894 of record NZ_JBWKDJ010000004.1, read on the forward strand.
TCCGAACTCGTCCAGCGCCTGCAGGTCAGCCCGGCGTCCGTCTCCAAGGCGATCGCGTTCCTGGACGGTCAGGGCCTCGTCCGCCGGGAACGCGACGAACGACGCCGCGAGCGCTACGTCGTCGACGACGACGTCATGTACCAGTCGATGATGGCCAGCGCCCGCGGCGCCGCCCATCTCGCCGAGACCGCACGGGCGGGCGTCGGCGTCCTCCTCCCCGGTACCCCGGCCGCCACCCGTCTCGAAAACATCGCCCGTTTCGTAGCCTTCGTCTCCGAGAGCATCGCCCGCGCCGCCGACCAGGCCCGCGAAGTCCTGCACACGAAGCCGCCGGCCGAATAGCCGGGCCGTCAAGGACCCCCGGACCGGTTCCGGTTCCGGTTCCGGCTCCGGCTCCGGCTCCGGCCCCGGCCTAGACCGGTGCCCCTCCGTCGCCCAGGGCCGAATCGATGATCCGCGCCCACTCGGCGACCACGCGGGTGCGCCGGGCGGTGTCGTCCGTCAGGACATTGGCCAGGCCCAGGCCGCGGGCCATGTCCAGCAGCCCCTGGACGGTCTCCCGCACCCCGGGCACGGATTCGTCGGCGCCGAGCAGCTCCACCGCGATGCGGTGGGTCTCCCGGCCCACGCGGGCCTCCAGTTCGGTGACCCGAGGGCGCAGTTGTTCCTCGTACGAGGCGGCCACCCACAGTTGGAGGGCGGCCCGGAACAGGGTGCCGGTGTAGAGGTCGACCAAGGCCGCCACGACCTCCGGGCGGGGGGCCGGGGCCGGCCGGAACAGGCCGCGGAGTGCGGCGGAGCGTTCCTCGGCGACGTACTCGACGGCTGCGGTGAACAGGTCCTCGCGGGTGGGGAAGTGGTACTGGGCGGCCCCGCGCGAAACTCCCGCGTGCTCGGCGACCACGCTGACCGTGGAGCCCGCCCAGCCCTGTTCGGCCAGGCAGGAGACCGCCGATTCGAGGAGTCTGCGGCGGGTGGTGCGGCTGCGGGCCTGCTTGGGCTCCTCGGTCCGGGCCTGCCTGGGCCCTTCGGTCAAAGCGCCCACGACGGACTCCGGCGTTCGAAGCGGGCGGTGATGCCCTCGCGGGCCTCGGCGGAGCCGAAGTGGTGCGCGGACAGGGCCGTGAGGCGTTCGCCGTCCTCGGCCAGAGCGGCCCGGACCGGGGCGGCGAGCAGCCGCTTGGTCGCTTCCAGGGCCTCCGGACCGGCCTTGCGCAGCCCCTCCAGGACGGGGGCGAGGGCTTCGTCCACGTCCTGGGCGTGCAGGGTGAGCAGGCCGATCCGGGTGGCCTCGGCGGAGTCGAAGGGCTCGGCGGTCAGGAAGTAGCGGGCGGCGGCGCGCGGGTCGAGCCGGGGCAGCAGCGGCGCGGAGATCACGGCCGGCACCACCCCGAGGTGGGTCTCGGTGAAGGCGTAGGTGGAGCCGGGTCCCGCGGCGGCGATGTCGCAGGCGCCGAGCAGGCCGAGGCCGCCCGCCCGGACGTGTCCGGTGACGCGGGCGACGACCGGCTTCGGCAGGCCCGTGACCTGGTCGAGGAGGGCCAGGAAGTCGGCCGGGTCGCACGGGGACTTGAGGTCGGCGCCGGAGCAGAAGGTGCCCCCGGCGTGGGTGAGGACCACCGCCCGGACCGCCGGGTCCGCGCCGGCCGCGGCCAGCGCCGCGCGCAGCTCGCCGACGAGGTCCGCGGAGAGCGCGTTGCGGTTGGCCGGTGAGTCCAGCGTGAGCGTGGTGACGCCGCGTTCGTGCGCGGATCCGACGATCGGGTTCAAGGCCCGTCCTTTCCGGTACGGCGTACTGCCGGGTGCGGTGTGCCGCCTGATGCGGCCTAGTACGACTTGGGAAGGCCCAGGGTCTGGTGCGAGACGAAGTTGAGGATCATCTCGCGGCTGACCGGGGCGATCCGGGCCACCCGGGAGGCGGGGATCAGGGCGGCCAGTCCGTACTCGCGGGTGAGGCCGTTGCCGCCCAGGGTGTGGACCGCCTGGTCCACCGCCCGTACGCAGGCCTCTCCGGCAGCGTACTTGGCCATGTTGGCGGCCTCTCCGGCGGCCAGGTCGTCGCCGCTGTCGTACAGGTGGGCCGCCTTCTGCATCATCAGCCGGGCGAGTTCCAGCTCGATGTGCGCCTGGGCGAGGGGGTGCGCGATCGCCTGGTGGGCGCCGATGGGCTCGTTCCAGACCTGGCGGGTCTTCGCGTAGTCGACGGCCTTGGCGAGCGCGTAGCGGCCCATGCCGATCGCGAAGGCGGCGGTCATGATGCGTTCGGGGTTGAGTCCGGCGAACAGCTGGAGCAGTCCGGCGTCCTCGTCGCCGACGAGCGCGTCCGCGGGCAGCCGTACCTCGTCCAGGACCAGCTCGAACTGCTTCTCGGCCGCCTGGAGTTCCATGTCGATCACGGACCGGGTGAAGCCGGGGGCGTCGCGCGGGACGATGAACAGGCAGGGCTTGAGCCGGCCGGTTCGCGCGTCCTCGGTCCGGCCGACGATCAGTGTGGCGTCGGCGAGGTCCACACCGGAGATGAACACCTTGCGTCCGGTGAGGATCCAGTCCTCGCCGTCCCGGCGGGCGGTGGTGGTGATGCGGTGCGAGTTGGAGCCGGCGTCGGGTTCGGTGATGCCGAAGGCCATGGTGCGGCTGCCGTCGGCGAGGCCGGGGAGCCAGGTGCGCTTCTGCTCCTCGGTGCCGAAGCGGGCGATGACCGTGCCGCAGATGGCGGGGGACACCACCATCATCAGGAGCGGGCTGCCGGCCGCGCCGAGTTCCTCCAGGACGAGGGAGAGTTCGGCGATGCCGCCGCCCCCGCCGCCGTACTGCTCGGGCAGGCTCACCCCGAGGTAGCCGAGCTTGGCGGCGTCCGCCCACAGCTCGTCGGGGCGGCCGCCCTCCCGGGCGATGCGGGCCAGGTATTCGCGCCCGTAGCGCCGCCCGAGGGCGGCGACGGCGGCGCGCAGGGCCTTGTGCTCTTCGGATTCCAGAGTGTGAGCTGCAGGGCCGGCAGGGCTGGTGGGGCTGGTGGGGCTCATGACTGCGGTTCCTCCTGGACGACGGCGAGCAGGGCGCCGACCTCGACCTGCCGGCCGGGGACGGCGTGGAGCGCGGTGAGCGTGCCGGTGGCGGGCGAGAGGATGCGGTGCTCCATCTTCATGGCCTCCAGCCAGACCAGGGGCGTTCCGGCGGTGACGGCGGAGCCGGGGGCGAGGCCCTCGGCGACGCGCACGACGGTGCCGGGCATGGGGGCGAGCAGGGAGCCGGGTTCGGTGTGGTCCCCGGGTTCCTCGAAACGGGGCAGCGGGGTGAGGGTGTGGGCACCGAGGGCCGAGTCGGTGTAGATCTCGGATCCCTCACCGTTGTTCGAATTGCGTTTCACGTGAAACACCCGCCGGACGCCGTCGACTTCGAGGGTGACCGCGTCCGGACCGACGGCGGACACTCGAACACCGGGATGGTCGACGAGGACGGGCGGGCCGGTCCGGGTCTGGACGTAGCGGACCTCGTACGCCGTCCCGTCCGCGGCCCGGTAGCGGCGCAGTTGGGGCTGCGAGCGGAGGTTGCGCCAGCCGCCGAGCCGGGCGGCCAGCGGGGCTCCGGGGGTGGGTGCGGCCTCGGCGAGCGCGGCGGCCACGGCGGCCAGGCCGGGGCCGGCCGGTCCTTCGGCTTTCGCGGCGTCCGCGGTGCGGGTGAGTTCGGCGAGGTGGCGGTCGTAGAAGCCGGTGTCGAGGCGGGCGGCGGCGAACTCCGGGTGCCGGAGGCTGCGGACGAGGAGCTCGCGGTTGGTGACGAGGCCGTGGATCCTGGCCCGGGACAGCGCGTGGGCGAGGGCGCGAAGGGCTTCGGCGCGGGTCGGGGCGTGCGCGACGACCTTGGCGAGCATGGCGTCGTAGTGCACGCCGACCGGGTCGCCGTCGGCGTACCCGGTGTCGACGCGGACGGTGCCGGGCACGGCGAGGGTGTGCAGGATTCCGGTCTGCGGCCGCCAGTCCCGGGCGGGGTCCTCGGCATACAGCCGGGCCTCCACGGCGTGACCGGACGGGGCGGGCGGCTGCGGGGGCAGGGCGTGGCCCTCTGCCACGCGCAGCTGCAGCTCGACCAGGTCGACGCCGAACACCGCTTCGGTGACCGGGTGTTCCACCTGGAGGCGGGTGTTCATCTCCAGGAAGTACGGGCGGCCGTCCGCGGTGACCAGGAACTCGACGGTGCCGGCGCCCCGGTAGGAGACGGCACGGGCGGCCGCGACGGCTGCCTCGCGCAGGGTCTCGCGGAGGGTGGCGGGCAGGGCCGGGGCCGGGGCCTCCTCGATGACCTTCTGGTGGCGGCGCTGCAGGGAGCAGTCCCGGGTGCCGAGCGCCCAGACGGTGCCGTGCGCGTCGGCGAGCACCTGCACCTCGACGTGGCGGCCGCGTTCCACGTACGGCTCGGCGAACACCTCCCCGTCGCCGAAGGCGGACCGGGCCTCGGCGGCGGCCGCGTCCAGCTCGGCGGGCAGCCGGTCCAGGTCCCGTACGACGCGCATGCCGCGCCCGCCGCCGCCCGCGGCGGCCTTGAGGAGCAGCGGCAGATCGGCCGGCCCGGCCTTCTCGGGGTCGACGGGTTCGAGGAGCGGCACCCCGGCGGCGCGCATCAGCTCCTTGGCGCGGGTCTTGGAGGCCATGGCCTCGATGGCCTCCGGCGGCGGGCCGACCCAGACCAGGCCGGCCTCGGTGACGGCGCGTGCGAAGCCTGCGTTCTCGGAGAGGAAGCCGTAGCCGGGGTGGACGGCGTCGGCGCCGGCGGCGAGCGCGGCCGCGACGACCAGTTCGCCCCGGAGGTAGGTGTCGGCGGGGGCCGCGCCGGGCAGGCGGACGGCCGCGTCCGCCTCCCGTACGTGCAGGGCCCCGGCGTCGGGATCGGAGTGGACGGCGACGGTGTCCAGCCCGAGGGCCCGGGCGGTGCGGAACACCCGTACGGCGATCTCGCCGCGATTGGCGACGAGCAGCGAGGTGATGGGGGTGGGGGTGGTGCTCTCTGCAGTGGTCATGGACGGGCTCACATCCGGAAGACGCCGAAGCCGCCGCGGGCGCCCTCGACGGGGGCGTTGTGGACGGCCGACAGGCACAGGCCGAGGACGGTGCGGGTGTCGCGCGGGTCGATGATCCCGTCGTCGTACAGCCGCCCGGAGAGGAACATGGGCAGGGATTCCGACTCGATCTGCGCCTCGACGAAGGCGCGCATCCCCGCGTCCTGCTCATCGTCGTACGGCTGCCCCTTCGCGGCGGCCGACTGCCGCGCCACGATGGACAGCACCCCGGCGAGCTGCTGGGGGCCCATGACGGCGGACTTGGCGCTGGGCCAGGCGAACAGGAACCGGGGGTCGTAGGCGCGGCCGCACATCCCGTAGTGCCCGGCGCCGTAGGAGGCGCCGATGATCAGGGACAGATGGGGCACCCGGGAGTTGGACACCGCGTTGATCATCATCGAGCCGTGCTTGATGATGCCGCCCTGCTCGTACTCCTTGCCGACCATGTAGCCGGTCGTGTTGTGGAGGAAGAGCAGCGGGATGTCGCGCTGGTTGGCGAGCTGGATGAACTGCGCGGCCTTCTGCGACTCGGCGCTGAACAGCACGCCCTGGGCGTTGGCGAGGATCCCGACGGGGTAGCCGTGCAGGGCGGCCCAGCCGGTGACCAGGCTCGGCCCGTAGAGCGGCTTGAACTCGTCGAAGTCCGAGGTGTCCACGATCCGGGCGATGACCTCGCGCGGATCGAACGGGGTCTTCAGGTCCGCGGGGACGATACCGAGGAGCTCCTCCGCGTCGTACAGCGGCTCCGGCGCGGGGGCCGGATCGGGTTGCGCCTTGCGGTGGTTGAGGCGGGCGACGATCCGGCGGGCCTGCCGGATCGCATCCTGCTCGTCGAGGGCGTGGTAGTCGGCGAGACCGGAGGTCCGGGCGTGCATGTCGGCGCCGCCGAGGGACTCGTCGTCGCTCTCCTCGCCGGTGGCCATCTTCACCAGCGGCGGGCCGCCGAGGAACACCTTCGAACGGTCCTTGATCATCACGGTGTGGTCGGACATGCCGGGGATGTACGCGCCACCGGCGGTGGAGTTTCCGAAGACCACGGCCACGGTGGGGATCCCGGCGGCGGACAGCCGGGTCAGATCGCGGAAGACCGCACCGCCCGGGATGAAGATCTCCTTCTGGGAGGGCAGGTCCGCACCTCCGGACTCGACCAGGCTGATCACCGGCAGCCGGTTGGCGAGGGCGATCTCGTTGGCGCGCAGGGTCTTGCGCAGGGTCCAGGGGTTGCTGGCGCCGCCGCGCACGGTCGGGTCGTTGGCGACGACCAGGCACTCCACGCCCTCGACGGTGCCGATTCCGGTGACGACGGAGGCGCCGACGGGGTGGTCGCTGCCGTACGCGGCCAGCGGGGACAGCTCCAGGAAGGGGGTGTCCGGGTCCAGCAGCAGCTCCACCCGCTCACGGGCGAGGAGCTTGCCCCGGCCGCGGTGGCGGTCGCGGTACTTCTCACCGCCGCCGGCGAGCGCCTTGGCGTGCTCGGCGTCGAGCTCGGCGAGGCGGCCGAGGGCGGCCTCGCGGTGGGCGAGGTGATCGGGGTCGCCGGGGTCGACGCGGGTGCCGAGCCGGGTCATGCGCTGACCTCCTGGGTCCGGGCGAGCAGGTGGCGGGGGATGTCGAGGTGGCGGGACCGCAGCCATTCGCCGAGGGCCTTGGCCTGGGGGTCGAAGCGGTGGCCCGCGGCCACGCCGGCGCCGAGGAGACCGGCGACGGTGAAGTTGAGCGCGCGGAGGTTGGGGAGGGCGTGCCGGGTGACGACGAGCCCGCGGGTCTCGGGCAGCAGCTCCTGGAAGCGGGCGGCGGTGAGCGTGTCCGCGAGCCATGCGTACGCCTCGTCGCTCTCCACCCACACGCCGACATTGGCGTCCCCGCCCTTGTCGCCGCTGCGGGCCCCGGCGATGGCGCCCAGGGGGGCGCGGGTGTGGGGGACCTTGCCCTGCCGGGCTTGGGCGGGGGTGTTCCGTGCCTGGCCCTGCGGGGCTTGGGCGTGCGGGGCGTGGGCGTGCGGCGCGCTGCTGTGCCCTGCGGGGCTTTCCCCCTCCCCGCCCCTTCCCGAAACCGGGGGCTCCGCCCCCGGCCCCCCTTGCCGGGGCTCCGCTGCCGACCCCGGAGCGGGTCGGGGAGCGGGGCGGAGCCCCGCGGCGGGGTCGGGGCGCAGCCCCGGCTGGGGGTCGGGGCGCAGCCCCGGTGGGGGTGTGGGGGCGAAGCCCCCGCTGTCCCGATCCCCCGGCTCCGCGGAGGCCGCCGGGGGCTCGGGGCGCAGCCCCGTAAGGGGTTCGGGGGCGGAGCCCCCGGAGGGGGGCGGGGGCACGGCCCACTCACGCGGCGGAGCCGCGTGATCGAGCGCAGTGGGAAGGGGCGGGGTGGGGGAATCCAGCCGTGCAGCGGCAGGCGGCACGACCGCGACCCGTGTGCCGTCCGGGAGCACCGCGACATGACGCGCCGAAGCCGCCGGCACGGCACCGCTCTCGAAGATCCCGTACGGCTGCCCCGCCCCCGGCGGAGCCGTCACGTGGAAGCCCGGGTAGCCGGCCAGCGCCAGTTCCACCGCCGCGGACGTCAGGACGCGCCCCACCCACTCGGCGGACGGATCCCGCACCACCAGCCGGAGCATCGCGCTGGCCGTCTCCTCCGTCGCCGCGTCCTCGTGGTCCGTACGGGCCAGCGTCCACTCCGCCGACGCGACCCCCGCCAGCGGCCCCGCCAGCTGCTCCCGCACCAGCGCCGCCTTGGCCTCGATGTCCAGCCCCGTCAGGACGAACACCACCTCGTTGCGGAACCCGCCCAGCCGTGTGATCCCGACCTTGAGCGAATCGGGCGGCGGGTCACCGCGGACCCCGTCGACGCGGACCCGGTCGGGGCCGTCCGGGGACAGCCGGACCGTGTCCAGCCGGGCCGTGACGTCCGGGCCGAGGTACCGGGCTCCCTGGGTCTCGTAGAGGAGTTGTGCCGTGACCGTGCCCGTGGTGACCGCCCCGCCCGTTCCCGGGTGTTTGGTGATCACCGAGGAGCCGTCCTCGGCGATCTCCGCCAGGGGGAACCCCGGCCGGCGCACGTCGTGCCGGGTGAAGAAGGAGTAGTTGCCGCCGGTGGCCTGCGCGCCGCACTCCAGTACGTGTCCCGCGACCACCGCCCCCGCCAGCCGGTCGTGGTCGTCCGCCGCCCAGTCGAACCACCATGCCGCCGGCCCGCTCACCAGCGCCGCGTCCGTGACCCGGCCGGTGACCACCACGTCGGCGCCCGCCCGCAGGCAGGCCGCGATCCCCGCGCCGCCCAGGTAGGCGTTGGCCGTGAGCACCCCGGCCCCGGCCCCGTACGGCATGAGGTCGTCGCCCTCCACGTGCGCCACCGCCAGCGGGATCCCCAGCTTGTCCGCCAGGGCGCGGACTTCTGCGGCGAGGCCCGCCGGGTTGAGCCCGCCCGCGTTCGTGACGATCCGTACGCCGCGCTCGTGCGCCAGGCCGAGGCAGTCCTCCAGCTGGCGGAGGAAGGTCTTGGCGTACCCGGCGTCCGGGTTCTTCAGGCGGTCCCGGCCGAGGATCAGCATCGTCAACTCGGCGAGGTAGTCGCCGGTGAGCACGTCCAGCGGCCCGTCCGCCAGCATCTCGCGCATCGCCGAGAGCCGGTCACCGTAGAAACCGGAGGCATTGCCGATCCGGAGCGGCCGGCGCCCGGGGCCGGGGTCGCGGTCCCCGGGGCCGGGGTCACGGTCCCCGGGGCCGGGGTCACGGTCCCCGGGGCCGGAGGGATCCGGCCCGGTCACGAGCGGGCTCCCGGCTCCCGGCCCTGCCCCGCCGGTCCGGCGAACGCCTGGGCGATGTCCAGCCAACGGCCGGCGTCCGGCCCCGCCGCCGTCACGGCGACGTCGGAGCGGTGCGCGCGCTGGGTGACCAGCAGGCAGAAGTCGAGCGCCGGCCCACTGACCCGCTGTACCGCGTCCGGCGGTCCGTACGCCCATACGGAGACCCCGTCGGGAGCCGTCAGCTCCACCCGGAATTCCGCTTCCGGCACCGGCAGTCCGCGGACGGCGAAGGCGTAGTCACGGGCCCGTACGCCGATCCGGGCGACATGGCGCAGCCGGTCGGTCGGCGTACGGCGGACGCCGAGCGCGTCGGCCACGTCCTGGCCGTGCGCCCAGGTCTCCATCAGCCGGGCGCTGGCCATCGACGCGGCCTTCATCGGCGGCCCGAACCAGGGGAACCGGGCGTCCGGCGCGGCGGCTTCGAGGGCCGCGTCCAGCTCGGCGCGCCCGGACCGCCAGCGGGCCAGCAGTGCGGCGGGCGGCAGCGCGGCGCCCTCGGCCGCGCCGTCGTCGACGAAGCTGCCGGGCGCGGCCAGCGCCACCTCCGTCAGCGCGGCGAAGCCCGCGGCGTCGGTGAGGGACAGCAGCGCCGCCCGGTCGGTCCAGGCCAGGTGGGCGATCTGGTGGGCGACGGTCCAGCCGGGCGCCGGAGTCTTCGCGGCCCAGCCTCCCTCTCCCAACTCGCCTACCAGGAGATCCAGTTCACGCCCCTCCTCTCGGAGGTCGGACCGGACGGCAACGAACGGGTCGAGCACGGTGCGCTCCCCTCGGGGACGACTGCGGCGTGAGGGGAAGACTGGCAGCGCACCGGAAAACAATCAAGCACGCTTGCATGATTTGGCGGAAGAACGCTGCCATGGCCACCGCATCACCACCGCCACCGCCGCCGGCACGACCACCGCCGTTCGTGCCGGCCCTGGGTCCTGGGTACCGGGCCCAAGGCCGCAGGACTCAGACCCTTCGGGTGAAGTCCATCGTCCAGTTGAGCAGCCACGTCTCCCCGCCGTCGGTGGAGAAGGACTGCTCCCAGCGCGCCGAGGTCTCCGTGATGTCCCTCCACACGAACCGCACCCGCACCGGCGTGCCGTCGTGGGTGTCATCGCCGAGGAACTCCCCGCGCCCGTCCCGGAACCGCCCGGTCACCGGAGGGAAGAGGGTCCCGGTCCGTCCGGACGCCCAGTACAGGGACCACGTCTCGCGCACCGGGTCGTAGAGCCGCAGCGTCAGCCCCCCGAACCGCTCCGTCGGGAACTCGATCTCGTCGAAGTTGGCGGCGCCGCCGAAGTGGCGGGAGCCCCGCGTGACCGCCGGGAACTCCTCCCACGCGCTCTTCGGGTCGAGGAAGTCGGTCCGCCGGCGGTTGACCACGTCGAACTCACCGGCGAGGAAGTCGAAATCGTTCATGCCCGGCACGCTACGGACGGTCCACTGACATCATGTGTCAGTGAAGGCCGGCCGACTCCTCTCGATGCTGCTCCTGCTCCAGACCCGGGGCCGGATGACCGCCACCGAGCTGGCGACCGAGCTGGAGGTGTCGGTCCGTACGGTCTACCGGGACGCGGAGGCTCTGGGCGCGGCCGGGGTCCCGCTCTACGCCGACGCCGGCCGCAGCGGCGGCTACCGGCTGCTGGGCGGCTACCGGACCCGGTTGACCGGCCTCAGCACCGGCGAGGCCGAAGCCCTTTTCCTCACCGGTCTGCCGGGCCCCGCCGCCGAACTCGGGCTGGGCCGGGCCCTGTCCGCGGCCCAGCTGAAGCTGCGGGCGGCGCTCCCGCCCGAGCTCCGGGCGCAGGCCGACCGCATGCGGCTGCGCTTCCACCTGGACGCGCCCGGCTGGTACGCCGACCACGTGGAGGTCCCGTACCTGCCGCAGGTCGCGGACGCGGTCTGGCAGAGCCGGGTGGTCGAGATCCGCTACCGCCGCTGGCGGGAGCCGCACGAGGTGGACCGCCGGATCCGGCCGTACGGGCTGGTGCTGAAGGCGGGCCGCTGGTACCTGGTGGCGGCTCCGGACGCTCCCGACACCCCCGACACCCCCGACGCCCCCGGCTCTTCCGACGCCGCCGACGCTCCGGACATGCCCGCCGCGCCCGCCGCGGCTGCGCCCCGCACCTTCCGGGTCGACCAGATCCTGGCGCTGACCGAGACCGGCGCCGCGTTCGACGTCCCCGAGGAGTTCGACCTGGCGGCGCACTGGGGCGCGGCCCAGCGCGACTTCCACAGCAGGCTGCACCAGGCGGAGGCGGTCGTACGGATCTCCCCGCGCGGAGCGGCACAGCTGACCAGGGCGCAGGCACGGGCCCTGGCGCACGGCGCGCCGGACGACGGCGGCGGCAGCGGCAGCGGCAGCGACGGTGGCGGCGACGGCAGCAGCGGCAGCGGCGATCCGGGCTGGGTGCGGGCCACCCTTCCCATCGAGTCGGTGGAGGACGCGGCCCGCCGGTTCCTGGCCATGGGCCCCGAGGTCGAGGTCCTCGGCCCGCCCGAACTGCGCGAGCGGATCGCGGCGGCGGTCCGGATCCTCGCGGCGCGCTACGGGAGTCCGGCCTGAGCCTTGACCCGGGTCTGCGCGCGTACGGCGCCCATGCTCGCCCCGATCACCAGCGCGATCGCGACGGCGTCCGTCAGGGACATCGCCTGGTGCAGCACCAGGAAGCCGGCGGTGGCCGCGATGGCCGGTTCCAGGCTCATCAGGATCGCGAAGGTGGGGGCCGGCAGCCTGCGCAGGGCGAGCAGTTCCAGCGTGTACGGCAGTACGGAGGACAGCACGGCGACTCCGACGCCCAGTGCCAGCGTGCTCGGCACGAGCAGGGCCGAGCCGGCGTCCGCCACGCCGATCGGCAGGGACAGCACCGCGGCGACGGCCATCGCCAGCGCCAGGCCGTCGGCCTGCGGGAACCGCCGTCCGGTCCGCGCGCTGAAGACGATGTACGCCGCCCACATCGCGCCCGCGCCGAGCGCGAACGCGGCGCCGACCGGATCGAGCGAACCGAGGCCGGCACCGGAACCGGAGCCGCCGCCGTGGCCTGACAGCAGGGCCACCCCGCCGAGCGCGAGGGCCGCCCAGAGCAGGTTGACCAGGCGGCGGGAGGCCACGACCGAGAGCGCGAGCGGGCCGAGCACCTCCAGGGTGACGGCGGGGCCGAGCGGGATGCGGTCCACCGCCTGGTAGAACATCCCGTTCATGCCGGCCATCGCCACGCCGAAGGCGAGGACCGTGCCCCAGTCGGCGCGGGAGTGGCCGCGGACCTTCGGCCGGCACAGGAGCAGCAGCACGAGAGCGGCGGCGGCCAGCCGGATCGAGACGACCCCGGCGGCGCCGGCCTTCGGCATGATCATGACCGCGAGCGCCGCGCCGAACTGCACGGACACGCCTGCCGCGAGCACCAGCCCCACCGGCCCGAGGGCGGACCCGCCGGGGCGGCCGGAGGTCGCGGGGGCGGGTCCGGAGGGGGTGGGAACGGGGGCCGTGCTCGCGGCGGGGGTGGTGCTGGTCATTCATCCAGCCTAAGCCCACGGTAAGGAGCATGCGGCCGTGTTTTGCCTTACATGGGCATGTCGTCGAACGTGCCGTCGAACGTGCCGTCGAGGGCATCCGCCAGGACCTCGGCGATGTGGCGGGCGCGGCGGGGGCCGAGTTGCGCGGCCTGGGTACGGCAGGAAAAACCGTCGGCGAGGATCACGGCGTCGTCCGGTGCGGCGCGGAGGGCGGGGAGCAGCTGTTCCTCGGCGCAGGCGACCGAGACCTCGTGGTGGCCGGGCTCGAAGCCGAAGTTCCCGGCGAGGCCGCAGCAGCCGCCGGAGAGTTCGCCGGTGAGACCGGCGCGCTCGCGCAGGCGGCGGTCGGCGGCGTCGCCGAGTACGGCGTGCTGGTGGCAGTGGGTCTGGCCGGCCACGGGGCGGTCGACACGGGGCGGCTGCCAGTCGGGGGCGAACTCTTCGAGGGCCTCGGCGAAGGTGCGTACGGAGGCGGCGAGGCGGGCGGCGCGCGGGTCGTCGGGGAGGAGGGACGGCAGGTCGTCCCTCAGGGCGGCGGCGCAGCTGGGCTCCAGGACGATGAGGGGGTGCCGGGGGGTGCCGAGGGTGTCGAGGGTCCTGCGCATTGCCCTGCGGGCGGCGTCCAGGCGGCCGGTGGAGACGTAGGTCAGGCCGCAGCAGATGTGCCCGGGGCGGGGGCGATGGCCTTCGCCGTGACCCTGGCTCCGGCCCTGGCCCTGGCCCTGGCCCTGGTGCCGGCCCGGGCCCCAGCCCCGGCCCCGGCCCCGGCCCTGATCTCCGGCCAGGACGACGTCGAGGCCGGCCGCCTCGAGCACCCGCACCGCGGCCCGCCCGACCTCGGGCGCGAGGTACTCGGTGAACGTGTCCGGCCACAGTGCGACGCGCGTGCCCTGCGGGCGGCTCTCCCCTCCCCGCCCCTTCCCGAAACCGGGGGCTCCGCCCCCAGCCCCCTCCCGGGGCTCCGCCCCGGACCCACCTCGGGGCTCCGCCCCAAACCCCGCCCCCGCGGGCCGCGGCCCCGGCCCCTCCGGGGGCTGCGCCCCCGGCCCCTCCCCGGCACGCGGCGGAGTCGGGTCATCGGACGCGGTGGGAAGGGGTGTGGGGCGGCGGTGCCACCACTGGGTGAAGGGGGTCGCGGCCAGGGGCGGGAGTGGGCGGGAAGGCGTGAGGCCGGCCAGGCGGCCGATGCCCGGGATGCGCGACAGCGCGTTCAGCGGGCGGGTCAGTCGCAGCGCGGCGGCCAGGCGCAGCCAGGCCGGGAGGCCTCCCAGCACGTAGTGGGCGAGCGGGCGGACACGGCCCGCCCAGTGGTGGTGGAGGAACTCGGCCTTGTACGCGGCCATGTCCACGCCCACCGGGCAGTCGCTGCGGCAGCCCTTGCAGCTCAGGCAGAGGTCCAGCGCCTCCCGGACCTCCTCCGAGCGCCATCCGTCCCCGATCACCGGACCATGTGCGCCGTCCACGGCGGGCGCGCCGGGCGCGCCCAGCAGCATCTCGTGGAGCAGGCGCGCCCGCCCCCGCGTGGAATGGCGTTCCTCTCCCGTCGCGCGGTACGACGGGCACATCACGCCCCCGCCCGGCGCCGTCGGCGTACGGCATTTGGCGACGCCCACGCAGCGGGCCACCTCCTCGGCGAGGGGGAGTTCCGGCAGGCCGGCGAAGCGGAGGTTCTCATCGAGGCGGGCCGGGCGGACCAGGATGCCGGGGTTCATGCCGCCCGCCGGGTCCCACACGTCCTTGTACGCGGAGAAGAGGGCCACGACCTCCGGCCCGTACATCCGCGGCAGGAGTTCCGCCCGGGCCTGCCCGTCCCCGTGCTCGCCCGACAGCGAGCCGCCGTGCGCGACGACCAGGTCCGCGAGGTCCGAGGAGAACGCCCGGTAGCGGGCCACGCCGTCCGCGCCCGCCAGGTCGAAGTCCAGCCGGACGTGGACGCAGCCTTCGCCGAAGTGCCCGTACGGCGCTCCGCGCAGCCCGTAGCGGGCGGTCAGGGCGCGGAACTCCCGCAGGTACGCCCCGAGCCGGGCCGGCGGGACCGCGCAGTCCTCCCAGCCGGGCCAGGCGGCGGTGCCGTCCGGGAGCCGGGTGGCGGTGCCCGCCGCATCCTCCCGGATCCGCCACAGCGCCCGCTGCCCCGCCGGGTCCGCGACCACCACGGTCTCCACCGCGTCCGCCGCCCGGGCCAGCGCCCGCGCCGCCCCCGCGTCCGGCATTTCCACGAACAGCCAGGCCCCGCCCTTCGGCAGGCCCACCGGGTCGCCGCCGAGCAGGTCCGCCGCCATGCCCTCGACGGTCAGCGGCCCGTACGGGAGCAGGCCGGCCGCCGCGTCCGCCGCCGCGCTCTCGTCCGCGTACCCGAGCACCGCCAGGGCGGGTGCGCGCGGCGTCTCCACCAGGCGGACCACCGCCTCCGTCACCACCCCGAGGGTGCCCTCGCTCCCGCAGAAGGCCCGCGCCAGCCGCACGCCCCGCTCCGGCAGCAGTGCGTCCAGCGCGTAGCCGGAGACCCTTCGGCCGAAGTCGGCGGGCATGCGGGTGCGGAGCAGGGCCAGGTGGGAGGTGATGAGCTGTTCCAGGCGCGGCGGGGCGCCCGCCCAACCGGTGCCGATCCGCCGTACGCCGCCGCTCCCACCACCCCCGCCGTCCCCGTACGTCAGTACCGACAGCTCGGCCACGTTGTCCGCCGTGGTCCCCCAGGCCACCGAATGCGGCCCGCAGGCGTTGTTGCCGATCATCCCGCCCAGCGTGCAGCGGGACTTCGTGGACGGGTCCGGTCCAAAAGTCAGTCCGTGCGGGGCGGCGGCCGCCCGGAGCGCGTCCAGGACGAGGCCGGGCTGCACCACCGCCGTCTTCGCCTCCGGGTCCAGGGAGAGCAGCCCGGCCATGTGGCGGGTGAAGTCGAGCACCACGCCGACGCCCGTGGCCTGGCCGCCGATGGACGTACCGCCGCCGCGCGGCACCACCGGGACCCCCGCCTCCGCGCACACCGCCAGGACCGCCGCGACGTCCTCCGCGTCGCGCGGGGCCACCACGCCCAGCGGTACCCGGCGGTAGTTGGACGCGTCCATGGTCACCAGGGCCCGGGCGGTCGTACCGAAGTCCACCTCGCCCCGTATTGCCGCTCGCAGGGCCGTCTCAAGACCGGTCATCCCGCCATCATCCCCCCGGCCCGCCGCGCCGGTCCGCTGTTCACGACCTGATGGTTCCCGTCTCACCCGCTGGACGTCACGCGGCCTGGCCTGCGCGGACCCGATACGCTCCGCTCGTGGCTGAGATCCAGATTCCCGCTGACATCAAGCCCGCCGACGGACGCTTCGGCGCGGGCCCCTCCAAGGTGCGGACGGAAGCGCTGGACGCGCTGGCCGCCACCGGAACCTCCCTGCTCGGTACCTCCCACCGCCAAGCCCCGGTCAAGAACCTCGTGGGCTCCGTGCGCCAGGGCATCCGGGACCTCTTCTCCCTTCCCGAGGGCTACGAGGTGATCCTGGGCAACGGCGGCTCCACCGCCTTCTGGGACATCGCGACGCACGGGCTGATCGAGAACAAGTCCCAGCACCTCACCTTCGGCGAGTTCTCCTCCAAGTTCGCCAAGGCCGCCAAGCTCGCGCCGTGGCTGGCCGACCCGTCCGTGATCTCCTCGGACCCCGGCACCCACCCGGAGCCGGTCGCCGAGGCGGGCGTGGACGTGTACGCGTTCACCCACAACGAGACCTCCACCGGTGTCGCCGCCCCGCTGAAGCGGGTCGCGGGTGCCGACGAGGGCGCGCTGGTCCTGGTGGACGCCACCTCGGGGGCCGGCGGTCTGCCGGTGGACATCACCGAGACCGACGTCTACTACTTCGCCCCGCAGAAGTCCTTCGCCTCGGACGGCGGCCTGTGGCTGGCCGCGTTCTCCCCGGCCGCGCTGGAGCGCGCCGCGCGCGTGCACGCGTCCGGCCGTCACGTCCCGGAGTTCTTCTCGCTGCCGACGGCGATCGACAACTCGCTGAAGAACCAGACGTACAACACCCCGGCGCTCTCCACCCTCTTCCTGCTGAACCAGCAGCTGGAGTGGATCAACGACCAGGGCGGCCTGGACTGGGCGACCTCCCGTACGGCGGCCTCCGCGGCGAACCTGTACGGCTGGGCGGAGGCGTCGAAGTACGCCGAGCCGTTCGTCACGGACGCGGCCAAGCGGTCCTCGGTCATCGGCACGATCGACTTCTCGGAGGACATCGACGCGGCGGCGATCGCCAAGGCGCTGCGCGCGAACGGGATCGTCGACACGGAGCCGTACCGGAAGCTGGGCCGGAACCAGCTGCGGATCGCCATGTTCCCGGCGATCGACCCGGCGGACGTGGCCGCGCTCACGGCGTGCGTGGACTATGTGATCGAGCGGCTCTGACCTTCGACCGGGTGATGGAGCCGCTCCGACCTTCGACCGGGTGATCGAGCGGCTCTGATCCTCGACCAGGCGATCGAGCGGCTCCGACGCTCCCGCCGAGCGGCACCGAGGCCCCTGTCCCGCGCGGGACGGGGGCTTCGCGCTTTCCCCGTTCGCCGGCCGGGCGGCGCCGTCCCGTGTGCCCGCCCCCGCCCGAGCTCTCAAGGCGGTCGGATGCCGGTCGGGACTTTGGTCCTGAATGTCCGGGTCCGGGCAACCACCGGGGCGGGATGTCCCTCATGTCTGATGTGTCGGGAAATCGGCCCGGCTCGCCCGTACAGGAGGAACTCCATGCGCAAGGCATTCGCCGTCCCCGCTGCCGCGCTCGTCACGACGCTGTCCCTCGGCCTCTCCGTCGCGGCCTCCACCGCGGCGTTCGCCGCCGGAATACCCGCCGCCCCCATCGCCCCTGCCCCCATCGCCCCTGCCGCCCCCGCCGTCCCGCACGCGCGCACCGCGCCGGCCGAGGTGCGGCTGTCCGGCGGTACGGCCGCGCCCGGTGAGGAGGTCCGCCTGACGGTCGGCGCGCCCCGCGGCACCACCGGACTGGCCCTCTCCTCCCAGGCTCTGGACGGCACCGCGTTCCGGCCCGCCGGACCCGGCCTGTGGACGGCCGCCGTCAAGGTGAAGGGCGTGCGGGACGGCGCCTACAGCGTCACCGTCACCGGCACCACCGCCGACGGCACCCCCGTCAGCGCCTCCGCCCAGCTGAACGTGCAGGCCCGCGCGGCCCAGCCGGCCGAGGACCGGCTGTGGCTGTCCACCGACTTCGGACGGCCCGGTGACCGGGTGACCGTCGTCGTCAGCACCGACCGGACCGACCGGACCGACCGGACCTCCCGCCACAACGCCTTCGTCAGCTCCGCCGCCTTCGCCGGCGGACACGTGGACCCGAGGAAGACCGGTGCCGGCACGTGGACCGGCACCGCCGTCGTCGCCCGGGACGTACGGACCGGCCACTACGGCGTGGACGCCTTCGCCGGCGGCCGGAAGTTCGACACCGTCAGGTTCGCCACCGAGGCGGGCACCCCCGCGCCCCGGCAGGCGGATCCCGTCTGATCACCGGCTCGGCCCGGCAGCCCCCGAAGGGACTCCAACGCGGTGGTCTTCGCCCATCCCACCGGCAAGGCGCAGGGCGCACTCCCCCGCGGAAGGGCCCGGCCCGCGCACGATACCTTCAGGGTCCCGGTACGACAGGAGGCATCGGCGTGAGCGTACGAGTGACGGCGGCCCGGAGTGGCACGGACCCCTTCGGCACGGCCCGGCTGCGACGCGGGGTGCTCGACGCCTGGGGTGCGGGCCCGGCCCGGTTCCGCGAGGACGCCAACGCCGAGGAGGACCTGGCGCTCGGCGGCTACCGGGACCGCCTCGTCGTCGAACTGGCGCAGAACGCCGCCGACGCCGCCGCCCGCGCCGGGGTGCCCGGCCGGCTCCGGCTCACCCTGCACCCCGGCGACGGCGACGACCCGCACGGCGCGCTCGCCGTGGCCAACACCGGTGCCCCGCTGGACGCCGCCGGCGTGGAGTCGCTGAGCACCCTGCGGGCCTCCGCCAAGCGGGAGACCGCGGCGGAGAGCGTCGGCCGGTTCGGCGTGGGCTTCGCCGCGGTGCTCGCCGTCACCGACGAGCCGGCCGTGATCGGCCGGCACGGCGGGGTCCGCTGGTCGCTGGCCGAGGCCCGCGAGCTGGCCGCGGACACCGCGAAGGCCAGCCCCGGCCTGGGCGACGAACTGCGCCGCCGCGACGGCCATGTTCCGCTGCTCCGGCTGCCGTTGCCCGCCGAGGGGACCGCCCCCGAGGGTTACGACACCGTGGTGGTGCTGCCGCTGCGCGACACGGCCGCCGCCGACCTGACCGAGCGCCTGCTCGCCGGCATCGACGACGCGCTGCTGCTGACCCTGCCCGGCCTGGCCGAGGTGGTCGTGGAGACCCCGTCCGGGGTGCGGACCCTGCGCCGCCGCACCGAGGGCCCGTACACCGAGATCAGCGACGGCACCGCCGAGGGCACCGAGGTCCGGCGCTGGCGGACCGTCCGGCACACCGGCACCCTCGACCGGGGGCTGCTCGCCGACCGGCCCGTCGAGGAACGGCTCCGGCCCGCGTGGACGGTGTCGTGGGCGGTGCCCGTGGACGCGCAGGGCGCGCCCGTACGGCCGGACACCGCGCCGGTGGTGCACGCCCCCACCCCCACCGACGAGCCCCTCGGCATCCCCGCGCTGCTCATCGCCTCGCTCCCGCTCGACACCACCCGCCGGCACCCGGCGCCCGGCCCGCTGACCGACTTCCTGGTGGCGCGGGCGGCCGAGGCCTACGCCGAACTCCTCGGCGGCTGGGAGCCGGTGAGCACCGCGCTCATCGACCTGGTGCCGGGCCGGCTCGGCAAGGGCGAGCTGGACGGGGCGCTGCGCGCGGCGGTCCTGGAGCGGCTGCCGCGGACCGCGTTCCTGGCTCCGGCGGCCCCGTCGGAGGAGCTCACCGCGCTGCGCCCGTTCGAGGCCGAGGTGGTCGAGGGCGCGGGCGCCGACACCGTCGCGGTGCTCGCCGAGGTGCTGCCGACCCTGCTGCCCGCCGGGCTGGAGCGCCGCCCCGAGCTGCGCACCCTGGGCGTGGGCCGGCTGCCGCTCGGGGACGCCATCGAGCGCATCGCGGGCGTGGAGCGGTCCCCGCAGTGGTGGTACCGGCTGTACGACAGCCTGGCCGGGGTGGACCCGGACCGGCTGAGCGGGCTTCCGGTGCCGCTCGCCGTCGAGGAGGGCGAGGTCCCGGCCGGGCCGCGCACGGCGATCGGCCCCCGGCACATCCTGTTGCCCGGCCCGGACACCCCGCCGGGCCTGGCCCGGCTCGGGCTGAAGATCGCGCACCCGGACGCGGCGCACCCGCTGCTGGAGAAGCTCGGCGCGATCCCGGCGAACCCGCGGGCGGTGCTGACCACCCCGCAGGTGCGGGCGGCGGTCGCGGCCTCGCTGGACGCCGGTGAGATCTGGGACGAGGACGCGCCGGACCCGGAGGAGCTCGCCGAGGTCGTGCTGGGCCTGGTCCGGGACGCGGACCTGATGCCCGGCGACGAGCCGTGGCTGGGCGCGCTGGCGCTGCCCGACGAGGACGGGGAGCCGACCCCGGCCGGTGAGCTCCTGCTGCCGGGTTCGCCGTTCGCGTCGGTCATCCGGGAGGGTGAACTCCCGTACGTGGACCAGGAGCTGGCGGACCGCTGGGGCGAGCAGCCGCTGACCGCGGTCGGCGTGCTGGCCGGGTTCCAGCTGGTCCGGGCCGCCGACGTGGTGCTGGACCCGGACGAACTGGAGCCGCGCGACGGCGACTTCGCCGAGCCGGACGACGTGGGCCTGCTGGACGCGGTCGACGTGTGGTGCGAGGACGTGCTGGACCAGCTGCCGGAGACATCGGTGCCGCCGGTGGCGACCGAGCTGGTGGCCGTACGGGACCTGGACCTGGTGGACGACGACCGCTGGCCGCAGGCGCTCGCCATGCTCGCCCAGCCGCCGCTGCGGGACGCGCTGACCCAGCCGGTGCGGGTGCTGCTGCCGGACGGCACCACGCAGACGGTCCGCCCGTACACGGCGTGGTGGCTGCGCGACCACCCGGTGCTCGACGGGCGCCGTCCGGCGGGCTTGCGGGCGGCGGGCGGCGACCCCCTGCTGGAGGGGCTGTACACCTCGGCGGACGCCACGGGCTTTGAGGACGAGCAGGTGCTGCGCGCGCTGGGCGTACGGACCTCGGTGGCGGCGCTGCTCGACGAACCGGGCGGCGCGGCCGAGCTGCTGGGGCGGCTCGCCGACCCCGACCGCGAGGTGACGGGACGGCAGCTGCACGCCCTCTACGGGGCGCTGGCCGAGTTGGACCCGGAGCAGGTCACGCTCCCGGACGAGCTGCGCGCGGTGGTGGACGGCGAGGTGGTGGTGGCCGACGCGGCGGATGCGGTGGTCGCGGACGCCCCGGACCTGCTTCCGCTCACGGCCGGGTTGCCGCTGCTGCCGGTGGCCCCGGCCCGGGCCGCCGACCTGGCCGATCTGCTCCAGGTGCGGCGCCTCTCGGAGACGGTCCCGGCGGAGGTCACCACCCCGGGCGAGGAGCACGACGTACCGGAGTCGGTGCACGTGCTGCTGGGTCCGGCGACCCCGGCGGCGTACCTGGAGCACGAGGAGCTCGTGGCGGGCGGTGTGGAGCTGGACTGGCGCCTCACCCGGGACGGGGTGCTCCACGCGGCCACCCTGGAGGGGGTGGCGGCGGGCCTGGCCTGGGCGGCCGGCCAGTGGCCGCGGCGCTTCGAGGTGGCTGCCCTGCTGGAGGACCCGTCCCGGACGGCGGAACTCGCCCGGGACCGCTGGTTCGACTGACCCGGCCGCCGGTTCCCGCCGGTTCGGCCGGCCTCCCCGCCCTGCGTCGCGGGCAGGGGGCCGGTCCGTACGGCGGGCCCCGCCCCGAGCCGGCCGGTGATCGTTTCTGCGGTGAATCCACTGGTCCGGACGGGTGAAGGAGCGCAACCCGCCCTGTCGGCGGCCGGGGCTCGGCCACTACACCGATGCACATGATCAAGAACCTGAAGCGGGTGCTTCCCGCGCTCGCCCTGTCCGCGCTGCCGCTGCTCACCACCGCTCCGCCCGCGCACGCGCAGGGCTATTTCCAGATCCCCACCCAGCTGAACGGCAGGTGTCTGGCCACCAACGGCGACAACGTCGAGGTGGCGGACTGCCGGCGCACCGGCAACCAGCTCTGGTACTGGGAGGGCAGCAAGCTCGTCAACGTCGCCGAACTGCACTGCCTGGACCTGCGGCACGGTGAGCTCAACGGTGCGATCCAGGCGGTCGGCGACTGCCACGGCCTGGCCAACCAGCGCTGGAAGAAGGAGGGCGACTGGCTGCGCAGCGAGGTGAACTGGCAGTGCGTGGGCGTCCAGAACAACGGTGACCCGAGCAACCACGCCGGGGTCAACGTCCGCGACTGCGGGAACAACTCCTGGCAGCGCTGGAACCTGCCCGCCCCGCCGGCCTGATCCGAAGGGCGCTCCCGGGCCGGCCGTGCGCGGGCGCGGGGCCGCACCTGGGGGCGGCCCCGCGCACTGCGGCGACCGGCAGACCGGCCTCCCGGGTCAGAAGGCCTTGGTCCAGTCGGCCGCCATCGAGCGGAACGTGCCGCCGGCCGCGGGGGTGCGGAACATCGTCGTCGGGTCGGGCCGGGAACGCCGACACACAGCGCCCGCCTTCCAATGGCCCAGCGGAATCCCGCCGTCCGCACGCCTGCGCTTACGCCGGCCCGTACGCATGCCCGTGGGCCCGTACGGACGTACGCCCGTACGTCCGCGGGGCACCTCTCAGGCCGGGAACTTCCGGTCCACCCAGTGGAAGGCGGCCTCGATCAGGACGGAGGCGCCGGCGGCGATGGCGACCGCCGTCCACGGCATCGTGGTGCCGACCAGCTTGAGCTGGAAGAAGTCCTGGAGCCAGGGCACGACGAGCACGATCAGGAAGGCCAGTCCCATCGCGGCGACCAGGGCCACCCGCCACCAGGTGTACGGGCGGGCGATGATCGCCAGGACCCACATGGAGGTCAGGAACAGCGTGAGCGTGGCCGCGCTGGTCTCGGCCTCCAGGGCGCCTTCGCCGCTGTAGTGCGCACGGGCCACCAGGTAGGTGACGAAGGTGGCGACGGCGGCGATCGCTCCGCCGGGGATGGCGTACCGCATCACCCGTTTCACGAAGTGCGGTTTGGCGCGCTCCTTGTTCGGGGCCAGGGCCAGGAAGAAGGCCGGGACGCCGATGGTGAGGGTGGACAGCAGGGTCAGGTGGCGCGGCAGGAAGGGGTACTCCACCTGTGAGCAGACCACCAGGACGGCGAGCAGGACGGAGTAGACCGTCTTGGTGAGGAAGAGGGTCGCGACTCGGGTGATGTTGCCGATGACCCGGCGGCCTTCGGCGACCACGGAGGGCAGAGTCGCGAAGGAGTTGTTCAGCAGCACGATCTGCGCGACGGCGCGGGTGGCCTCCGAGCCGGAGCCCATCGAGACGCCGATGTCGGCGTCCTTCAGCGCGAGGACGTCGTTGACGCCGTCGCCGGTCATGGCGACGGTGTGGCCGCGGGACTGGAGCGCTCCGACCATGTCGCGCTTCTGCTGCGGGGTGACCCGTCCGAACACGGCGTTCCGACTGAGTTCCTCGCCCATGGCGTCCTGCTCGGCGGGCAGCCGCCGGGCGTCGACGGTGTTCTCCGCGCCGGGCAGGCCCAGCTTCCCGGCGACCGCGCTGACCGATACCGCGTTGTCGCCGGAGATGACCTTGGCCTGGACGTCCTGCTCGTCGAAGTAGCGCAGGGTGTCGGCGGCGTCCGGGCGCAGCCGCTGTTCCAGGACGACCAGCGCGGTGGGCCGGAGTCCGGCGGCGACTGGGCCGTCGTCGGGGGCGTCGAGTTCGCGGGCGGAGCGGGCGAGGAGCAGGACGCGCAGGCCCTGCTCGTTGAGGTGGTTGATCTCCTCCAGGGTGGGGTCCCCGGCCGGGAGGAGGACGTCGGGGGCGCCGAGCAGCCAGGTGGAGCCCTCGCCGTCGCCCTCGGTGAAGCTGGCCCCGCTGTACTTGCGGGCCGAGGAGAAGGGCAGCGACTCGGTGCAGCGCCACTCCTCGCTGTCGGGGTAGGCGTCGATGATGGCCTGGAGGCTGGCGTTGGGGCGGGGGTCGGACTCGCCGAGGGCGCCGAGCACCTTCTTGACGTACGCGGGTTCCGCCCCGCCGAGGGTGCGGACCTCGGTGACGTCCATGCCGCCCTCGGTGAGGGTGCCGGTCTTGTCCAGGCAGACCACGTCCACCCGGGCCAGGCCCTCGATCGCGGGGAGCTCCTGGACCAGGCACTGCTTGCGGCCCAGCCGGATGACCCCGATGGCGAAGGCGACGGAGGTGAGCAGGACGAGGCCCTCGGGGATCATCGGGACGATGCCGCCGACGGTGCGGGCGATGGAGTCCTTGAGGTTGTTTTCCTTGACGATCAGCTGGCTGATGATCAGGCCGATGGAGGTCGGGATCATCATCCAGGTGACGTACTTGAGGATGGTGGAGATGCCGGAGCGCAGCTCGGAGTGGACGAGCGTGAACCGGGACGCCTCCTCGGCGAGCTGGGCGGCGTAGGCCTCGCGGCCGACCTTGGTGGCGGTGAAGGCGCCGCCGCCGGCCACCACGAAGGAGCCGGACATGACCTGGTCGCCGGGCTTCTTCAGGACGGGGTCGGCCTCGCCGGTGAGCAGGGACTCGTCGATCTCCAGGCCGTCGGCCTCGCCGACCACGCCGTCGACGACGACCTTGTCACCGGGCCCGAGCTCGATGACGTCGTCGAGGACGATCCCGGAGGTGGAGATCTCGGCGGTGGTGCCGTCGCGGCGGACGCTGGGTTTGGCCTCGCCGATGACGGCCAGGCCGTCCAGGGTCTTCTTGGCGCGGAGTTCCTGGACGATGCCGATGCCGGTGTTCGCGATGATCACGAAGCCGAAGAGGCTGTCCTGGATGGGCGCGACGAACAGCATGACCACCCAGAGGACGCCGATGATGGCGTTGAACCGGGTGAAGACGTTGCCGCGGACGATGTCGGCGGTGGAGCGGCTGCTGCGGACGGGTACGTCGTTGACGGCGCCGCGGGCGACGCGTTCGGCGACCTCGGCGGTGGTCAGGCCGTCCGGCTTGAAGCGCGGCGCGGGCAGGGCCACCGGGTGGACGGGGTCGAGTTCCGCCCCGGCGTCGATGGCGGGACCCCGGTCCGGGCCTTCGTGGTCGATTCCTGCCCGCTGCGTCATGCATCCGACGTTAAGCGCGTCGGCGACCGCCCACCCGCCGAAATGTCTGAAGATCCGACTTCAGGATGAGCCGGATCATTCGCCGGTCGGCCCGCCGGCCGGGATCATCCGGCGGTCGGGATCATTGGGCGGTCGGGACCTTTCGGCGGCCGGGACCTTTCGGCGGCCGGGACCTTTCGGCGGCCGGGATCATTCGGCGGTCGGGATCATTCGGCGGTCGGGTCGGCGGCCCGCTGCGCCGCGTCCCGCTTGATCGCCGCGTCGCGCTTGCGGACGTACCAGATGCCGATCAGGCCGAGCCCGGCGCCCGCGGCGCAGGTCCACACCCACCACAGCAGGTCCCGGTCGGCGAACCAGCCGTAGAAGGGGAGCTGGACCAGGAACATGGCGAACCACAGGATCGTCCCGCCGACGATGGTCGCCACCACGGGCCCTTCGAGGGGCTCAGGCGCCTCGTGCCTCACGGGCGCCTTCAGAAATCCGGCCATGAGGCCAGTCTAGGTGCGCCATGAGAGGTTCTACGCGCGGAGATGGACGTCACTTCGTTCATGTGTTCATACTGAAACGGTTTGCGTCTGAAGGGTTTCGCTCATGCGAACCCACAAAACGAACCCCCTTGAGGACCGGATGAGCACCACGGCCCCCACCGCCCCGGCGTCGCACTCCCCCGCACCCGCCGGGCAGCAGAGTTCCGCACTGGACCGCTACTTCAAGATCTCCGAGCGCGGCTCGACCGTGGCCCGCGAGGTCCGCGGCGGCTTCGCCACCTTCTTCGCGATGGCGTACATCATCGTGCTGAACCCGATCATCCTGGGCAGCGCCAAGGACATGTACGGGCACCAGCTCGACGGCGGCCAGCTGGTCACCGCCACCGTGGTGACCGCCGCCTTCACCACGCTCCTCATGGGCGTCATCGGCAACGTCCCCATCGCGCTCGCGGCGGGCCTCGGCGTGAACACCGTCGTGGCCCTCCAGCTCGCCCCCAGGATGAGCTGGCCGGACGCGATGGGCATGGTCGTCCTGGCCGGCTTCGTGGTGATGCTGCTGGTCGCCACGGGCCTGCGCGAGCGGGTGATGAACGCCGTCCCGCTGGGTCTGCGCAAGGGCATCGCGATCGGCATCGGCCTGTTCATCATGCTGATCGGCCTGGTGGACTCCGGCTTCGTCACCCGCATCCCGGACGCCGCCCACACCACAGTGCCGCTCCAGCTCGGCGGCAACGGGCACCTGCACGGCTGGCCGGTCCTGGTCTTCGTCCTCGGCGTGCTGCTGACCCTGGCCCTGCTGATCCGCAAGACGCCGGGCGCGATCCTGATCTCCATCGTGGTGATGACCGTGGCCGCGGTCGCCGTCCAGGCGGTCACCGCACTGCCGGGCCAGGCCTGGGGGCTGACCGTGCCGGAGTGGCCGGGCAACCCGGTCGCCGCGCCCGACTTCGGCCTGATCGGCCAGGTGAGCCTGTTCGGCGGCTTCGGGAAGGTCGGACTGCTGACCGGCCTGCTGTTCGTCTTCACCGTCCTGCTGTCCTGCTTCTTCGACGCGATGGGCACGATCCTCGGCGTCGGCGACGAGGCCAAGCTGATCGACAAGGACGGCAACTTCCCCGGCATCAACAAGGTCCTGCTGATCGACGGCCTCGCCGTGGCCTCCGGAGGCGCGAGCTCCTCCTCGGCCACCACCTGCTTCGTGGAATCCACCGCGGGCGTCGGCGAAGGCGCCCGCACCGGTCTGGCCAACGTGGTCACGGGCGGCCTCTTCGCGGTCGCGCTGTTCCTCACCCCGCTGGCGACGATGGTTCCGTCCCAGGCCGCCACCCCGGCGCTGGTCGCCGTCGGCTTCCTGATCCTGGCGGGCTCGGTGAAGGACATCGACTGGAGCGACTTCACCATCGCCGTCCCGGCCTTCCTGGCGATGGTGATGATGCCCTTCACCTACTCGATCACCAACGGCATCGGCATCGGCTTCATCGCCTTCAGCGCCCTGCGGCTGGCCACCGGCCGCGGCCGCGAGGTGCCGGCGGCCATGTACGTCGTGTCGGCGGTGTTCGTCTTCTACTACGCGATGCCGGCGCTGGGTCTGACCTGACCCGGCCGGGCCTCAGGTGAGGCCGTAGAACTTCTCCGTCTCGTCGACCGCCGCCTTGAAGCGCTCGTCGAAGTCGTCGCGAATGAGCGTCCGGACCACGTAGTCCTGGACGCTCATTCCGCGTTTGGCGGCATGAGTCCGGAGGCGGTCCAGGAGCTCCCCGTCTATGCGCATGCTCAGCACATGTGTCCCCATGGCGAAAGCGTCGGGGCACGGGGTGCGGGCGCGGGCCGCTTTCAGCAGCCGTCTCACTCGTACGAGTGACTGCGGGTGTGACGGACGCACGCCCGTGTTCCGGTTGGGGAACCGATTGTTCTTTAGGCAGGGTAATGAGTTACTCTAAAGAACATGCTTGATCTCTCCCATGGCGACGATGCTGCCGCCGTGAACGATCTCCGCTCGGCCGTCATGCGGCTGGGCCGGCGCCTGAAGCACCAGCGCGTCGACGAATCGCTGAGCCCGACCGAGATGTCGGTCCTCGGCACCCTCGCCCGCTGCGGACAGGCCACCCCCGGTGAGCTCGCCCGGCGGGAGCACGTCCAGCCGCCCTCGATGACCCGCATCGTCGCGCTGCTGGAGGCCAAGGGTCTGGTCAGGCTGGAACCGCACCCGGACGACCGCCGACAGAAGGTCGTCACCCAGACGGAGCAGGCCGAGGTGATGCTCGAACAGAGCCGCCGCAAGCGGAATGCCTTCCTGGCCGGGCTCGCGGCCGAGCTGACCGAGGACGAATGGGCGAAGCTGAGAGAGGCAGCGCCCGTCCTGGAAAAGCTCGCGCACCTGTAGGAAGCACGACGCGAGGAGGCGAAAGCCCTTGAGTACGGGAAACGGAGCAGACTCCGCACCCGGGCCGATATCCACCACCAAACACTCGATGTTCAGCTCGCTGAGAGTCCGGAACTACCGGCTCTTCGCGACGGGACAGGTCGTCTCGAACACCGGTACCTGGATGCAGCGCATCGCCCAGGACTGGCTCGTCCTCTCCCTCACCGGCTCGGCCTCCGCCGTCGGCATCACCATCGCCCTGCAGTTCCTGCCGATGCTCCTGTTCGGCCTCTACGGCGGCGTCCTCGCCGACCGGCTGCCCAAACGGCCGCTGCTGATCGCCACCCAGGCCGCGATGGGCGTCACCGGAGTCGCCCTCGCCGTGCTGACCCTGACCGGTCACGTCCAGGTGTGGCACGTCTACCTGACCGCCTTCCTGCTCGGCCTGGTCACCGTCGTCGACAACCCCGCGCGGCAGACCTTCGTCGCCGAGATGGTCGGCCCGGAACAGCTGCCCAACGCGGTCAGCCTGAACTCCGCGAACTTCCAGTCCGCGCGCCTGGTGGGCCCCGCCGTCGCCGGTGTGCTGATCACCGCCTTCGGATCTGGCTGGGCCTTCCTGCTCAACGGCCTGTCCTACGCCGCCCCGGTCGCCGGACTGCTGCTGATGCGCCCCGCCGAGCTGCACCGCAGCACCGTCCAGCCGCGCGCCCGGGGCCAGCTCCGGGAGGGCCTGCGCTATGTCGCCGGCCGCCCCGACCTGGTCTGGCCGATCGTGCTGATCGGGTTCATCGGCACCTTCGGGTTCAACTTCCCGATCTGGCTGTCCGCCTTCGCCGACGACGTCTTCCACGGCGGCGCCGGCACCTACGGCCTGTTCAACACCCTGATCGCCGTCGGCTCCCTGGCCGGCGCCCTGCTGGCGGCCCGGCGCGGCCCGTCCCGGCTGCGGGTGCTGGTGGCGGCCGCCGCGCTGTTCGGCGCCCTGGAGGTGGTCACCGCCTTCGTGCCCGGCTTCTGGCTGTTCGCCGCCCTGCTGGTGCCGATCGGGATGTTCGGCCTCACGGTCAACGTGGTGGCGAACTCCGGCGTGCAACTGGCCACCGACCCTGAGATGCGGGGCCGGGTGATGGCCCTGTTCATGATGGTGTTCACCGGCGGCACCCCGGTGGGCGCACCGCTCGTCGGCTGGGTCACCGACCACTACGGCGCCCGCGTCGGCATGGCCGCCGGCGGCGCGGTGGCCCTGGCCGCGGCGGTGGTGGTGGGCCTGGTCCTGGCCCGGGTCGGCGACCTGCGGCTGAGCGTCACCCGGCACGGCGTGGCCTTCGTACCGGCCCCCCGCAGGGCTACGCTCGCGGCATGAGACTGTTCGCCGCCGTGCTGCCCCCCGAGGCCGCCATCGCCGAACTGCGCGCGGCCGTGGCCGCGCTGCCCCGGGCCGGCCGGCTCCGCTGGACCGGCGAGCCGGGGTGGCACTTCACCCTCGCCTTCATGGGCGAGGTGGAGGAGCGGCTCCTGCCCGAGCTGGACACCCGCATGGAACGCGCGGCCCACCACACCGCGCCCTTCCGGCTCCGGCTGCACGGCTGCGGGCACTTCGGGAACCGCGCCCTGTGGATCGGGGCGGCCGGCTCGCTGGACGGCGTACGGATGCTCGCCGAGCGGGCCGACGCCGCGGCCCGGCGGGCCGGTGTGGCCATGGAGCAGCACCGCCGCTACACCCCGCACCTCACCCTCGCCCGCGGCATCCAGGGCGAGCACACCGATCTGCACCCCTACCTGGAGGCCCTCGACGGCTTCGAGGGCACCCCGTGGCGGGTCGAACAGCTCCACCTGGTCCGCAGCAACCTCCCCACCAGCGGCGTTCCCGGCGAGAGGCCCCGCTACGAGGTCCTGCGGTCCTGGCCGCTGGTCGGGTGAGGCAGCCGTCCGCCGGACGGGGAGGGCCCCGGCCACCGGGCGGGTGGGGTGTGGTCCACGCCATTCGTTACGCTCGATGCGTGGATCCCAAGACCCGAAACCGTGTGATGGCCGGTGTGCTCGTGCTGATGTTCGCCCTCGTGGCGTTCACATCGGCCCTGAAGTAGCCCCGTTCCGGGCCGGCGAACCGGCCCGGAACGGAGCCCCGGCGCAGGTCACCCGGTGCGGGTCACCCGGTGCAGGTCACTCTTGCGCACGTCACCAGGCGAAGGCCTCCGGGGACGGGCCCGGGCCCGGGAAGATCTCGTCCAGCCCGGCCAGCACCTCCCCGCCCAGCTCCAGCTCCAGCGCCCGCAGCGCGCTCTCCAGCTGCTGCGGCGTACGCGGCCCCACGATCGGGCCGGTCACCCCGGGCCGGGTCAGCAGCCAGGCCAGGGCCGTCTCGCCCGGCTCCAGGCCGTGCTTGTCGAGCAGGTCCTCGTACGCCTGCACCTTCGCCCGCACCGCGGTGTCGGCCAGCGCCTCCGCGGTCCGGCCCTCGGCGCGGCGCCCGCCCGAGACCTCCTTCTTGATCACTCCGCCGAGCAGCCCGCCGTGCAGCGGGGACCACGGGATCACCCCGAGGCCGTACTCCTGCGCGGCCGGGATCACCTCCATCTCGGCGCGGCGCTCGTGGAGGTTGTACAGGCACTGCTCGCTGACCAGGCCGACCATGCCGCGGCGGGCGGCGGTCTCGTTCGCCTGGGCGATCTTGTAGCCGGGGAAGTTCGAGGAACCGGCGTAGAGGATCTTGCCCTGCTGGATCAGGACGTCCACGGCCTGCCAGATCTCCTCGAAGGGCGTCAGCCGGTCGATGTGGTGGAACTGGTACAGGTCGATGTAGTCCGTGCGCAGCCGGCGGAGGCTGGCCTCCACGGCGCGCCGGATGTTCACGGCGGAGAGGCGGTCGTGGTTGGGCCAGGCGTCCCCGTCGGCCGCCATGTTCGCGTAGACCTTGGTGGCGAGCACCGTCTTGTCGCGGCGGCCCGCGCCGTGCGCGAACCAGGAGCCGATGATCTCCTCGGTACGGCCCTTGTTGACGCCCCATCCGTAGGCGTTGGCGGTGTCGAAGAAGTTCAGACCGGCGTCGAGGGCCGCGTTCATGATGGCGTGGCTGGTCTCTTCGTCCGTCTGGGGACCGAAGTTCATCGTGCCGAGGACGAGGCGGCTGACCTTGAGTCCGGTGCGTCCGAGCTGCGTGTACTCCATGCCTCCCAAGCCAACTGCTTGGAGTCCACTCGAGGCAAGTGGATGCCAGGGCTCAGTCGCGAGGGAACTCGTCGGTCCGCAGGGTGACCCCGAGGTCCGTATCGGTGAGGTCGATGGCGTCGCCGAAGTCGAACTTCAACTCGCTCATGTATTCGCCGTCCTTGGGGTTCGAGTAGACCTTGCACCTTCCGGTGTACGGGTCGGCGATCAGATAGACGTGCACGCCTGCTTCGGCGTACGCCTCCTTCTTCGGCCCGTAGTCGTTCATCCCGGTCCGCTTCGAGACGACCTCCCCGACGAACATGACGTCCTCATAGGGGTAACGCCCGTCTTCACCCAGCGCCGCACCCTCACGAAGCAGTACGACATCCGCGCAGAACCCGTTGAGATAGCCCGGGTAGTCGATCCGGACGTCGGACAGGATCCGTTTCATCGGGTACTTGGTCGCCAGCTGCCGGCAAACGTCGAAGATGATCTGCCAGTGGGTCTGGCGCTGCGGCGACATGAAAATGTTCCCCTCGACAACGTCGATCCGATATCCCTCGGGGAACGCCTTCTCGATCCACTCGAAGATCTCATCGAGGGTCGGTTCCGTGTCGCTCATGGCCATCTCGATCCTGTCGTTCTCTACGACGGTCATCGTGGCGCTCCTCCCCGCAGCCGCGTGGTTGCAGGCAGTCGCCACGTACAACGATACGACCGGCCGTCAGGACACGCGGGCTTCGTACACACCTCCGATGCCCCACGCCTGGTGCATCACCGCGGCGAACTCCCCGGCCAGGCGGTGTTCGCCGGAGGCGTTGGGGTGGGTGCCGTCGTAGGTGTCGTAGTGGATGTCGTACGCCTCGGGGCGGGCCGCCAGGAGGAGGGGGGAGGCGTCCGTCGACAGGTCGGCGACCGCCTTGGCGAGCAGCTCGTTGAAGCGGGCCACCTCGGCCGCGAACTCGGCGTCCGCCTCGGCCCGGCTGTTGGGGATGACCGGCAGCAGCACCATCCGGACCGACGGGCGGGCCTCGCGGGCGGCCGCGACGAAGGCACGGACGTTGGCGGCGGTCTGCTGGGCGTCGGTGTAGAAACCGAGGTCGATCAGGCCCAGGGAGATCAGCAGGACGTCCGGCTTGTGGGCGGCGACCGTGTCCCGTGCGACCGGGGCCATGTGCTGCCAGCCCTCGCCCCAGCCGGCCAGGTGGCGGCGGGCGTGCGAGGGGAAGCCGGGGTCGGCGTAGTCGTGGGAGACCGGCGCGTCGGCGAAGGTGTCGTACAGCTCGGTGCGCGGTCCGACGATCTTGTACGGGCCACCGAAGGTGGTGTTGAGGTGCTGCCACATCCGGTAGCGCCAGGTGTAGTCGCCGGCGCGTCCGATGGTCATGGAGTCGCCGACGAACATGAAACGCATCCCGACATCATCGTGGATCGGACCGGCCGTGCCGCTGTGATGCCGGACACCCCGGCGCACACGCCCCGCGCACCGCGCACCGCGTCCGATGGTCATGGAGCTGCCGACGAAGCTGCCGACGGACATGAAACGCCTCCGGCCCTGCCGCCGTGCGACCGGACACTTTGGCACGCTGGGAGCATGCGTCTTCCGTCCGCCGCCGCCCTGCCCGCCGCCGTGGTGCCCGCCGTGGCCGCCGCCGCCCTCGCCCTGGTCCCGTCGACGGCCTTCGCGGAGGGGGCGCCGCAGACCTTCGTGATAGAGGACCCGCGGATCACCGAGTCCAGCGGCCTGGCCGCCAGCCGGATCCACCCGGGCGTGTACTGGACGCACAACGACAGCGAGGACGGCCCCTACGTCTACGGCGTGGACGCGGCCACCGGCCGTACGGTCGCCCGGGTCACGCTGACCGGCATCGGGCAGCCGCGCGACGTCGAGGCGATCTCCCTCGGCCCGGACGGGCAGCTGTACGTCGGCGACATCGGCGACAACCGCAACGGCACCTGGAAGCACGTGTGGATCTACCGCTTCCCGGAGCCCAAGCAGCTGGGCGACTCCACGGTGAAGGCCACCCAGTTCACCGTGACGTACGCGGACGGCCCACGGGACGCCGAGGCCCTGATGGTGCACCCGAAGACGGGGCGGGTCTACATCGCCAGCAAGGACAAGGAGAAGGGCGGGCTCTACGAAGGCCCGGCGAAGCTGGCCACGGGCGGCTCCAACGTGTTCCGGCGGGTCGCGGCCCTGCCGTGGGTGACGGACGGCGCGTTCTCCCCGGACGGCACCCGCCTGGCCGTCCGCGGCTACCTGTTCGCCCGTACGTACCGCTTCGAGGGCGGCAGGCCGGTGGGCGAGGGGGACCGGGTGGACGCGCCCTGGCAGGGGCAGGCGGAGTCCGTGACGTACTCGGCGGACGGTTCGGCGCTGATGTTCGGCGCGGAGGGCCCGCGCAGCGAGGTCGTGGCCGTCCCGGTGCCGCCGTCGGCCGGGGGCTCCCCGGGCGCCTCGGGGAAGCCCGCCGCCAGGCCCGGTGCCAAGCCCGGCGGCGCCGGTCCCGGCGGCGGGCAGGCCGCGGAGGACCCGGGCAGCGGGAACCTCACCCTGGGCGCGCTGGTGCTGGGCGGGGCGGTCGCCCTCTGGCTGGGCGGACGGCGGCTGTTCCGCCGGTCACGGGGGTAACCTCCGCACAGAGCGGCCGACTTGGGCGGGGGCGCGGGAGCGGGTGGGGGCGGGGGCATGGACGAGGACATGGTGGGGCTGACCGGCCGGGTGACCGGCACGGTGGGGCCGGGGCTGGTCGGCGAGGTCATCGTGCGGATCCGGGGCGGGGCCGAGCACTTCCTGGCCTACCCGGCACTCGGCGAGGAGCGGATCGAGACCGGGCGGGTGGTGACGGTGGTGGAGTACCTGCCGCCGCGGACGGTCTACGTGACGGCCGCGTACGACCGCTGAGGGGCACGGTCGGTTCCAGGCGCTGGCCCCGGCGCTCGCTCCGGCGCGTGACCGGCCGTGTTGCGGTCGCGTGCGGTGCGTATCAGGACGGCGACAAGGTGCTCCCGGCATCTGGTCCCGGCGCGTGACAGGTCGCACACTCCCCTTCACCGGTGCCGAACCGTACGGCACCGCACTAAGGGGGCGAATGCCGATGACGATCGGCGTCGTGGCGGGCCTGGTGCTCGCAGCCGTTCTCGGCCTGATCGGCCTGTTCAAGCTGATGTGGAGAGTGGCCGAACCGAACGAGGCACTCATCATCTCCGGTTCCACCCACAAGACGGAGGGGCTGGGCGAGGGCATGGGGTTCCGGATCGTCACCGGACGCGGAACCCTCGTCCTGCCCGGCGTCCAGGCGGTACGGAAACTCTCCCTGGACCTCAACGAGACCCAGCTGTCGGTGGACTGCGTGACCCAGCAGGGCATCCCGCTGCGGGTGAAGGGCGTGGTCATCTTCAAGGTGGGCGACGACTACGTGTCGATCGCCAACGCGGCGCGCCGCTTCCTGGACCAGCAGAAGATCATGCCCGAGCGGGTGCACATCGTGTTCGCCGGTCATCTCCGCGCCATCGTCGGCGGGTTGACGGTGGAGGACATGATCCGGGACCGGGAGAAGCTGACCGGCCAGACCCGGGGGGCCTGCGGCACCGAGATGGAGAAGCTGGGCCTGATCGTCGACTCGCTGCAGATCCACGAGATCGAGGACCCGACCGGCTACATCAAGAACATGGCGATGCCGCACGCGGCGGCGGTCCAGCGGGACGCGCGGATCGCGCAGGCCGAGGCGAACCGGATGGCCACGGAGGCCGAACAGGCCGCGGCGGCACGGATGTCGGAGGCCACCCGGGACTCGGAGATCCTGCAGGCCGGCTACCAGGCCGAACGGGACAAGGCGTCGGCCTCGGCCCGGCAGGCCGGCCCGCTCGCGGACGCGGCGGCCCGGCAGGAGGTCGTGGTCCAGGAGACCCGGGTCGCGGAGCTGGAGGCGCGGCGGAAGGAGCAGCAGCTGCAGGCGGACGTACGGAAGCCCGCGGACGCCCTCGCGTACGAGACCCGTACGCTCGCGGAGGCCGAGCGGGACGCCCGCATCTCGGCGGCCGAGGCCAAGGCGCGGGAGACCGAGCTGGCCGCGGCGGCCGAGGGCACGTCGGTGCGGACGGCGGCCGAGGCGGAGGCCGCGGCCACCGAGGCGCGCGGCGTGGCCAACGCCAAGGCGACCCGGGCCACCGGTGAGGCCGAGGCCGAGGCGACCCGGGCCAAGGGCCTGGCCGCGGCCGAGGCGGCGAAGGCCAAGGGGCTCGCGGAAGCCGACGCGATCAAGGCGCGGGCGGCCGCGCTGGCGGAGAACCAGGAGGCGGTGGTCGCGCAGCAACTCGCCGAGAACTGGCCGAAGATCGTGGAGGCCGGCGCGTCCGCGTTCGGCAACGTGGAGCACATGGTGCTGCTCAACGGCGCCGACGGCATGGCCGACATGTTCGCCAAGGCCCTGACGATGGGCGGCACGGGCCTGGGGCTGGCACGCAAGCTGCTCGCCTCGATGGACGACGGGGGAGGTACGGCCGGCGCCGCGCGGGAGGGGAACCGGCTCAACGGGTCCGGCCCGGGGACGCCCGTCCCGATCACGGAGGACGTCCCCTGAGCCGCGGCTTCGCGTCCGCTGCGCCCGGAGCGGTAATCCGTCCTACGCCAGGATGATCTGATCGCCCGTCACGGCGATCTTGGCGGCCGGGAGCGGGCGGGTGGCCGGCCCGCTCGCGACCGAGCCGTCCTCCACCTTGAAGAAGCTCTGGTGGCAGGGGCAGACGATCTTGCCGTCCTTGACCCCGGTCACCGCGCAGCCCTGGTGGGTGCAGACCGCGGAGTACGCCTTGAACTCGCCGGCGGCGGGCTGGGTGACGACCACCTTCTGGTCCTTGAAGACCTTGCCGCCGCCGACGGGGATCTCGGAGGTCTTCGCGAGGGCCTGTCCGGCTTCCGGGGCCGCCGCCTGCGGGGTG
Organism: Streptomyces sp. NPDC043853; assembly: GCF_056436025.1. Lineage (NCBI taxonomy): Bacteria > Bacillati > Actinomycetota > Actinomycetes > Kitasatosporales > Streptomycetaceae > Streptomyces > Streptomyces sp. NPDC043853. The sequence continues at coordinate 469,394 of NZ_JBWKDJ010000004.1, forward strand.
GTGCCGCCGGCCTCCCCGCCCTCCCCGGCCGTTCCGGCCTTGTCCTCGCTGCCGCACGCGGTCAGCGCGGTGCCCGCCAGGGCCGCGGCGCCCGCGGCGAGCACGGTACGGCGGCGCGTCGTGTCACCCATGCCATGTCTCCTTCTCGTCTGCCTGTGACCCCGGGGCCCCATGGGCCCCGCAGCCAACACGTCCCACCCGGAGGGCCGGTTCACACCTGACGGAAATACGTCTCGACATTCCGTCCCGACAACCCGTCTCGACATTCCGGTCCCGCGGCCGAACCGGCGGGCGCCGCTCACCGTGTCACATGCATGACCTCGACGACACCGGGGCTGCGCGAACGCGCCGCCCAGTTCGCCCTACTGCCGCCGCGCCTGTTCCTCGGCATCACCTTCGTCTACGCCGGCCTGGACAAGCTGACGGACTCCGCGTTCCTCCGTGCCGCCGGGGACGGCTCGATCGGGCAGCAGATGGAGGCCGTACGGGACGCGGCCGCCGTGCCCGGCCTCGTCGACCTGGCGCTCGACTCCCCCGTCGCCTTCGGCACCGCGATCGCGCTGGGCGAGCTCGCGGCGGGGCTCGGCATCCTGGCGGGGCTGCTGGGCCGGGCCGCCGCGGCGGGCGGCGCGCTCATATCGCTCAGCCTGTGGCTGACCGTCAGCTGGTCGGCCACGCCGTACTACTTCGGCAACGACCTGGTGTACCTGATGGCCTGGCTGCCGCTCGTGCTCGCGGGCACGCCCGAGCTGTCGCTGGACGCACTGATCGCGCGCACCCGGCGGGGCCGCGGACGGGCCCGGGCGGGCAACCGGGCCCCCGAGGACGGCCGGGACCCGGCGGAGGGCCGGGACCGGCGGGGTCAGCTGTGGCCGAGGTCCGCGGCGGCGACGTCGCCCGACGGGACCGAGCCCTCGTCCGGGGCCGGACGCAGCGCGAACTCGTCCGCCCGCATGGAGTCCAGCACCGGCGGCGCGGGCCGCGGCGGCTTCGGCATGACGGCGGCCTCGGAGTGGCCTCCGCAGCCGTAGGAGAGGGAGACCAGGCGGCCGTCGGCCGGGCCGAACTCGTTGGCGCAGACGCCGAAGGCCTGGCCCAGCGAGCCGCCGATCTTCACCAGGAAGCCGCAGGACACGCAGCTGGCGGGCGCCGCCTGCGCCATCGGGGTCTTCGCCCCGTACGCCTCGTCCCAGCGGTCGGCCGCGGTGTGCAGACCGTACCGGGACAGCACCCGGGCGCGGCGCATGCCGAGTTCCTCGGCGACGGAGCTGATGGAGCCGCGCTCCGGCACGACGACCCGGTCGGTCAGTGCGGCGTCCTCGGCGTCGGCGAGCTCGGCCATGTCCTGGGACAGCACCGAGTTCGGCGGCGGCGCGTCCTCGCCCGAGTAGCCGGGCTCCAGGCGCAGGTCCTCGGCGTCGGTGGGGAGGAGGTCGCCGGGGCCCATGTCACCGGGCCGCAGGCGCTCGCTCCACGGCACCCATTCGGGGGCGAGCAGCGCGTCCGGACCCGGCAGCAGCACCGTTTCGTCGAGGGTGACGGTTTTCGCGCGGGAGGCGCGGGTGACCGTCACGGCCCAGCGCCAGCCCCGGTAGCCCGGTTCCCCGCACTCGAAGAAGTGAGTGACGACACGGTCACCCTCGGTGACCACCTCGACGTGCTCCCCGATCGTGCCGGGCGCCGCCACCTCCTCGGCCGCCGCTCGGGCGAGGTCCACCGCCTCGGCGCACAGGCGGTCGGGGGTACGCGGGGTACGGCTAGTACGGCTTCGCGTCGTCGCAGCACTCACTGTCTCGTTCTCTCCTACGCCGTCTCACGAGTGCGCCGTCCGTACTTGTCGTTCTCAACGACCCGTCGGTTCCGTTTCCCAGCGTGGCGCGGGCGGAGCGGACCAGAGGGCCGCGTCGACGTCCACGCCCGTCGGGTCCGGGGCGCACCTTCTGTCATCCATTCTGCGGGATGCCGAAGAGGCGCGCGGCCAGGAGCAACCGCCGGTGGCGCGCTAGGCACGCTACCTGGTCCGAAGCCCTGCGCCCACATGCAAGTCCGATTCGCGGACATCCGGTCCGGCGCTCCGCGCCCTCGCCCGCGCCGCGCGGGAGCCCGGAACCCGGCGCCCCGGTGCCGGACGGGGGTCCCCCCGGCGCAGCAAGGGAAGGGTCGGCGGCGTTCCGCTGGGGCAGTATGGCCGGGTGGCACCCGTACGGTCGTCGTCCGGCGACGGGCCGGGCCGGGTCCGACGGGCCGGCCGGGCGGTCGGGCGCGCCCTGCAGCGGCCGATCAGGGGTACCGCGCGGGGGATCCGCCGGGCGACGCACGCGCAGGGCGCCGGGGAGTCCGGCCTGGGCCGGCTGATCGAGCTGCACGCGATCAACGGCGCCGGGGACGTCATGATCACCATGGCGCTGGCCTCGACGGTGTTCTTCTCGGTGCCCACGGACGAGGCACGCGGCCGGGTGGCCCTGTACCTCGCCATCACGATGGCCCCCTTCGTGCTGCTCGCCCCGGTGATCGGGCCGCTGCTGGACCGGCTGCCGCACGGGCGGCGGGCCGCGATGGCGGCGGCGATGCTGGCGCGGGCCCTGCTCGCGGTGCTGATGTCCGGCGCGGTCGCCACCGGCGGGCTGGAGCTGTACCCCGAGGCGCTGGGGGTCCTGGTCGCATCCAAGGCGTACGGGGTGGTGCGCAGCGCGGTGGTGCCGCGGCTGCTGCCGCGGGGGTTCTCCCTGGTGAAGGCGAACTCGCGGGTGACCCTGGCGGGTCTGCTGGCCACCGGCACGGCGGCGCCGGCCGGCGCGCTGCTGCACCGGATCGGGCCGCAGTGGCCGCTGTACGGCGCCTGTGTGATCTTCCTGGCCGGGGCCTTCGCGGCGTTCCACCTGCCGCACGGGGTGGACGAGGCGAAGGGCGAGGGCCGCGCCCGGCTGACCGCGCACGACCGGACCGGCCTCGACCCGGCCCCGAGCGACGGCGACCGCACGGCGGACCCGGACCGGAACGGACAGCCGGCGCCCGGAGAGCCTGCGGCCGGGCCGCCGACGTCCCGGCCGCCGGGGCGGAGCAGACCGGGCCTGCGGACGGTCGGCCCGTCCGTCCTCTGCGGCCTGTGCGCGAACGCGGCGATGCGCTGCCTCTCCGGCTTCCTGATCTTCTTCCTCGCCTTCCTCCTGAGGGAGCAGCCGCTCGCCGGGCAGAGCGCGGTCGTGTCGCTGGGCATCGTGGGCGTCGCGGCGGGGGTGGGCAACGCCTGCGGGACGGCGGTCGGCGCGTGGCTGCGGGCACGGGCACCGGAGGCGATCGTGGCGACGGTGCTGTGCCTGACGTTCTGCGTGGCGGTGCTGGCGGCGGTGTTCTTCAGCGGGGTGATGGTGGCGCTGTTGGGGGCGACGGCGGGGTTCTGCCAGGCGCTGGCGAAGCTGTCGCTGGACGCGATGATCCAGCGGGACGTGCCGGAGCGCGTGCGCACGTCCGCCTTCGCCCGCTCGGAAACCGCCCTGCAGATGGCCTGGGTCCTCGGCGGTGCGATCGGCATATCCCTCCCCCTGAACGGCGCCCTGGGCATGTCGGTGGCCGCCGCCTTCCTGACCGCGGGCACCACCATGGCCCTCCGCGGCCTCCGCCTCTCCCCCCACCATTCCCCCCGCCTGGCCTGACCCCTGCCCCGCCGGGCGGCCGTTACCTCGGCCGTGAGGGCAGGGCGGGCGGCCCCGTCCCGCCGGCCGTGTGGGGCGTGCGTACCGGCCCCCGTCCGGCCGCCCACACCTCGGTGGAGCCGCCCCACCGGGGCGGGAGGGCACAGCCCTGCGGAACGCCCGCCCACGCCTCGGCGGAGGGCGCGGGAAGGCACAGCCCGCGGAACGCCGCGGACGGCGAAGGCAGCGCCACGTCTCGGCGGGGCGGGCCACCCCGTGCGGCGGCGCGCCCGAAGGGACCGATAGCCTTCGGCTCATGACCGCACCGCTTATCTCGGGTAGGGCCCGCCGCAGCGTCGCGGCCCTCGGGGCCGTGTCCGCCGGCCTCCTCGTCCTGTCCGCCTGCGACAAGCCGACGCCCCTGGCGACCGTCACGGTCGGCACGTCGTCGGTCTCCACCGAAGCCCTCTGCGCGGGCAAGAAGGGCAAGGACCTGCCCCTGGAGGAGGTCCAGCAGTGCCTGACCGACATCAAGGGCCCCAAGGACATCGAGTACGCCCGCGGTGACACGCTCCGCCTCGGCGTCGACCCGGAGGTCGTCGAGGACGGCAAGCGCTGGCAGGCGGTCCTCGACGGCCAGCCGATCACCGACCCGTCGTCGAACACCTACCGCAGCTTCCCGAACGCCGACATCTTCGCCACCGGCGGCCAGGGCGAGGCCCCGGCCTCGAAGCGGCTGAGCATCGTCCAGCTCTCCGAGGACAGCAAGCCCCTCGCCGTCTGGTCGTACACGCTCAAGCTGAAGTAACGGGGACGTGCGCGCGCTCGTCGTGACCGCGGTGGCGGCGGAGGCAGACTCCGTCGCCTCCGGCATCGACCCTCATCCGATGCACGACGACGAGCCGCGCCTGCTTCCGGCCGGCTACCGGGTGGTCCGCCGGGACCTGCCGGCCCTGGCCGTCGACATCCTCGTCGGCGGCGTCGGCCCGGCCGCCGCGGCCGCCGCGACCGGCACCGCCCTGGCCGTGGCCGACCTGCGCGCGCCGTACGGGCTCGTCGTCTCCGCCGGGATCGGCGGCGGGTTCCAGCCCGACGCCCCGGTCGGCTCGCTCGTCGTCGCCGATGCCCTGGTCGCCGCCGACCTGGGCGCCGAGACCCCCGAGGGCTTCCTGACCGTCGAGGCGCTCGGCTTCGGCCGGAACACCCACCTCCCGCCCGCCGAGCTGGCCGCCCGCGCCGCCGAGGCGACCGGCGCGCTGCTCGCACCCGTCCTCACGGTCTCCACCGTCACCGGCACCGCCGCCCGCGCCGCCGAGCTCCGCGAACGGCACCCGATGGCCGGTGCCGAGGCCATGGAGGGCTTCGGGGTGGCCGAGGCCGCCGCCGCGTACGGACTGCCGGTCCTGGAGGTCCGTGCCGTGTCCAACGCCGTGGGCCCCCGCGACCGGGACGCCTGGCGGATCGGCGAGGCCCTGGCCGCGCTGTCGGCGGCCTTCCGCGTGCTGGGACCCGTAATCGCGAACTGGGGAGAACGCCATGACCACCGGTAGTGCCCGTAGCAGTAGCAGTGCCAGTGCCAGTGCCGTGCGCGACCGCGTGCGGATCGCCTATTCGCCCTGCCCCAACGACACCTTCGTGTTCGACGCCTGGGCCCACGGCCGGGTCCCCGGCGCGCCCGCGCTGGACGTGACCTTCGCCGACATCGACATCACCAACGGCATGGCGGAGCGCGGCGAGCTGGACGTGCTGAAGGTGTCGTACGCCGTCCTGCCGTGGGTGCTGGAGGAGTACGCGCTGCTGCCCTGCGGCGGCGCGCTCGGCACCGGGTGCGGCCCGCTGGTGTTGACCCGCGAGCCGGGGCTGGACCTGACCGGGAAGACGGTCGCGGTACCGAGCGAACGCTCCACCGCCTACCTCCTCTTCCGGCTGTGGGCGGCCGACGTGCTGCCCGACGGGGTCGGGAAGGTCGTGGTGCTGCCGTTCCACGAGATCATGCCCGCGGTCCGGGACGGTCGCGTCGACGCCGGTCTGGTGATCCACGAGGCCCGCTTCACGTACCGGGACTACGGGCTGCACTCGCTGGCCGACATGGGAGAGCACTGGGAGGCCACGACCCGGCTGCCGATCCCGCTCGGCGCGATCATCGCGAAGCGTTCGCTGGGCACCGGCACCCTGCACGCGCTGGCCGAGGCGGCCCGGACCTCGGTCCGGATGGCCTGGGACGACCCGGAGGCCTCCCGGCCGTACGTACGGGCGCACGCGCAGGAGCTGGACCCGAAGGTCGCCGACCAGCACATCGGGCTGTACGTGAACGAGTTCACGGCCGGCCTGGGCGACGCCGGGTACGCGGCGGTGCGCGGCCTGCTGACCCGGGCCGCGGCGGAGGGCCTGGTGCCGCCGATCGCGCCGGGCGCTCTCGACTTCCCGTAGGCCCCCGCCCCGTACTACGTACGAACGACTGCGCCCCGCCACTCTTTCGAGCGACGGGGCGCAGTCGTTTGACCTTGAACGTCCGGGCGGGGATCAGACGTCGAGCTGGTCCGCGACCGCGCGCAGCAGGCCGGCGATCTTCGTGCCGTGCATCTTGTCGGGGTAGCGGCCGCGCTCGAGCATCGGGGTGATGTTCTCCAGGAGGGTCGTCAGGTCCTGGACGATGGAGGCGAGCTCGTCGGGCTTGCGCCGCTGCGCGGCCGCGACGGACGGCGCCGGGTCCAGCACGATCACGGAAAGCGCCTGGTCACCACGCTGGCCGGCGACCACGCCGAACTCCACGCGCTGGCCGGGCTTGAGGGCATCGACCCCGGCAGGGAGCACCGACGAGTGGACGAAGACGTCTCCGCCGTCGTCACGGGAGAGAAAGCCGAAGCCCTTCTCGCTGTTGAACCACTTGACCTTGCCGGTAGGCACGTCCGTCCTCTGTCCTTGTGCTCGTCGGGTCCGAATCGCCGTTGACTGGCTCCGGATAGCAGTGCAGCGGGTCATGGTGACCCGCCAACCACCAGGCTAATGGTCCCGGAGCCACTGACAAGACGTCGCCCGGTCCTTCCTGGAGGCCCGCTTCGGCCAGGGAACTACCCTGGTGGGGTGACTGCTACTCCTCATGCCGACGATGCGCGGCCCGGCGACGCATTGGTCAAGGCCGGCGGCATCGTGTTCATCCTGGGCGCCGTGGCCACCCTGGCGACGATGGCCCCGCTCTTCCTGGGCACCGATCCGCTGCCGCCGTACGCATGGGCGCTGTGCATGCTGATGGGCGTCGGCTTCGCCCTCGCCGGCGCCGGGGTGCTCCGCTCGGCGGCGGCCCAGCGAAAGGCGGCCCGGGCCTCACAGGAGGCATAGGACGCACCCGCGAAGGCAGGTGCGGTGGAGCGCGTGATCAGACGACCTGCTCGGCGACGTACTCCTTCAGCCAGCCCGGCAGGGCGGTGAGGTCGGGCAGCACCACGTCCGCGCCCGCCGCACGCAGCTCCGGCTCGGGGCAGGGGCCGGTCGGCACCGCCACCGACACCGCTCCGGCCGTGCGCGCGCCTCGCACGTCGCCGACGTGGTCGCCGACGTAGACCCGGGCGCCGTACTCGCGCAGCGCCCCCGCCTTGGCCTCCGCCCACAGCCAGCCGATGACCGCGTCCGGCTCGATGCCGAGGTGCTCCAGGTGCAGACGGGCGTTGGGCTCGTGCTTGGCGGTGACCACGATGGCCCGGCCGCCCAGCGCCCGCACCGCCTCGACGGCCTCGCGGGCACCCGGCATGGCCGGGGTCGCCTCGATCGCGTACGTGGGATAGATCTCCCGGTAGCGGTCGGCCATCGCCGGGATCTCGTCGGCCGAGAACCAGTACGCGAGCTCCTCGTCCAGCGGCGGCCCGAGCCGGCTGATGGCCTGGTCGGCATCGATGAACCTGCCCGTCTCAGCCGAAAGCGCCTGGTAGGTGGCCTTGATACCGGGCCGGGAGTCGATGAGGGTCATGTCGAGGTCGAAGCCGACGGTAAGGGTCATGCCAGCCATTGTGCCGCCCCGTACAGGGCCCCCGGCCGCGCCCGGATGACGCCCGGGTGGCCACCGGGCAACAACGGGGTGCGGGCGCACAGCGCCCTCGGGGCGCGGTGACCGGGGTCCGTTCCTGCCCGTCCCTGCCCCGCAGGCCACGAGGACGGGAGCGGCTCCCCACGGGCTACGGGGGCGAAGCCCCACGAGCGGGGCCCCGAGGCCCCAGGCCCGGCGCGCGTGCCCGCGCCGCAGGCGCCGGGGCGGGCGCGCAGCGCGCTCGGGGTGTGGGGCGGAGCCCCACGAGGGGGCCCGGGCCGCAGGCCCGGCACTTTCCCCGCGCCGGAGGCGCCGGGGCGGGGACGCAGCCGCCAGCACGGGCTCGGGGGCGGAGCCCCATGGGCGGGGGCCCGGGTCGCAGGCCCGGCACGCGTGCCCGCGCCGCAGGCGCCGGGGCGGGCGCGCAGCGCGCTCTGAGTGCGGGGGCGGAGCCCCACGGGCGGAGGCCGCGGGCCGCGGGCCCGGCGCGTGCCCGGCGGCAGGCGCCGGGACGGGACGAAGCCGCCAACGGGGGCGGGGCCGGGGGCCCCGCGCCGCAGGCGACGGGGCGGGCGCGCAGCGCGCTCGGGGTGTGGGGCGGAGCCCCGCAGGCGGGGGCCGGGGCCCGCAGGCCCCGGTTTCGGGAAGGGGCGGGGTGGGGGCAAGGCTCCGCGCAGCGGGAACGCCGCAGCCGGCACGGGCGGCGCGGGGCGGCCCGACCCACCGCAGCGCAGAGCGCAGGAGCACCGCCGGATCGGCCCCAGGGGCCGGTCAGCGGCGGCGGGAGCGCCAGATCAGGTACAGCGCCGAGGCGACGGCCGCGCCGCGGACGATCCACGGCAGCAGGGCGTGGAACGCCGGTCCCGCCTCGCCCTCGGCGAGTGCCTCGCCCCAGCGGCCGTCGGCCCTCCCCCAGAGCCAGACCATCGCCCCGGCCACCACCGCGCCGGGCAGCCCGAAGACCACCGCCTTCCGCTCGCGGGGGCCGAGCACCCGGGATCCGTACGCGCACAGCCAGCCGAGGGCGAGCAGCATCCAGTGCCCGGTGGCCACGCCTGCCACCAGCACCGCCGCGGCCAGCAGCAGGAAGCCGTGCGGTTTCGGTTTCGGACCCGGCGACGCCGTCGCCTTGCCCGGTGCGGGCGCCGCCTCCGCCGTCCCGGCCCGCCGCTTCAGCAGTGCCCGTACGACGGCCAGGGCGCCAGGCCTGCCCTCCGCGCCCCCGGGCGATGTCCCGGCCGCCGGATCGGCCCCGTTCGTGAGGGCCCTCGCGTCCGGGTCCTCCCGGTCCGGGTCGAGTACCCGGCGCGCCGGGTACTCGATGCCGCCGACGAAGCCCTCGACCTCCGGCCCGTCCCGGTACGGGCTCGGGCCCATCCGCCACCAGTCCGGTTCCGCGTCGCCCGAGGGACCGAGCTCGTCCAGCCCCGCCAGGTGCGGCGGCGCACCCGCGGCGGGCCGGTCGGGCGGGGCCTGCGCGGAAGGCGGGGAGGGGGAGGCTGCCTCGGCCGCCTCCGGCCTGCGCTGCTCGGGCACCGCCGTCGTCCGCCCCGCGGCACCCACGGCACCCGACGAGTCCGACGAGCCCGCCGCACCCGCCGCGCCCGGCGGCCACGGCTCGGGCCCCGGCCCGCCCGCGTGCGTGGCGAGCACCTCCTCGGGGGTGCCCATGCGCTCCAGGACGTGGCGTACCGTCACCGGGCTCTCGGGTTCGTACCGCGCGCGGTGCTTGTCGATCTCGTCCCGCAGCCGGGCCACCAGCCGTATCCGGTCCGCGGAGGGCAGCTGTCGGCTCTGCGCCAGGTCCCCGACCCGGCTCAGGTACTCGTAGACCAGATGCTCGCTCTCCATCCCCATGCCCCGGCTCCTCCCTCACTGCCTTCCCGGACCCCGACCCCGGCCCCCCGCACCGACCGTAGCGTCTGCGGGCGTGGAGTCGGCCGGGGCACAGCGGATAAGTTGGCCGGATGGGAACCGGCACGACCGGTCGACGCGACCAGGAGGCGAACGTGCCCGAGGCAAGCACCGCAGGGACCGCACCGCGCTCCCTCGCCGAGGCGCTGCGCGCCCGTGACGACGCGGGCCTCGCGGCCCTGTTGCACAGCCGCCCGGACCTGCTGAACCCGGTCCCCGGCGACCTGACGCAGCTCGCCACGCGCGCCGGCACCCGCGCCTCGGTCGTCCGTGCGCTGGACCGCCTGGACCGGTTCGCCCTCCAGGTGGCGGAGGCCCTGGCCGTGGCCCCGGATCCGTGCGACTACGCCACCCTCGAAACCCTGCTGACCGGTTACGGCCCGGAACACGCCGCCGACGCCACCCCGGCCGACCACACGGACGCGGCGGACCGAACCGGCGCGGCGGCCCCGACCGACCCGGCAACACCCGCCGGCCCGACCCAACAGGCCCAGCAGGCCCAACAGGCCGAGCAGGCCCAACAGGCCGAGCAGCCCGCAGCCCTCCCCGAGGCCATCCGCGCCGCCCTCCCCGCCGCCCTGGAGCTGCTCCGCACCCAGGCCGTCGTCTGGGGCGGCGACGACCGGCTCCGGCTCGTGCGGACCGCCCGCGAGCTGCTCGCGCCCGGGCCCTCCCGCCCCTCGCCCACCGGACTCGGACCGACCGTCGCCGAGGCCACCGCCCGCATGTCGCCCACCCGCGTGCAGGAGATCGTCGCCGCCGCCGGACTACCGGCCACCCACGACCCGGTGTCGGCCGTCGCCGCCCTCACCGCGCTGTTCACCGACCCCGTCCGGATGTCCGCACTGCTCGACGAGGCCCCCGCCGAGGCGCACCACGTCCTGGACCGCCTGGTCTGGGGACCGCCGTACGGGGAGGTCACCCCGAACCCCGCGCCGCCCGTCCGCTGGCTGCGCGACCGCGGCCTGCTGCTGCCGGCCACCGCCCGGACCGTCGTACTGCCCCGCGAGGTCGCCCTGCACCTGCGCGGCGGGCGGGCGCACCGCAGCCCCGAGCCCGTACCGCCGCCGGTGGAGCCCGCGCAGACCCACCGTCCACAGCTTGTGGACGCCAACGCCGCCGGCCAGGCCCTCACCTCCCTCGCCACCGTCGACGAACTGCTCGCCTCCTGGGAACACGGGAACGGCCCCGCCGTCCTGCGGGCCGGCGGCCTCGCCGTCCGTGATCTCAAGCGCACCGCCGCCGCCCTCGACACCTCCGAGTCCGTCGCCGCCTTCTGGATCGAACTGGCCCACGCGGCGGGCCTGCTGGCCAGCGACGGCGAGGCCGACGAGCGGTACGCGCCCACCCCCGCCTACGACGACTGGGCCGAACTCCCGCCCCACGAGCGCTGGGCCGTGCTCGCCACCGCCTGGCTGCCCGCCACCCGGACCGCCGGCGTGGTCGGCGAACAGGACGCCAAGGGCCGTACGCTGTCCGCCCTCGGCCCGGACCTGGACCGGTCCGCCGCCCCCGAGGTCCGGCACCGGGTGCTGGACCTCCTCGCCGCACTCCCGGAGGGCGCCGCCGCCTCCCCGGAAGCGCTCCTGGAGCGGCTCGCCTGGGAGCGCCCCGTCCGCGCGACCAGCGAACTCCGCGGCCGGCTGGCCCGGTTCACGCTCGACGAGGCCGAACTGCTCGGCGTGACCGGCCGCGGCGCGCTCGCCGCGCCCGGCCGGGCCCTGCTGGCCGGCGAGGACCCCGCCCCGCTGCTGGCGCCGCTGCTGCCCGAGCCCGTCGACCACGTGCTGCTCCAGGCCGATCTGACCGCGGTGGCGCCCGGCCCGCTGAACCGGCCGCTCGCCGAGACCCTCGCGGTGCTCGCGGTGGTGGAGTCGAAGGGCGGGGCGACCGTGTACCGGTTCACCCCGGCCTCGGTGCGCCGTGCCCTGGACGCCGGACGGACCGCGTCCGACCTGCACGCGTTCCTGGCCGAACACAGCCGGACCCCGGTCCCGCAGCCGCTCGCCTACCTGATCGACGACGTGGCGCGGCGGCACGGGCACCTGCGGGTGGGCGCCGCCTCCTCCTACGTCCGCTGCGACGACGACGGCATGCTGAACGAGATCCTCGCCGACAAGCGGTCCGCGGCCCTCGGGCTGCGCCGCCTCGCGCCCACCGTGCTGGCCGCCCAGGCCGACCCCACCACCCTGCTCGACGGCCTGCGCGCGATGGGCTACGCCCCGGCCGCCGAGTCCGTGACCGGCGACGTGCTGGTCGCCCGGGCCGAGGTGCACCGCACCCCGCCGCGCACCGCGCCGGTGCCGGTCCCGGACGGACCGCCGGTGCCCGACGCGGTCTTGCTGGGGGCGGCCGTACGGGCCATCCGAGCGGGGGACGCGGCCGCGACGGCGGTCCGCAAGGAGCCGGCGGGCACCGGCGCGGCGGCCTCGGGCGCCTCCGCATCCGCGTCCTCTTCCTCCTCCGCCCCCGCGTCGGGGTCCGGGTCGGGCGAACTGCCTCGCACCACCGCCGCGGAGACCCTGGCCACGGTCCAGGCGGCGGCCCTGACAGGCTCGGCGGTGTGGATCGGCTACGTGAACGCGGAAGGTGCGGCCAGCCAGCGGGTGATCGCCCCGGTCCGGGTGGAGGGCGGTTTCGTCACCGGCTACGACCACACCGCCGACGAGGTGCGCACGTACGCGCTGCACCGCATCACGGGCGTCGCAGAACTGGCGGAGGATCAGGTATAGCCGGTATCGGCCGAGTTGCCCTCGTGGCACCCTGCGTGATCCGCCGTCCCGTGGATCGGCCGGAGTAACCCGGAATCCAAGAATCCGGTAGATTCCCGCCCGCGACGGAGAAGCACCAGGCGGCGAGGACATGTCCACCATCAGCACAGTCGGTCCGGGCGGAGTGACGGAGGCCCGCGGCCTCCTCTTCCACGGCGGCGACGCAGAGGAACTGCACCAGCTGGTGAGCACACGGTTCGCGCTGCACCGGATGTCCCTGCAGGAGAACCACCCGGTCAAGGGCAGCTTCCGGTGCCTCCACCAGGGCGCGATCGCGCTGTACGAACTCGGCTACGGCAGCGGGACCGGCGCCACCCCGGGGGCGCTGCCGGACTTCTACAACGTCCACGTCCTCCTCGTCGGGGCCGGCGAGGTCACCGTGGACAGCATGGCGCTGCCCTCGTCGGCGCACGGCGTCATCGGGCCGGGCCGGCGTCCGGCGATGCACCGGAACGCGGGGACGGTGAACCTGGTCCTGATCATCCCGCGGCCGGTGCTCGACCGGGCGCTGGCCGTCCGGCTCGGCGAACGGCCGCGGGCGCCACTCTTCTTCGCCCCGGTCTTCGACCACCGGCTGGGCACGGTCGGCGCCTGGCTGAACCTCGTCCGGGCCTTCGCCGAGTTCGCCGCCTCCGGCCTGGCCGCCCGTTCCCCGCTGGCGACCGGGCACTTCGAGCAGTTGCTGGTGAACGGCCTGCTCGACGCCCAGCCCCACGAACTCACCGGCACGGTGGCCGGCCTCGGCCCGGCCGTCCTGCCGGGCGCGGTGCGCCGCGCCGCGGACTTCTGCGCCGAGCACGCCCACGAGCCGATATCGGTGGCCGACATGGCACGGGCCGCCCGGGTGAGCCCGCGGAGCCTGCGGGACGGATTCCGCACCCACCTCGGCACGACCCCGCTGGCCTACCTGCGGCGGGTCCGGCTGGACCTGGCGCGCGACGACCTCCTGGCCATCGCCGCCGGGCGGGCCACCGGCACGGTGACGGACGTGGCCCTGCGCCGGGGCTTCACCCACCTGAGCCGCTTCACCGGCCACTACCGCAAGGCGTACGGGGAGACCCCGTCACAGACGGTGCGTGGTGGGCGTGCCGTCCCCCGACGCCGCACGCACACCACGCACCGCAACCAGTGAACCCCGGGACCGGTCACCGGCACTATCCGGAAACGGTGTCCGGATACCGCCATTTCCGGATGACGGTGCGGCCGAGGGCGCCGGCGGCGCTCCCGGGAAGACTCCGGCCGGGAGAACACCGGCCGGGAGCCCATGGTGGCCGCCCTCCGCAGGCGCCTCGACGACTGGCGGGCCGGGAGCGGGCCGGTCGTGCGGTAGCGGGGCTTGTGGGGCCGGGAGGCCACCACCCCCACCGAACCGTCGCGGATGCGGCAGACTGGAGGTTTGGCCGTCCGCACCCGGGAGGCCACCCCACGCAGGAAGGTACGTGAGTGAACGGGCCTCTCATCGTTCAAAGTGACAAGACCCTCCTCCTGGAGGTCGACCACGAACTCGCCGAGGCCGCGCGCCGCGCCATCGCGCCGTTCGCCGAGCTGGAGCGCGCGCCCGAGCACATCCACACCTACCGGATCACGCCGCTCGGCCTGTGGAACGCACGGGCCGCCGGGCACGACGCCGAGCAGGTCGTGGACGCGCTGGTGGAGTACTCCCGCTACCCCGTGCCCCACGCGCTGCTCGTCGACGTCGCCGAGACGATGGCCCGCTACGGGCGGCTGACCCTGTCCAAGCACCCCACCCACGGGCTGGTGCTGACCAGCACCGACCGGCCGGTGCTGGAGGAGATCCTCCGGTCCAAGCGGATCGCCCCGCTGGTCGGCGCGCGGATCGACGCGGACACCGTCGTGGTGCACCCCTCCGAGCGCGGGCAGATCAAGCAGACCCTGCTCAAGCTCGGCTGGCCGGCCGAGGACCTCGCCGGGTACGTCGACGGCGAGGCCCACGCCATCGAGCTGGCCGAGGACGGCTGGCAGCTGCGCCCCTACCAGCGGCAGGCCGTCGACGGCTTCTGGCACGGTGGCTCCGGCGTGGTCGTGCTGCCCTGCGGCGCCGGAAAGACCCTGGTCGGCGCGGGCGCGATGGCCGAGGCCAAGGCGACCACGCTGATCCTGGTGACGAACACCGTCTCGGCCCGCCAGTGGAAGCACGAGCTGGTCAAGCGGACCTCACTGACCGAGGACGAGATCGGCGAGTACAGCGGCACCCGGAAGGAGATCCGTCCCGTCACCATCGCCACCTACCAGGTGCTGACGACGAAGCGGAAGGGCATCTACCCGCACCTGGAGCTGTTCGACTCCCGGGACTGGGGCCTGATCGTCTACGACGAGGTGCACCTGCTGCCCGCGCCGGTCTTCAAGTTCACCGCCGACCTCCAGGCCCGGCGGCGGCTCGGACTGACCGCCACCCTGGTGCGCGAGGACGGCCGGGAGTCCGACGTGTTCTCCCTCATCGGGCCCAAGCGCTTCGACGCCCCCTGGAAGGAGATCGAGGCACAGGGCTACATCGCGCCCGCGGACTGCGTCGAGGTCCGGGTGAACCTCACCGAGAGCGAGCGGCTCGCCTACGCGACCGCCGAGACCGAGGAGAAGTACCGCTTCTGCGCGACCACCGCCACCAAGCGGAAGGTGACGGAGGCCCTGGTCCGCAAGCACCGGGGCGAGCAGACGCTGGTCATCGGCCAGTACATCGACCAGCTCGACGAGCTCGGCGAGCACCTGGACGCACCCGTGATCAAGGGCGAGACCTCCAACGCGCAGCGCGAGAAGCTCTTCGACGCGTTCCGCCAGGGTGAGATCAGCGTCCTGGTCGTGTCCAAGGTGGCGAACTTCTCCATCGACCTGCCGGAGGCGACCGTCGCCATCCAGGTCTCCGGCACCTTCGGCTCCCGCCAGGAAGAGGCCCAGCGTCTGGGCCGGGTCCTCCGCCCGAAGGCGGACGGCCACGAGGCCCGCTTCTACTCGGTGGTGGCCCGGGACACCATCGACCAGGACTTCGCGGCCCACCGCCAGCGCTTCCTGGCGGAACAGGGCTACGCCTACCGGATCATGGACGCCGACGAGGTCCTCAAGGAGAACTGACCGGCTCGGACGGCCTCCCGCGACCAACGCCGTCCGGCGATGCGATGCCCGCCGGATGGTTGGTCTTCGGGCGATTCCGGGTGTCCTGCGCATGGTGTGAATCGGGGACCGCGCAGTCTGCCTGTCGGATCATCGCAAGATTCATCCCACGGGAGACTGCATGGATCACCAACGCCGGAAGGGACCGGTCCTCGGGCCGCTCCCGAAGAGAGCGGTCGTGCTGGGCGGCACCATGGCGTCGATCGCCGTCGTGCTCGCGACGGCGACCTCGGGAGTCGCCGCCGGGTACGCCCGGCCGGCAACGGATACGGTCGTGTCGGCGCGCGGAGGCGGCGACGACTGCAAGCCGTCCCGCACCACGCCGAGGGCCCTGCCCGAGGGCGGGGGTGGGGACAAGGATCAGTGCGTGCACGGACGCGTCGGGCCCACCGGGCCGACAGGTCCGATCGGCCCTCCCGGACCGCCCGGACCCCGAGGCGACACGGGTGAGCCCGGCCTCGCCGGACCGACCGGGCCGCAGGGCGAGCCAGGTGTACCGGGTGGCACCGGGCCGACCGGGCCGGCCGGAGCTACGGGGCCGGCTGGAGCGATAGGGCCGACTGGAGCGACCGGGACCGCCGGAGCCACGGGGCCGACCGGGGGTCAGGGACCCGCGGGTTTTACGGGCGCCACAGGTCCGACAGGGCCCGTCGGCCCGACAGGTGCGTCAGGCGCCCCCGGGCCGGCAGGAGCCACCGGCTCCGCGGGGCCGACTGGCCCCACCGGCCCTACGGGTTCGCCAGGTATCGCCGATGTGAGGCAAAGGTTCGGAGATCTGGTCACGGTGCCGGCGCGCTCGGGCAGCACGCAAGGTACCGCGTCGTGCGAGCCGGGAGAGATCGCGATCTCCGGCGGTTGGGTCAAAAGCAGCCCGCTCGAAGTGGACGGCGACATCCGCGAAGACGTAAACACGTGGGTCGTCGTCTTCCGGAACCCCACCGACGGCGACTTGACCGCCAACGTCGCCGTCTACTGCACGCCGGTGGAGTAGTCGCACGACGGGGTCGCCGGGCCCTCTCCTCCTGTTCCCGAGTGGCCGGAGCCGGCGTCATCGGCGTATGACGCCGGCTTCATCGGCGTATGACGCCGGCTTCCTCGCCGTATTCGCCCAGAAGGGCGACGCTGAACGCGCTCGTGGCGAAGACCTTCGCCGCGCGCAGCAGGTTGCCGAAACGGTGCCGCGGGTGGGAGTCGGAGAGGGCGGTGGCGCCGCTCGGGCGGGCGCCCTGGTTCGGGGTAAGAGTTGCGGTGCTCATGAATCCATGGTGCTGCGCCCGGCCGCCCCGCACATCGGTCCTCGGAGCTAATCTCCACCCCCCGCTGTCACTCCCAGGTCTGACGTCCTCCGGTACTACACCCGTACGGTCCCCTAGGGGTACGCCGGGAAATCCGTTCGCGCCCCACGACCCGCCCCACTAGAATCTCCGCTCTTGCCCTCCCCCCAAGTTCTCGGCTTCGTTCGAGCAGGGGCCCCCACCGCCGCCATCACCGGGGAGTGCCGCCGTCCGGTCGGAACCGGACGGCCGAACGACCGAACGCGCACGTCCAGGAGCAGGAGAGCAGGAGGCAGTCCGTGCCCGCGCACGTCCCCGAAGCCACCCCCGCCGCCGATGTCCACCGGCAGGCCGGCCCCGCTGACACCGCCGACACCGCCGACACCGTCGGCCCAGCAGGCCCCCTCGGCCGCGAGCGCGCGCACCTCGCCGCCTCCCGCGCCGCGCTCCGCGCCATGCGCGAGGACGTCGAGGCCCTCGACATCCGCGACGTCACGGCGAACTGGGTCAACGCGATCGTCCTCCAGGCGCAGATCGACGACCGCATCAAGGCTCTCGCCGACCTCGCCCACACGCCCCTCTTCTTCGGCCGGCTGGACTACCTCCACGCCCCCGGAGCCGACCTCGCCGAGGGCGCCGAGGGCGAGCAGTTCTACATCGGCCGCCGGCACGTCCACGACGCCGACGGCGACCCCATGGTCATCGACTGGCGCGCCCCCGTCTCCCAGCCCTTCTACCGCGCCTCCAAGAAGGACCCGCAGGACGTCGCACTGCGCCGCCGCTTCGGCTACACCGGCGGCGACCTCACCGCCTACGAGGACGAGCACCTCTCCGACCCCGAAGAGGCAGCCGCCGTCTCCAAGCTGCTCCAGCAGGAGATCGAACGCCCCCGCGTCGGCCCCATGCGCGACATCGTCGCCACCATCCAGCCCGAGCAGGACGAGATCGTCCGCTCCGGCCTGTCCGGCTCCGTCTGCGTGCAGGGCGGCCCCGGCACCGGGAAGACGGCCGTCGGCCTGCACCGGGTCGCCTACCTCCTCTACGCCCACCGCGAGCGGCTGGCCCGCACCGGCACCCTGGTCATCGGGCCGAACCGTTCCTTCCTGCACTACATCGAGCAGGTCCTGCCCGCCCTCGGCGAGCTGGAGGTCAAGCAGGCCACCGTGGACGACCTGGTGGGCCGCGAGGACACACCGGTCCGTGCCACCGACCCCGCCGAGACCGCCGTGGTCAAGGGCGACGCCCGGATGGCCGAGGTGCTGCGCCGCGCCGTCCGCTCGCACGTCAGCCCGCCCGCCGAGGCCCTGATGGTGGTCCGCGGCTCCCGCCGCTGGCGCGTTCCGGCGTACGAGCTGGAGGAGATCGTCACCGAGCTGCGCGAACGCGAGATCCGCTACGGAGCCGCCCGCGACGCCCTCCCGCAGCGCATCGCGCACGCCGTGCTGGTCCGCATGGAACAGGCCGGCGAGGCCCCCGACGACCGGGTCCAGGACGCGGTGGCCCGCAACGCCGCCGTGAAGGCCGCCGTCAAGCAGATCTGGCCGGCCGTGGACCCGGCCAAGCTGGTGCTGCGGCTGCTCTCGGACGCCGACTTCCTCGCGGAGCACGCCGAGGGGATCCTCACCGCCGACGAGCAGAAGCTGCTGCTGTGGCCGAAGCCGTTCCGCAGCGTGAAGTCCGCCAAATGGTCCCCGGCCGACCTGGTCCTCATCGACGAGGCCGCCGACCTGGTCGAACGCACCCCCTCCCTCGGCCACGTCGTGCTCGACGAGGCCCAGGACCTGTCCCCCATGCAGTACCGGGCGGTCGGCCGCCGCTGCACCACGGGCTCGGCAACGGTCCTCGGCGACCTCGCCCAGGGCACCACCCCGTGGGCCACCCGCAGCTGGTCCGAGGCGCTCACCCACCTCGGCAAGCCGGAGGCGGTGCTGGAGGAACTCACCGCCGGCTTCCGCGTGCCGCGCGAGGTGATCGCGTACGCTTCCCGCCTGCTCCCGGCGATCTCTCCCGGTCTGACGGCGGTCTCCTCGGTGCGTGAGACGCCCGGTTCGCTGGTCGTGACCGCGGTCCCGGATGCGGACGGGCTCACCGGGACGGTGGTCGCGGCCTGCCGCGCGGCTCTCCGCCACGAGGGGTCGATCGGGCTGATCGCCGCGGACGCGCGGATCCCGCTGCTGGGGGAGGCGCTGCTCGCGGCCGGGCTGCCGTACCTCTCCCCCGGCGAGGAGACCACCGCCGAATCCCGGCTGACGCTGGTGCCGGCCTCGCTGGCGAAGGGCCTGGAGTACGACTACGTGGTGCTGGACGAGCCGGCCGCGGTGGTCGACGGGGAGCCGGACGAGCGGACCGGACTGCGCCGGCTGTACGTCTGCCTGACCCGGGCGGTGTCGGGGCTGACTGCGGTCCACGCGGCGCCACTGCCTGCGGCGCTGGCGGGCTGAGCGGGGCTTCGGCCCCGGGGCCGCCTTGGCGGGGGCCGGGCCGAGCCCCTGCCCTGTCGCGGGGCTTCGCCCGTAACCCCGGAGCGGGGTTACGGGCGGGCTGGGGCGAGCTGGGCGGGGTGTCCCGGTGTGCCCACCCTCCCCCAAGCTCTCGACTTCGCTCGAGCAGGGGGACCCCCATCGCCCTGCGGGACGCCTGCCCACACCGGGGGGGGGATGCCTGCGCACACCGGGGCGGGACGCCTGCCCACACCGGGGGGGATGCCTGCCCACACCGAGGGGGCAGGGACTACCCCGACGCCCGTACGCCCTCGGTGGCCACCGCCGCTTCGCGGGAGCCGGTGACGACCCGGGAGGCACTGCCGCGGTCCAGCCGCATCGCGGCCACCGCGAGGGCGATGGCCGTCACGGTCATGGCGGCGCCCGCCCAGGCGGTAGCCGCGAAGCCGAGGCCCGCGTCGATCACCGTGCCGCCCAGCCACGGCCCGCCCGTGTTGCCCAGGTTGAACGCCGCCGTCGTGGTCGCACCGGCCAGCGTCGGCGCCGCACCGGCCACGTTGAACATCCGGGCGTTCAGCGCCGGCGCGGTGAAGAAGGCTGAGACGCCGAGCAGGAAGGACAGCCCGACCGCCGCCACCGCGGCGGAAGCGAACAACGCCAGCGCGGTCAGGAACGCGGTGGAGGCGACGATGCCCCAGATCATCACGCCGAACAGGTGGGCGTCCGCGACCCGCCCGCCGACCGTGGTGCCGATCAGCGCGCCCACGCCGAACAGCCCGAGCACCCACGGCACCCACCCGGACTCCAGCCCCGCAACGTCGGTGAGCAGCGGGGCGAGGTAGCTGAAGGCGCAGAACACGCCGCCGGCCCCGAGCGCGGTGACGCCGATGGACAGCCAGACCTGCTTGTCCCGGTAGATGCCCAGCTCGCGGCCGAGGCGCGGGCGGGTCTCGGGGAGCGGGATCCGCGGGACCCGGAGCAGGATGCCGACCAGGGCGACCGCGGAGGCGGCGCCGACGGCCCAGAACGCGGAGCGCCAGCCCAGGTGCTCGCCGAGGAAGGCGCCGGCCGGGACGCCCAGCACGTTGGCGATGGACAGGCCGCCGATCATGACGGCCATGGCGCGGGCCCGGGAGTCGACCGGCACCATCGCGATGGCCACGGCCGCGCCGACCGCCCAGAAGCCGGCGCAGGCGAGGGCCGCGACCACCCGTGAGGCGAAGAGCAGCTCGTACGTCGGCGCCAGGGCGCCCGCGACCTGGCCCAGCCCGAAGAGGCTGATCAGGGCGATGAGAGTGGTCCGGCGGGGCAGCCGGAGGGTGGCCACGGCCAGCAGCGGCGCGCCGACGACCATGCCGATGGCGAAGGCGGATATGAGCAGGCCCGCCCGCGGAATGCTGACGTCCATGTCCTCGGCGATGGGCGGCAGCAGCCCCGAGAGCATGAATTCGCTCGTGCCGAGCGCGAAGACGGACAGGCCGAGGACGTAGACGGCCACGGGCATTCGGGGGCGTTCGGCATGTGTGGGCATGAAGGCGATCAACCCCGCCGAAGCCCGTCCCATTCCCGCCCTCGCCCTGGTCCGTCAGCTCGGTGGCGGCTCCCGGGGCCGGGCCCGGCCCGGCCGGCCCGGCCCGGTCAGGGCTCGATGAGCGTGGCCAGCTCGGCCGCCAGGTTGCGGCGGGCCGCGGCCTCCCAGCGGGCGGTCCCGTACGGCGTACGGAACAGCCGGGGCAGGTCCAGCAGCTGCCGCAGTACGGCCGCCCGGCCGGACCGGAAGGCGTCCTCCGGTACGAAGGCGTACTCGTCGCGTACGGCCGCCACGTACGCCGCGTACGCGTCCGGGTCCCCGGCCAGCACCGCCAGGTCGGCGTCGCAGAGCACCTCGCCGTTGGTGTCGCCGGGCGCCGGGTGGTGGGTGACGGTGAGCCGGACCAGGCGGGCCACCTCGGCGGTCCGCTGCTCGTCGATGCCGAGCTCGGGCAGGGCCCGCTCGGCCAGGACCGCGCTGCGCTCCTCGTTCTCGGACCGGTCCGGCCGGTACACGGCGTCGTGGAACCAGGCGGCGAGGCGTACGGCGTGCACGTCGGCGGCGTGCCCGGCCAGCGTGTCGACGTGCGCGAGGACGGCGGCGAGGTGCGCGGTGGTGTGGTACCGCCGCTGCGGTTCCGCCCAGGCGGCGAGCAGTCGGGCGGCGTAGGGCGCGGGGTCGCGCCGGGCGCCGGCCGCGGTGGCGGCCTCGTTCCAGGCGGCTGCCAGCTGCCGCTCCAGCTGCGCGGTGTCGGTGTGCATGCGGTCATTGTGCTGTGCGCCTGTGGTCTCCCTGTGGCGGTGGCGTGATTGTGCTGGTGAAGCCTGGGCGGGGCCCCGTACTCTGGAGATTGGACTAGACCTATTGTCCCTACTTCGAAGGACGGGATCAGATGAGCAACCGTGCAGTCCTGGAGGTGATCGCCCTCGACGCGGAGGACGCGGTCGCGGCCCGGACCGGTGGAGCCGACCGGCTGGAACTGGTCACGGACATGGCTGCGGACGGGCTCACTCCGCCCCGTGCGGTCTTCGCGGCGATCCGCGCCGCCGTCGACATCCCCCTGCGCGTGATGCTCCGCATGTCCGACGGCTTCGCGGCCGGCGACGCGGCGGCGGTCGCCGCCCTCGCCGCCGAGGCGCGGGCGCTGCGCGCGGAGGGCGCCGACCAGTTCGTGCTCGGCTTCCTCGACCCGGAGGGTGCCCCCGACCTGGCCGCCGTGGAGGAGGTCCTCGCCGAACTGGACGGCTGCCGCTGGACCTTCCACCGGGCCATCGACCGGGCCGCCGACCGCGACCAGCTGCGCAAGGCCCTCGCGGACCTCCCCGGCCTGGACACCTACCTGACCGCGGGCTCCGCGCAGGGCGTGACCGCGGGCCTGCCGGTCCTCCTGGCGGAGGCGGCACGCACCGGCGAGCCCGGCTACCAGGCGCAGATCATGGTCGGCGGCGGCCTCGCCCTCGACCACCTGCCGGTGCTCCGGGACGCCGGCATCGACGCCTTCCACATCGGCGGCGCGGCCCGCCCGGACGGCTGGTCCGGCCCCGTCTCGGCAGCGGCGGTCGAGGAGTGGCGCAAGGCACTGGCGTAGCGGCGGCGGTCGGCAGTCCTAGGGGGTCAGCGTGGACAGGTCGAGCTCGATGCCGAACGGGACCGGGCGCTTGAGGACCTCACGGAAGATCCCTGCCGGGGCGTACACACCGGTGGGCACGTCGAGCTCGTAAACGTGCACGACGGGCGCGCCGTGGTCGTCCTCGATGCACCAGTAGTGCGGGATCCTCGCTTCCGCGTACTTGCGGAGCTTGACGGTGGTGTCGCGGTGCGCGGACTCAGGAGACACGACCTCGACCACGAGCTGGACGTCTTCCGGGGCGAACCAGGTCCGGTCGGGGTCGTACGCGGATGTCGTCACCAGGAGGTCGGGCTCGGGGCGGTTGCGCTTGTCGAGCCTTATCGTCATCTCCCGCTCCACCTCGAACCCGTCCGGGGCCTGGGCCATGAGGCGGTGGGTGAGCGAGGTGACGAGGCGGCCGTGCCACGACCGCTGGGGAGACATCATGAAGATGAGTGCTCCGTCGATCAGCTCGGTGTGCCGAGGGGCTTCCGGGAGGTGGTCGAGATCCTCCGCGAACCAGCCCTCGGCCCGCGGCGGGCTCATCCACTCGGGCATGGCAGTCATGTCTTCCACCGTAGCGTCCGGCCCGTCACTCAAGGCGTTCCTTCCCTCGCAGGGGTGATGGGGCCGCCGGCGTCAGGCCGCCGGACGGCCCTTCGGCCGCCGCAGTCCCGCCTCCGTCAGCCGGCGGACCAGCTCCTTGCTGCCGACCTCGACCGCGCCCGCCGCCACCGCGTCCGCGTAGCGATGGGACGGCACGTCGTAGTGGTCCCGCTCGAACGCCTTCGGCGGGCAGCCTATGCCCGCCGCGAAGGCGTGCAGTTCCTCGTACGAGACGTCACTGACCAGGTGCGACCACATGCGGCCGTGGCCCGGCCAAGTCGGCGGGTCGATGTAGAGCGTCACTCCGAGAACCGCCCGAACCCGCCCATCACCGGGCCCAGCGCGCCCACCGACGCCACCTTCACACCCGCCTTCCCGCACACCCAGTGCGGATCCGGCCCCAACTCCGGCTCCACGTCGAGCGCGTGCGGATCCCCGTGGGAACAGACCGGACAGAGCGGCCAGCGGCCGTACTTCTCCAGCAGGGCGTCCTGCACGTCCTGGGCGATCAGCCCGGGAAGGTAGCCGGCGCCCTCGGGCCACTGCTCCACCCACCACCGGCGGTGCACGACCGAGTCCTCGACGAGGGACACGACATCGGCCTCGGCGACCTCGCCCGCGACGAGATCGGCGAGTACAAGAGCGCGGGCGGCGTGAAGCGCCTGTTCCAAGGGGGTCGCGTGGTCCATGTGGCCATTTTGACCCCTACCCCCTCCCAATGGGGGATTCCCGGCGCACAAAGCCCGGCACCTGGACAGCCGCCCGGCAGGCCCACCCGCACCGGCGGCCCGGCACTGTCACCATGAAGCCGCGATGCGTCGCTCTCCGTATCCGAGGTGTCCCCGAGCCACGAGGAGCCCACCCCTGATGAACGGCACCCCCGGCAGCCCCGGCACCCCCGGCACCCCCGGCAGCCCTCCGCCGGCCCCCGCGTACGCCGAACTCCGCGCCCAGCTCGACGTCCTCACCACCGAGGCCTTCCGCCCCGAACTCGCCGGGATCGACCGCCTCCCCACCCTCGACATCGCCCGCACCATGAACACCGAGGACGCCGCCGTCCCCGCCGCCGTCGCCACCGAACTCCCGAGGATCGCCGCCGCCATCGACGCCATCGCCGCCCGCATGGCCCGCGGCGGCCGGCTCGTCTACGCGGGCGCGGGTACGGCCGGCCGCCTCGGCGTGCTCGACGCCAGCGAATGCCCGCCCACCTTCAACACCGACCCGGCCGACGTGGTCGGGCTGATCGCGGGCGGCCCGGCCGCCATGGTCACCGCCGTCGAGGGCGCCGAGGACTCCGCGGAACTCGCCGCCGCCGACCTCACCCGCCTCGGGCTCACCGCGCAGGACACGGTGGTCGGCATCTCCGCCTCCGGCCGCACCCCGTACGCCGTCGGCGCCGTCGAGTTCGCCCGCGCCCTCGGCGCGCTGACGGTCGGCCTGTCCTGCAACGCCGGCTCCGCGCTCGCGGCCGCCGCCGAGCACGGCATCGAGGTGGTCACCGGCCCGGAACTCCTCACCGGCTCGACCAGGTTGAAGGCCGGTACCGCGCAGAAGCTGGTGCTGAACATGCTCTCGACGATCACGATGATCCGGCTGGGCAAGACCTACGGGAACCTGATGGTCGACGTCCGGGCCACCAACGAGAAGCTGCGCGCCCGCTCCCGCCGCATCGTCGCCCTCGCGACGGGCGCACCGGACGAGGAGATCGAGGCCGCCCTGACCGCCACCGGCGGCGAGGTGAAGCACGCCATCCTCGTCGTCCTCGGCGGCGTGGACGCGAAGACCGCCGCCGACCTCCTCACCGCCAGCGCCGGCCACCTCCGCCCGGCCCTCGCCCTGGCCCTGACCGAAGCCCGCTGACCCCGGAGGTGCCCCGGTGTGGGCAGGCGCTCCGCAGGGCGATGGGGGTCCCCCCTGCTCGAGCGAAGTCGAGAGCTTGGGGGAGGGTGGGCACACCGGAACACCCCGCCCAGCGGCCCACCCCACACCCCGCCCAGCCGAAGCCCGCTCCCCTCCGCCCCCCACACACAGCAAGGCACCGCCATGTCCACAGACACCCCCCACCGCGCCACAGCCGAAGCGATCCTCCCCCTCGTCGGCGGCGCAGCCAACGTCGCCGCCGTCGCCCACTGCATGACCCGCCTCCGCATCACCCTCCACGACCGCTCCCTCGTCCAGGACGAAGCCCTCAAGGCCCTCCCCGCCGTGCTGGGCGTCGTAGAGGACGACACGTACCAGGTGGTCCTCGGTCCCGGCACCGTCGCCCGCGTCACCCCCGAGTTCGAAGCGCTGGTCACCGAAGCCCGCGCCGGAAGCAACGCGCCCCACCCCCTGACCGCCGGGCAACTGGCCGACCGGGGCGCCACGTTGAAGGCGGCCCGGAAGGCACGCAACGCCACCCCCGTCAAACTCCTCCTCCGCCGCATCGCCAACGTCTTCGTCCCCCTGATCCCAGCCCTGATCGGCTGCGGCATCATCGCGGGCCTGAACGGCGTACTCGCCAACGCGGGCCTGCTGCCCGAGATCGTCCCCGCCCTCGCCGCGATCGCCTCCGGCTTCATGTCCCTGATCGCCGTCTTCGTCGGCTACAACACGGCGAAGGAATTCGGCGGGACGCCGGTCCTGGGCGGTGCCGTCGCCGCCGTCATCGTCTTCCCGGGCGTCGCGAAGATCACCGCCTTCGGCCTGTCCCTCTCCCCCGGGCAGGGCGGCGTGCTCGGCGCGCTCGCCGCCGCCCTGCTCGCCGTGTACGTGGAGAAGTGGTGCCGGACCTGGGTCCCCGAGGCCCTCGACGTCCTGCTCACCCCCACCCTCACCGTGCTGCTCTCCGGCCTGGTCACCCTCTTCGGCCTGATGTACGTCGCCGGCGAGGTCTCCACCGCCATCGGCACCGCCGCCGACCGGCTGCTCTCCACCGGCGGCGCACTCGCCGGCCTGGTCCTCGGCGGCCTCTTCCTCCCCCTGGTGATGCTCGGGCTCCACCAGGCCCTGATCCCCATCCACACCACCCTGATCGAGCAACAGGGCCACACCGTCCTGCTCCCGATCCTCGCCATGGCCGGCGCCGGCCAGGTGGGCGCGGCCGTCGCGATCTGGTTCCGCCTCCCCCGCAACGGCTCCATCCGCAGCACGATCAAGTCCGCCCTCCCCGCCGGCTTCCTCGGCATCGGCGAGCCCCTCATCTACGGCGTCTCCCTCCCCCTCGGCCGCCCCTTCGTCACGGCCTGCGCGGGCGGCGCGGCGGGCGGCGCGTTCATCGGCCTCTTCCACCAGCTCGGCGCGTCCTTCGGCGCCACCGCCATCGGCCCTTCGGGCTGGGCCCTGTTCCCCCTGCTGGACGGCAGCCCGGGCCCGCTGACCACCCTCGCGATCTACATCGGCGGCCTGCTCACCGGCTACCTGGTGGGCTTCCTCGCCACGTACTTCTTCGGCTTCACCCGGCAGATGCTCGCCGAACTCGACGCTCTCGACCCGGCCGGGGCGCCCGCCGCCCCCTCCGCCGAGGGAACGGCGAGCCCCGCAACGAGCCGCGTGGACGCCTAGGGAAGGGTGCACTCCGCGTAGGCAACGGCCGTGGCCTCACGCCTGCCTTCCTTGGAGCGAGTGGTGTCCGGGACAGCCCCGGACTTCCCCGCTCACGCACGGTGATCCGCCCCGTCACCCGCCCGGCTCAGGAAGAAACGTCTGCGCGCTTCCCGAATGGGCGATCCGGACGTTCTCGTCACATGGCCGGGTGCGGACTCGGGTGCGCCCGCTCGTGGAGTACGGCCGCCAGCCTGAGCGCCGTGTCCAGATTGCAGCGCCCCAGCTCGACCAGCGGCAGCCCGTACGAGCCCGCGGCCGAGACCGGCTCCACCCCCAGCGACGGGAACACCACACCCACCCCGTCCAGCGCACCCTTCAGCTGAGCCACGGCCTCCTCGGCCGCCTGGACCCGCTCCCTCGGCGTCAGCACCACGACGTACCACCTCTCAACTCTGTGTATCCGACTTCCGCACACAGCGTGGCGATGGGCTCGGTAGCCTTTCAAGGACGGCCACACAACAACGGCAGATGTTGGCCCGGGAGTTGCCATGGCAAGCAAGAACCTGGATCCCTCCTCCTCACCACGCGCCCTGCTCGGCTCCGAGCTGCGGGTCGCCCGCGAACGCGCCGGGAAGAGCCAGGCCGAACTCGGCGAACCGCTCTTCGTCAGCGGCTCGTTCATCGGTCAGCTCGAAGCCGGCACCCGCCGGATGCACCTCGAACTCGCCCGCCAGATCGACGACATCCTCGACACGGGCGGCTTCTTCGCCCGCAACTGCGGCGCGGCCGCGAAGTCCAAGTACCCGGACCACTTCGCGGCTGCGGCGGAGGCGGAGGCACTGGCGAACACCATCCGCGAGTACGCGCCCCTGCTGATCCCTGGGCTGCTCCAAACCGAGGCGTATGCACGCGAGGTGTTCCGCGCCTACCAGCCGACCGCGCCGGAGGCAGCCATCAACGAGTTGGTGGAACACCGACTCGCACGCGCCGCTCTCCTTTCCGACCCAACAACACCACTGTTGTGGTGCGTATTCGGCGAGACCGTGCTCCGCTGCAAGGTCGGTGGCGCGGCTGTGATGACAGAGGCCCTCGGCCACATCGTCAACCTCGCCCGCTCCCGTCGAATCATCGTGCAAGTACTCCCGTTCAGTGCTGGCGCACACGCGGCCATGGGCGGCTCCTTGCAGCTGATGTCGTTTGACGACGCTGCGCCGCTCGCATACATCCAGGGCAACGGAACAGGCCAGTTGTTCGACGATCCAGCCACGGTCTCCCGTCACTCCCTGACCTACGATCTCCTCACGGCCGGTTCGCTGCCTCCCGCGCAATCACTGGCCCTGATCGAGTCCGTGGTGGAGGGGTACGAGCATGACGCACAAGCCTGAGTACGACCTGTCGACTGCCACCTGGCACAAGTCCAGCTACAGCGACGGCAGCGGCGGCAGCTGCGTCGAGATGGCAACCTGGCGGAAATCCACCCACAGCGGCGACGGCGGCAACTGCCTCGAAGTCGCCGACGGCCATCCCGACATCGTCCCCGTCCGCGACTCCAAGCAGCCCGAAGGCCCGCACCTGACCTTCCGTACGGCCGCCTGGACCGCGTTCGTCACAAGCCTCTGAGCCGTTCCGTCAGAGCCAGCCCCGCTGGGCCGCCCGGAGGGCGGCCTCGAAGCGGCTGGACGCGCCGAGGCGTTCCATCAGGGCCGCCATCTGGCGCCGTACGGTGCGCAGGGACAGCCCGAGGCGTTTGCCCGCGGCCTCGTCGGTCAGGCCGCCGGCCAGCAGACTGAGGAGTTCCTTCCCGCCCGGGGTCAGCCCGGTCTCGGCCGGCTCCGTCCGGTCGGCGCCGAGCGGGACGGCGTTGTGCCATGCCTGCTCGAACAGGGCGGTCATCGTGGCGACGATGCCCGGCTCCCGGGTGCACAGGGCTCCGAGCTTGGTGTTGGCCGGATCGACCGGGACGAAGGGCGACCTCACGGTCCAGGACCAGCATGCGGGGCGGCAGGACCGGGGAGGTGCGGACGAGTCCGCCCTCGCGGGTCATCCACCGGGCGTAGGCGAGGGTGGCGGGGTCGTTCCGGACACTGTCCTGGTAGAGGGTCAGGAGGGAGACGCCCCGGTTCATCGCGTCCTCGTCCAGGGGACGCGATGCGTCGAGGCTGGCCTTTGACTGCGCGCCGCCGGGCATCACGGACAGGCACTCGCGGAAGACCTCCCTGCCGAGCACCTCCAGCTTGCTCCGGATCGCGTCGAGCCCGACGAGCCGCTCCGTGTTGTCGACCGTCGTGTTCGGCCGGAGATCGGCGTACTCGGCGACGGCGCGCGCCGCGGCGGCCTTGCTCCGGGCGAGCTCCTGCTGGCGGCGCAGCAGGTCCTCCTCCTGGCGGCGCAGGATCAGCTGGAGGCCCACCTCCGGACTGACCGCCCGCATCGTGCCCGGGACGTCCCGCGAGGCCCGCAGGAGTTCAAGATCGGCCAACTCGTCCAGGGCCGCCCGTGCCGCCGTCTCGCTGTTCAACTCCCCGGCCGGGCCCCAGAAAAGGGCCCGGACGGGCGCCCGCCCGACCGTCCTGAATCAACTCTTCTCACCGACCCGGGGGCACAGCCATGTCCAAGACCTCTCGCAACCTCACCGCCGCCTTCCTCACCACCCTCCTGGGCGGCGCCCTCTACATCAACACGGGACTGGGCTGGGACGTGGCCCCTGCCTCGGCGGCCTCCACCCACACCTCGGCCGTCAGCAACGGCCTCGGCTGGGACTGAGTCCATGCTCCTCGTCCACCTGCCCCTGACCACTCGTCGGGAGCGCCTGGCACGGAGGGCGAAGCCTCTCTCCTCCAGGACGCCCTCTGGGCGCACGCCGGCCCACAACACGGTCTGGAACACGTACGGGTCCGTGCCGCACGGCAGGGAATGGACGTCGTCCTCTTCGTACGGGCCGCAACCAACGCCGAAGCCCGCGCCAAAGCTTCCGCCCTGCTCTCGCAGGCACTCCGGTCGAGCTCAGCCAACGGCTACTCCGTCACCCCGCTGACCCTGACTTGACCTGACCTGACCTGACCGGTCCGACCGATTCAACCGATCCGATACCGGTCTGGCCTCGGCCTGAGGGCCGAGCGCATCACACCCCGATCTTCCGGCAGGCCCACTGCCGGGCACCTCCTCCACCGACCGCTGCTCCTGCAGGGCAGCTGTCCAGGACCGGGTGACCCGCCACCGCGCCGCCGTCCACGGCCCCGTGCCGTACCACCACCGAATCCTTCTCGGCCCTGCTGCCTCGGGCCGCCATGCCCTCTTGTACCGAACTCCGCCGGCCGTCAGGGCGCACCGGTCTGTGGGCCCGGATCAGTGTCCGGTGGTCACATCGCGCAGGAAGCGCACCAGGTCGTCCGAGCTGTAGCCCAGCCGCGGGCCGCGCTCGGCGGCCATCAGCAGGAGCTGGCCCACGATCTCCGCGCCCCATCCGTCCGTCCCGTCCTCGGACCACTCCCACAGCTTCTCGATGCCGAGGTCGTTCAGCAGCAGGCCGTGTTCGGACCTGACCTCCCGGCAGGTGTCGGCAACGGCGTCCGGCAAGCGGGCCCCCGGGCGCTCGCAGCGCAGCCCGAGATACCCGTCCATTTCCTTGACCGTGCAGCCCTCGGGGGGCCGCGCCTTGAGCGATGCGTGGGACGGATCGTCGTAGCCGAGGTTGCCCACCGGAGGGCAGTGGATCAGCGTGAACCTGTGCCGGCCCGGCGGCGGGGGGCGGCTCCGTCAGTGACCGCGGGCGGCCGTGATGAAGGCGCGGATCAGGTCCGGGGACTTCACGCCGCGCTCGCTCTCGACGCCGCTGGAGACGTCCACGCCCCAGGCGCCCGTGGTCTCGGCGGCCTCGCGGACGTTGCCCGGGTTCAGGCCGCCGGCCAGCAGCCAGTGGCCCTCGGGGGCGGTGAAGTCGGCCGCGCCCCAGTTCCAGGGCTTGCCGGAGCCCGGGTCGGGGGCGTCGATCAGCAGCAGGTCCTCGCCGTACTCGCCGGCCTTGCCGACCCGCTCGGCAGTGGCGCGGAGCAGGGTCCGGCCTTCGGCGCGCAGCGCCTCGTAGTACTCGGGCCCCTCGTCCCCATGGAGCTGGACGGCACGGACGCCGCTCTCCTCGGTGAGCCGGCGGACCTCCTCGACGGGCTGCTTGCGGAACACCCCGACGGTCAGCACCCGCTCCGGCACCCGCTCGACCAGCCGGCGCACGGTGGCGGTGTCGATCGCCCGGGGGCCGCCCGGCGCGAACACGAACCCAACGGCATCCGCCCCGGCCTCGACGGCGGTGTCGACGTCCAGCTCGGTCTTCAGCCCGCAGATCTTGACGAAGAGGGGGGTCGGGGTGTGCTCGCTCATACCCCGAGTCAACCAGGTGACCACCAGCCCCTGCATCCCCCGTCTCACAATGGGCCAGGTCGCCCGCCCGGGCGCTACGGTACGGACCCGGGCGGGGCCACCCACTCCACCCGCTGTCCGGTGACGGCCGCGATGGTGTCGTAGTCGGCGTCGTAGTGCAGCACGGTCGCACCGTGCTGTTCCGCCGTGGCCGCGATGAGCAGGTCCGCCACCGAGGCCGCACGGTGGTGCCCCTTCTGCGCCAGCAGCGCCTGGACCTCGACCGAGCGCGCTCCGATCTCGTCCGTGAGCGGCAGCCACTCGAATCCCAGCCGGGCGGAACGGGCACGCGCATGGTCCTCGGCGTTCCGCGTGCTGTAGAGGACTTCCAGGTCGACGACCGCACAGGTAGCCACCAGCCCCCGCTCGATGAGTGGAAGGAGCCGGGACTTCACCTCGGGATGCTTGAAGCGCGCCCAGGCGCTCTTGTCGACGAGGTACCGGGTTACCGCCATGCCTCCCCCATCACCGCGGGGTTTCCCAGGTCGTCGAGCGCGCCTTCCTCCAGCATCTCCACGAAGCGGCGCCGACGGGCCGCCGCCACGAACTCCGCCAGTGCTCCATTGATGGTGGCCCGCTTTGTCGTGGTGCCCAGTATTTCGGCGGCCTCCGCGAGCAATGCGTCATCAAGGTCGACCATGGTGCGCGACATCGGGACCTCCAGGCATACGAATGGAGCGATTCTTTATGCCAAGGCTAGCTGAACGCACCCGCCTGGACACCCGGAACGCCCGAGGGCGGTATCCCCGGATGGGGATACCGCCCTCGGATCAGGAACGGCTGATCGGGCCCGGAGGCGTCGATCAGAAGTCCATGTCACCGCCCGGCATGCCGCCCGGAGCGGCCGCGGCCTTCTCCGGCTTGTCGGCGATGACGGCCTCGGTGGTCAGGAACAGGGCCGCGATGGAGGCCGCGTTCTGCAGGGCGGAACGGGTCACCTTGGCCGGGTCGATGATGCCCTCGGCGATCAGGTCCACGTACTCGCCGGTGGCGGCGTTGAGGCCGTGACCCGGGGTGAGGTTGCGGACCTTCTCCACCACGACGCCGCCCTCGAGGCCGGCGTTCTCGGCGATCTGCTTCAGCGGGGCCTGCAGCGCCAGCTTGACGGCGGCGGCACCGGTGGCCTCGTCACCGTCGAGCTCCAGCTTCTCGAAGACCGAGGAGGCCTGCAGCAGGGCCACGCCACCACCGGCGACGATGCCCTCCTCGACGGCCGCCTTCGCGTTGCGGACGGCGTCCTCGATGCGGTGCTTGCGCTCCTTGAGCTCCACCTCGGTCGCGGCACCGGCCTTGATGACGGCAACGCCACCGGCGAGCTTCGCCAGGCGCTCCTGCAGCTTCTCGCGGTCGTAGTCCGAGTCGGAGTTCTCGATCTCGGCGCGGATCTGGTTGACGCGACCGGCAACCTGGTCGCTGTCACCGGCACCGTCGACGATCGTGGTCTCGTCCTTGGTGATGACGACCTTGCGGGCGCGGCCGAGCAGGTCCAGGCCCGCGTTCTCCAGCTTGAGGCCGACCTCCTCGGAGATGACCGTGCCGCCGGTGAGGATGGCGATGTCACCGAGCATGGCCTTGCGGCGGTCACCGAAGCCCGGGGCCTTGACCGCGACGGAGCGGAAGGTGCCGCGGAT
Organism: Streptomyces sp. NPDC043853; assembly: GCF_056436025.1. Classification (NCBI taxonomy): domain Bacteria; kingdom Bacillati; phylum Actinomycetota; class Actinomycetes; order Kitasatosporales; family Streptomycetaceae; genus Streptomyces; species Streptomyces sp. NPDC043853. The sequence goes on from NZ_JBWKDJ010000004.1 coordinate 501,888, forward strand.
CTTGTTGACGACCAGGGTCGACAGGGCCTCGCCCTCGACGTCCTCGGCGATGATCAGCAGCGGCTTGCCGGACTGCATGACCTTCTCCAGCAGCGGAAGGAGGTCCTTCACGTTGCTGACCTTGGAGTTGACGATGAGGATGTAGGGGTCCTCGAGCGCCGCCTCCATGCGCTCCATGTCGGTCGCGAAGTACGCCGAGATGTAGCCCTTGTCGAAGCGCATGCCCTCGGTGAGCTCGAGCTCCAGACCGAAGGTGTTGGACTCCTCGACGGTGATGACGCCTTCCTTGCCGACCTTGTCCATGGCCTCGGCGATGAGCTCGCCGATCTGGGTGTCGGCGGCGGAGATGGAGGCCGTGGAAGCGATCTGCTCCTTGGTCTCGACATCCTTCGCCTGCTCCAGCAGGGCGCCGGAGACGGCCTCGACGGCCTTCTCGATGCCGCGCTTCAGGGCCATCGGGTTGGCGCCGGCGGCCACGTTGCGCAGGCCCTCGCGGACCAGGGCCTGGGCCAGAACGGTCGCGGTGGTCGTACCGTCACCGGCGACGTCGTCCGTCTTCTTGGCGACTTCCTTGACCAGCTCGGCGCCGATCTTCTCGTACGGGTCCTCCAGCTCGATCTCCTTGGCGATGGAAACACCATCGTTGGTGATCGTGGGAGCGCCCCACTTCTTCTCGAGGACGACGTTGCGGCCCTTGGGGCCAAGCGTGACCTTGACGGCGTCGGCGAGCTGGTTCATGCCGCGCTCGAGACCGCGCCGGGCCTCCTCGTCGAACGCGATGATCTTGGCCATGTGAAGTGGTCCTCCCGGACTGGGGTGGATTGCCTTCGGACCGCGCCCGGCGCCCGCGACGGACGGCTTGCGCACCTGACGGTTCCTTCCCGCCCGGCCCGCGAGCCTCACCGACTCGGTCCTCGTCTTTATCACTCTCACCCGGAGAGTGCTAACGCCAATGATTAGCACTCGACCCCCTCGAGTGCAAGCGCCTGCGAAGCAGGCTCATTGAGGGGTGGCGGTCGGGCGACGGGTGGGCGCAAGCGAGTCAGGCGAGCTGTGGACATCGCCCGGACAAGACTCAGGCAGGAGCGCCGGCGGACACCGGCGGACGCGCGAGGGGCCCGCATCCCTGTCCGGGATACGGGCCCCTCGCGGGTACGTCTGTCGGTGGTCGAACGCCGTTGGATCAGACCTGCGCGAGCTTGACCATGTCAGCCTGCGGGCCCTTCTGGCCCTGCGAGATCTCGAACTCGACCCGCTGACCCTCTTCAAGGGTGCGGTACCCGTCCATCTGGATGGCGCTGTAGTGGACGAACACATCCGCACCACCGTCGACCGCGATGAAGCCGTAGCCCTTCTCCGCGTTGAACCACTTGACGGTGCCCTGAGCCATGCCTAACTCCCCTATTACTGGCCCTTGCGCAGGATCACACTTCGCGATCCCGGGTCATAACTTGCGTCGGAACGCGTCGACCGCGGCTGAATGTATCCGGACCGGAGCTGTCTGCAACAGGTCATTCCGACGAGAAATCTGGACATGCGGAAAGGCCGAAATAGTCGGAAAATTTGCCATACTCCTGGGCAACACGGGCCTGACAGAAGGCGCCAATGCCCCATATCGCACACGCACATTGGCCCGATGTCGACCATGGAAGCGCCCGTTCATATGCGGCGGGCAAGAACAGCGGAGGGGGCTTCCCCAACTCTACCGCGCCCAATCAAGCAGAATTGCCCCCTCCGCTTTTGCGGAAGGGGCAATTCAGGGGTTGCGCGTGTCAGCTACCGACGGGTCACCGAGGCTTCACCGCCGAGCCGGCATCAGGTCGCCGTAATGGCGCCGGGATTCAGCAGCCGCCCGCGACGGCCGGGATGATGGAAACTCCGGCACCGTCCGGCGTCGCCGTCTCCAGCCCGCCCTCGAAGCGCACGTCGTCGTCGTTGACGTAGACGTTCACAAAGCGGCGCAGCTTGCCCTGGTCGTCCAGGACGCGCGCGGCGATGCCCGGGTGGTTCTGCTCCAGGGAGTCGATGACCTCGGCGAGGGTCGTGCCCTCGGCGGGCACCTCGGCCTGGCCGCCGGTGTAGGTGCGCAGGATGGTGGGGATGCGGACGTTGACGCTCATGGCGACACTGCCTTTCCGGTAGTGCGTAGGGGGTGGTCAGGCCAGGCCGGCGGCGCGGAACGCGTCCAGGCTGGGGCGGATGACGGCGGTCTGGCCGGTGTCCCCGGCGACCGCGTCCAGGGTCTTGAGGCCGTCACCGGTGTTGAGGATGACGGTGGTCAGCGCAGGGTCGATCTGCCCGTTCTCGATGAGCTTCTTCGTGACGCCGACGGTCACGCCGCCCGCGGTCTCGGCGAAGATGCCCTCGGTCTGCGCGAGCAGCTTGATGGCCTCGACGACCTGCTCGTCGTTGACGTCCTCCACGTAACCCCCGGTGCGGCGGGCGATGTCGAGCACGTACGGGCCGTCCGCCGGGTTGCCGATCGCCAGGGACTTGGCGATGGTCTTCGGCTTCTGCGGGCGGACCACGTCGTGACCGGCCTTGAAGGCGGTGGAGACGGGCGAGCAACCCTCGGCCTGGGCGCCGAAGATCTTGTACGGCTTGTCCTCGACCAGACCCAGCTTGATGAGCTCCTGCAGACCCTTGTCGATCTTCGTGAGCTGCGAGCCGGAGGCGATCGGGATCACGATCTGGTCGGGCAGCTGCCAGCCGAGCTGCTCGCAGATCTCGTACGCCAGGGTCTTGGACCCCTCGCCGTAGTACGGGCGGAGGTTGACGTTGACGAAGCCCCAGCCCTCGCCCAGCGGGTCGCCGATGAGCTCGGAGCAGAAGCGGTTGACGTCGTCGTAGTTGCCCTCGATGCCGACCAGGTCGCCGCCGTACACCGCGGCCATGACGACCTTGCCCTGCTCCAGGTCGTGCGGGATGAACACGCAGGACCGGAAGCCGGAGCGGGCGGCCGCGGCGCCGACGGCGCCGGCCAGGTTGCCGGTGGAGGAGCAGGACAGGGTGGTGAAGCCGAAGGCGCGGGCGGCCTCCACGGCGATCGCGACGACGCGGTCCTTGAAGGAGTGCGTCGGGTTGCCGGAGTCGTCCTTGACGTAGAGCTTGCCAGTGACGCCCAGCTCCTTGGCCAGGTTGTCGGCCTGGACCAGCTTGGTGAAGCCCGGGTTCAGGTTCGGCTTCTCCGCCACGTCGGCCGGGACGGGCAGCAGCGGGGCGTACCGCCAGATGTTGTTGGGGCCGGCCTCGATCGCGGCGCGGAGGGCCTCGACGTCTTCAGGAGATCCAGTGCCGACGGGCAGGTCGTACGCCACCTCGAGCGGGCCGAAGCACTCGGCGCACGCGAAGATGGGGCCGAGGTCGAAGCGGGTGCCGCACTCGCGACAGGAAAGCGCGGCGGCGGGTCCGAGATCGACAGAGGTGGCGACAGTCTGTGCAGCCATGATGGCGAGGCCCTTTCTCCTCATCTTCCTCGTGACGCACTTCGCCACGAGACGGATTTGGCACCTTCCCTAGCCGGGGACCTCGCTGCGTGACGCATCGCGAGACCGACTGGAGGGTTGCCGGGGCTTCAACGGGCCGTTTCCCTCTGCCCCTCTGGATGAGCGGTATGGCTCCGGGCCGCGCGCTCTATGGCGCACCCGGGCGTTTGTCTGCGCCGTACCCCGGCATGCGGAGGTCCAGCGCGTTGTTCAAGACTGTAACCGAAGGTGCGGGCGGGTGAGACAGCTGTCCGAACCGCGAGATGGATCACGTTTGGGGAGTACCGGAGTGCTGCAAGAGGTGGAGCGCTGGCTGGCAGACCGCTCCTGGTCCGCCGCCGACAGGCCGCTCGACCAGCTGTTTTCCGCCAAGCGGGCGGCCGGGACGACGGTCAGCGTGGTGCTGCCCGCACTCGACGAGGAACCCACGGTCGGGGAGATCGTCGAGGTGATCCGGCGGGACCTGATGGACGGGCTGCCGGTCCCTCTGGTCGACGAGCTGGTGGTGATCGACTCCGGTTCCACCGACCGGACCGCCGAGGTGGCCGCCAAGGCGGGCGCCCGCGTGGTGCACCGGGACGAGATCCTGCCCCGGATACCCGCCCTGCCCGGCAAGGGCGAGGTGCTGTGGCGCTCGCTGCTCGCGACCACCGGCGACATCGTCTGCTTCGTCGACGCCGATCTGCGCGACTTCTCCTCCGTTTTCGTCTCCGGGATCCTCGGCCCGCTGCTGACCGACCCGGAGATCCAGTTCGTCAAGGCGATGTACGACCGCCCGCTCGCCGGCGGCGGTCCCGGTGCGGCGGGCGGCCGTCCCGGTGCGGCCGAACAGGGGGGCAGGGTGACCGAGCTGGTCGCCCGCCCGCTGCTCAACCTGCACTGGCCGCAGCTGGCCGGCTTCGTGCAGCCGCTGGGCGGCGAGTACGCCGTCCGCCGGTCCCTGCTGGAACGCCTCCCCTTCCCGGTCGGCTACGGCGTGGAGCTCGGACTGCTCGTCGACGCACTGCACACGGTCGGCCTGGACGCCCTCGCGCAGGTCGACGTGGGCGTCCGGCTGCACCGCCACCAGGACGGCCGTGCGCTGGGCCGGATGGCCGCCGCGATCTACCGCACCGCACAGGTACGGCTGTCCCGCGGCCATCTGGTCCGGCCGGTCCTGACCCAGTTCGAGCGGGGCCCGGACGGCTTCGTTCCGCACACCTACCCGGTGGACACGGAGGAGCGGCCGCCGATGTGCGAGATCGAGGAGTACCCGTCCCGCCGCGTCGCGTGAGGACGGCCACACCACCCACAACCCGGCGCAACGGACGTTTGAGCGAGCGCGGGCCGGGCTAGGTTCGCCGCATGGCTTCCCAGCTCCTCGTCGCAGCGAACCGTGGCCCGCTCTCGTACGACCTCTCCGCCGACGGCACACTCGGCGCCCGGCGCGGCGGAGGCGGGCTGGTCTCCGGCCTGTCCGCCGCGCTCGACGGGCAGCCGGACGCCCTGTGGATCTGCGCGGCGCTGAGCGAGGGCGACCGCGAGGCGGTCCGCCGGGGCGTGTCCGAGCCGGGCGTCCGCATGCTGGTCATCGACCCGGACGTCTACCACGAGGCGTACAACGGCATCTCGAACTCGGTGCTCTGGTTCACCCACCACGGGCTGTACGACATCCCGCACGCGCCGGTCTTCGACGCGGAGTTCCGGCGCCGCTGGGCCTCGTACCGCACGTACAACCGGGCCTTCGCGGAGGCGCTGGCGGCGGAGGCCGCCGAGGGCGCGGCCGTGCTGGTCCAGGACTACCAGCTGTCCCTGGTCCCGGGGATGCTCCGGGAGCTCCGGCCGGACCTGCGGATCTCCCACTTCACGCACACGCCGTGGGCCTCGGCCGACCAGCTGTGGATGCTCCCGGACGACATCCGCGAGGAACTCCTCTGGGGCCTGCTGGGCGCCGACGAGCTGGGTTTCCACACCTGGGGATGGTCGGCGGCGTTCATCCGCGGCGCGCACATCGACAGCGCGAGCGGCACGGCGGACGGGGTCTGGCCGACCGGGGACCCCTGGCGCGGGGTGCACCACCGGCGGGCCGGCGGGCCGCGGCGCAGCACCCGGGTGGCGGTGTACCCGCTGGGAGTGGACGGGGAGGAACTGCGCCGGCTGGCCCACCGGCCGGAGGTGGACGACCGGCTGGCCGCGCTGCGGGCCGACATCGGCGACCGGAAGACCATCGTCCGCGTCGACCGCACCGAACTCTCGAAGAACATCGTCCGCGGCCTCCTCGCCTACCGGGAGCTGCTGGCCGCGCACCCCGAGTGGCGCGGCGAGGTGGTCCACCTGGCCTCGGCCTACCCCTCCCGGCAGGACCTGGCGGTCTACCGGGACTACACGGCGGCGGTCTCCCGGTTGGCGCTGGACATCAACGCGGAGTTCGGCACGGCGGACTGGCAGCCGGTGCTGGTCTCCGTGCAGGACGACTTCGCGCGGTCGCTGGCCGCCTACCGGCTGGCCGACGTCGCACTGATCAATCCGCTGCGGGACGGGATGAACCTGGTCTCCAAGGAGATCCCCGTGGTCTCCGAGCAGGGCTGCGCGCTGGTGCTGTCGACGGAGGCGGGCGCGTACGCGGAGCTCCGCGAGGACGCGCTCGGGGTGAACCCGTACGACGTCTCGGCGACGGCGGAGGCCCTCCACCGAGCCCTGTCCATGCCGGCCGCGGAACGCGCGGACCGTACGAAACGGCTGGCTGCCGCCGCCACCGCGCTCCCGCCCTCGGCCTGGTTCAAGGCCCAGCTGGACGCGCTCCGCGCGGTGTAGGGCCTAGGGGGGCGCGGTCGGTCAGACGACGGCCGCGGCGAGGGCGGAGAGGAAGGCGACGACATCCGCGGGGCCGCCCAGGACGAGGTCGGCCCGGGCGGCCAGTTCGGGCACTTCCGCGGAGCCGCTGCAGACCAGGAGGCCGGGCCGGCCGTCGGCGCGGCGTTTTTCCACTGCCGCGTACGCCGCGAGGTCGCCCAGGTCGTCGCCCGCGTAGACGACGGCCTCCGCGTCGACCTCGGCGAGGTATTCGGTCAGGGCGACGCCCTTGTCCGTGCCCGGCGGGCGGAGCTCCAGGACGGCGCGGCCGGGCTCGACCATCAGCCCGTGCTTGCGCGCCAGCTCTTCGAGCGGTTCTCGGAGGGCCGCGAAGGCCGCGGCCGGGTCCTCCGTGCGGCGGGTGTGGACCGCCAGGGCCCGGCCCTTCTCCTCGATCCAGGTGCCCTGCCAGGCGCCGATGGAGTCGAGGTAGCCCGGGAGCTCGGCCCGGACCGCGGCCACGCCCGGGTGCTCGGCGGGGGCCTGCACACTGCCGCTGACCGCGTCCCAGCGCTCCGCCCCGTAGTGGCCGAGCACGACGAGGTGCTCCAGGCCGGACGCGCCGGCGAAGCCGCCGTAGCGGACGGCGACCCCGGCCGGACGGCCGGTGATCACCGCGACGGAGGCGACCTTCGGCGCGAGCTCGGACAGTGCCGGGACGGCGCCGGGATGGGCGCGGGCCTGGTCGGGGTCGGGAACGATGTCGGCGAGGGTGCCGTCGAAGTCGAGCGCGACCACGGAACGGCGGGGTGCGCGGAGCAGGGCTTCCAGGCCCTCGCGTCCGGCGGCGGTGACGGGCATCGGCAGGTCGTGCGGATGGCTCCCCATGCGATTGACCCTACCGGGGGGCCATGTGCTCCGCCCAGGGTTCGCGGGAAGGGGGGCTTGGCTCGCGGAGCGGGCTTCAGGCCCGAGCCGGGCTCCGGCTGGGCGGGGTACAAGCCGCCGGGCGGGGGTGTCCCGGTGTGCCCACCCGTCCCGCCCTGCGGGACGCCTGCCCACACCGGGGCGGGACGACTGCCCACACGGCGGCGGGGTTGCCCGCGCCGGGGCGGTCAGCGCCGGGCGCGTCTGGCGTCGCGGATGCGGCGGAGGCGGTTGACCGTGCCCGGGGCGTGGGCCAGGGCGCGGGGGTCGTCCATGAGGGCGTTCAGCAGCTGGTAGTAGCGGACCGGGGTCAGGCCGAGGCCCTCGCGTATCGCCCGCTCCTTCGCGCCCGGACCGGGCCAGCTGCGGCCCTCGTACGCGAGCACGGCGGCTTCGCGTTCCGAGAGCGGCGGCTGGTCGTCGGCGGTCATACGGTCCAACATATCGCCGGGCTCCGACACCCGGACGGCCCTGCCCGGCGGCCGACCCCGGCGGCCGGCCGCCGGCCGGTCAGCGGCCGGTCAGCGGCCGGTCAGCGGCCGCCGTCCGCCGCGTGGGCCTTCGCCGCGAGCTCCTCCAGCGTCTTGGCCGGCGAGGCCGGGGCGGGGCGCAGGGCCGAGCCGATGTTCTGCTTGACGTCCTCGCTGACGGCGGCCCAGGACTTCTTGTTCACGGGGTAGAGCCGGGCGGTGGGCAGGGCCGGCAGGAAGGTGCGCAGCCGCCCGCTGTGGACTCCGGTGCCGCGTTCCATGGCGTGGTAGCCGCTGGTGGTGGCGGGCAGCAGGCCGTGGGTCTCGGTGAACTTCGTGACGTTCTCCGTGGTGAACAGGTGGTCCAGGAACTTGCCGGCCTCCTTGCGGTGGCCGTTGCGGAAGGCCATCACCCAGTCCGCGACGCCCATCGTGGAGTGCGGTTCCCCGTCCACCGTGGGCATCGGCACCATGCCGTACGCCACGCCCTTGGCCTCGGCCTGCTTCATCAGGGCGGGGTGCCCGTTGAGCATGCCGGCCTCGCCGCGGGTGAACGCGGCGAAGGCGGCCTGCCGGTCCAGCTTGCCGGGTTCGACGGGGCCGGTCAGGCCGGGCTCGACGAGCTTGTCGCGGAGCCATTCGAGGGTGCGGACGTTGGCCGGGGAGTCGATGGCGTAGCGCTCCTCGGTGTCGGTGTAGCCGCCTCCGCCGGCGAGCAGCCACAGCATGGTCTCGGCCTGGGCCTCCTCGCGGCCGAGCGGCAGCGCGAAGGGCGTCTTCACGCCCTTCGCCTTGAGCTTCCTCGCCGCCGACTCCAGGTCCGCCCAGGTCTTCGGGTGCCACTCGGCGCCTTCGCCCTTGCCGGTGATGCCCGCCTCGGCGAAGAGCGCGCGGTTGTAGAACAGCAGTCGTGTGCTGGCCACGAACGGCATGCCGTACTGGACCTTGTCGACCATGCCGGCGTCGGCGAGCGGCCCGAGGAAGTCCGCCTCGGTGCGGACCGAGAGCAGTTCGTCGGCCCGGTAGAGCTTCCCGTCCGCCGCGTAGTCGGCGTAGGCGCCGATCTGCGCGATGTCCGGGGCCTTGCCGGCCTCGACCATCTCGGCGACCTTGGCGTCGACCTCCGACCAGGAGTAGACGCTGACGTCGACCTTGACGCCCGGATTGGCCTTCTCGAAGTCGGTGGCGAGGGTCTTCCAGTAGGCGGCGGAGGAATTCTGCGGACTGTCGCCGTAGTCGGCCGCCACGACCCGGAGGGTCACCTCGTTGTCCCCACTGGAGGCGAGGGCTCCGCAGCCCGCCGTCAGCGTCATGGTCAGGCACAGCGCGGCAGCCGTCGCGGCGGCCTTTCGGTAACGGCCCTGCACAGCTCTCGATCCACCCCAGGTTGTCCGTACGATGCTCATAAGGTCTACACCACTTCGGCCGTTCACCCACAACCGGAGCGGTCCTTTTGTATGGCCGCTCAACAAACCCCCTCAATGGACTAGACCTTTCCCCTTCCGGCACGCGAGACTGTCCACCGTGAAACCCGTGAAACACGTCATCGCCCTCGATGTGGGCGGCACCGGGATGAAGGCCGCCCTCGTCGCCGAGGACGGCTCCCTGCTGCACGAGGCGCGCCGCGCGACCGGCCGCGACCGGGGCGCCGACGCCGTCGTCGAGTCGATCCTCGGCTTCGCCGCCGACCTCCGCGCCCTGGGCGCCGAGCGGTACGGCACCGCCGCCGCGGCGGCCGGCGTCGCCGTCCCCGGCATCGTCGACGCCGACCGCGGCATCGCCGTCTACGCCGCCAACCTCGGCTGGCGTGACGTCCCCCTGCGCGAGCTGCTCAGCGCGCGCCTGGCGGGGATCCCGGTCGCCCTCGGCCACGACGTACGCGCCGGCGGCCTCGCCGAAGGCCGCATCGGGGCCGGCCGGGACGCCGACCGCTTCCTGTTCGTCCCGCTCGGCACCGGCATCGCCGGCGCCATCGGCATCGACGGCCGCATCGAGGCCGGCGCCCACGGGTACGCCGGCGAGATCGGCCACATCGTGGTCCGCCCCGGCGGCCCCGAGTGCGGCTGCGGCCAGCGCGGCTGCCTGGAGACCCTGGCCTCCGCCGCCGCCGTCTCCCGCGCCTGGGCGGCCGCCTCCGGCGCCCCCGGCGCGGACGCCGCGGACTGCGCGAAGGCCGTCGCCTCCGGCGACCCGGCGGCCGCACGGGTCTGGCAGACCGCCGTCGACGCCCTCGCCGACGGCCTGGTCACCGCCCTCACCCTGCTGGACCCGCGCACGCTGATCATCGGTGGCGGACTCGCCGAGGCCGGGGAAACCCTGTTCACACCGCTACGGACGGCCGTCAGGGAACGCGTGACGTTCCAGCGGCTCCCCCACATCGTGCCGGCGGCCCTCGGGGACACCGCCGGATGCCTGGGCGCAGGGCTGCTCGCCTGGGACCTACTCGCCACGGAGGTACCTGCCTGATGTCCGGAAGCGCACACAGCACCGTTCTCTCCGGGGCCACGGTGGTGCTGCCCACCGGCACCGTCCGAGGCGGCCGGGTCATCGTCACCGGCGAGCGGATCGCCGGCAGCGCACCCGAGGGCGCGGCGCACCTCGACCTCTCCGGCCACTGGCTCGTCCCCGGCTTCGTGGACATGCACAACCACGGCGGCGGCGGCGCCTCCTTCACCTCCGGCACCGCCGAGGAGGTCCTCCGGGGCGTCCGCACCCACCGCGCGCACGGCACCACCACCCTGATCGCCTCCACCGTCACCGGCGACCTCGACGAACTGGCCCGCCGGGCCGGCCTGCTCGCCGAACTGACCCAGCAGGGCGACATCGCGGGCGTCCACTTCGAGGGACCGTTCATCAACCCCTGCCGCAAGGGCGCGCACAAGGAGTCCCTGCTCCGCGACCCCGACCCGGCCGAGGTCCGCAAGCTGGTCGACGCCGCGCACGGAACGGCCAAGATGGTCACCCTCGCCACCGAGCTCCCCGGCGGCCTGGACTCCGTACGGCTGCTCGCCGACCACGGGGTGATCGCCGCGATCGGGCACACCGACTCCACGTACGAACAGACCCGGCAGGCCATCGACGCGGGCGCCACCGTCGCCACCCACCTGTACAACGCGATGCCGGGCCTGGCGCACCGCGAGCCCGGCCCGATCGCCGCGCTCCTGGAGGACGAGCGGGTCACCGTCGAGCTCATCAACGACGGCACCCACCTGCACCCGGCCGCCCTGGAACTGGCCTTCCACCACGCCGGCGCCGAGCGGGTCGCGCTGATCACCGACGCGATGGACGCGGCCGGCTTCGGCGACGGCACCTACCACCTCGGCCCGCTGGAGGTCGAGGTCAAGGACGGGGTGGCCCGGCTGGTCGAGGGCGGCTCCATCGCCGGCTCCACCCTCACCCTGGACACCGCCTTCAAACGGTCCGTCACCATCGACCGGCTGCCGGTGGAATCGGTGGTCCAGGCGATCTCCGCGAACCCGGCCAGGCTCCTCGGCCTCTACGACCAGGTCGGCTCCCTGGAACCGGGCAAGTACGCCGACCTGGTCGTGCTGGACGCCGAATTCGACCTGAAGGGCGTCATGCGGCGCGGCGAATGGATCGTCAGCCCCATCGGCTGAGCGGGTAGTCGGCGAAGCCGGCCGGACCGGGGGGTGGGCGGACCGCACCCCGGTTTGGCATGATCCCGGCACCGGGCGGACCGGGCCGGGGCGCGAGCGCCGTCGGCGGCCTGCCCTGACGAAGCCGACCGCCCGGGGGGTGCCGATGATCCTGACCGTCACGCTGAACACCGCACTGGACCTGACGTACCACGTGCCGCGGCTGGCACCGCGGTCCTCGCACCGGGTCTGCGAGGTCCGCGAGCGGCCCGGTGGCAAGGGCGTGAACGTGGCCCGGGTCCTGGCCGCGCTGGGACACGAGGTGACGGTCACCGGCTTCGCGGGCGGGCCCGTCGGCGAGGTGCTGCGCGGCACGCTGGGCGCGGGCGTACGGGACGCACTGGTCGGCTGCGCCGGGAACACCCGGCGGACGGTGGCCGTGGTGGACGCCGCCTCGGGCGACACCACCCAGTTCAACGAGCCCGGCCCGCCGATCGCACCGGCCGAGTGGGCCCGCTTCCTCACCCGCTACGACGAGTTGGTCCGGGAGGCCGAGGCGGTCGCGCTGTGCGGCAGCCTGCCGCCCGGCGTCCCCGTCGGCGCCTACGCGGTCCTGGTCCGGCAGGCCCGTGCGGCCGGGGTCCCGGTCCTGCTGGACACCAGCGGCGAGGCACTGCGCCGGGGCGTCGCCGCCCGCCCGGACCTGATCAAGCCGAACACCGCCGAGCTGGCGGAGCTGACGGGCGCCCGGGACCCGCTCCCGGCCGCGCTGGCGGCCCGCCGGCGCGGCGCCCGCGCGGTGGTCGCCTCGCTCGGCCCCGGCGGCCTGCTGGCGGCCACTCCGGAGGGCACCTGGCAGGCGGCCCCGCCGCGCGCCCTGGCCGGGAACCCCACGGGTGCGGGCGACTCGGCGGTCGCGGGCCTGCTGTCGGGCCTGGCGGAACGCCTGGACTGGCCGGAGCGCCTGGCCCGCGCGGTGGCCCTGTCGGCGGCGACCGTCGCGGCGCCGGTGGCGGGAGAGTTCGACCCCCGCACCTACGAACAGGTACGGGGGTCGGTGGAGGTGACGGCCGGTCAGCCGGTCAGCCGCTGATCCCGGTCAGCCGCTGATCCCGATCAGCCGTTGGTCAGCCAGAATTGGTCGATGTTGGCGTTGCACTTGTTGCCCGCCTCGCACGACAGCTTGATGGTGTTGGTGCCCTCCTTGAGCTCCACCTGGCCCCAGGTGCTCTGCCAGCCCTTCTCCCAGTCGCCCTGCGGCTGCTTGGAGAAGTTGTGCAGCCGGACCGGCGACGAGTTGGGCTTGCCGTTGATCGTCAGCGTGCCGTTGGCGTCCTCGCCCGGGATGCCGTACCGGATGTAGAAGCGGTACGTGCCGCCCTTGGGCAGGTCCAGGGTCCAGGTCACGGCCGCGCCGACCTGGTTGAACTGGCCGACGTACTGGCCGCTCGCGGACCTGGCGCCCTTCACCGTGCTGTCCAGCTTGGCGCCGCCGGAGATGGCCATGCCCGGGCCGCCCGCGTCACCCTTGGGCAGCTTGTCCGCGGGCTTCTCCGACGCGCTGGGCTCGGGGCTCGCCGAGTTGTTCTGCGGCTGGGGCGACTGGGTCTGGCCGGTGCCGGCGGTGGTCTGGGTGCCGGACGTGTTGTCCTTGTCACCCTTGTCGCCGAAGGCCAGCGCGGCACCGATGCCGATGACCACCGCGCCGACCACCGCGATCGCGGCGATCAGCAGGCCGCGCCGGCCGGAGCCGCCACCGCCGCCGTGCGAGGCGATCGTCTGCGTCTGGTGCTGCGGGGGCTGCTGCTGCGGCGGCACGCCGTAGCCGCCGGCGGCGATCGCCTCGGGCGCGGCGTAGTGCGGCTGGGGCTGCGGCGGAACACTGCCGCGCTGGCCGCCGTACGTCCGCTCGCCGACCGTGCGCACCTGGTTGTACGAGGTCCGGGGCACGCCCGGCTGCGGGCCGGCCTGACCACCGGCCGACGGACCGGGGTAGCCGTACCCACCGCCCGGCGGCGGGGTGGCTCCGGCAGCCTGGCCGTCCGCGTAGAGGTAGCCGAACGGATCCTCGTCCTCGGGCTTGTTCGCGGGCGTGGTCATCGCGGGTCACTCCTTTCGACCCACGGGAGCCTACCCCGAACACGTGCGCCCACGGGCTCCGGATCCACTCAGCCGGCCCGTCGATGTGCCTTGGAACGCGACCTTTTCTCGATGTACATCCGCTGGTCGGCCGAGCGCAGCACTTCCTCCGCGGACATTCCGCAGCTGGCCCAGCCGATGCCGAAACTGGCGCCCACCCGCACCGCACGGCCGTCCACGCGGATCGGCGGGATGATCGCGTTGCGCAGCCGGACGGCGAGATCGGCGGCGTCGGCGGCACCCAGGCCGTCGGCGAGGACGACGAATTCGTCACCACCCAGCCGGGCGACGGTGTCACCGTCCCTGACGCCCGTCGTCAGCCGCCGCGCCACCTCGATGAGCACCGCGTCACCGGTGTGGTGGCCGAACCGGTCGTTGATCGATTTGAAGCCGTCCAGGTCGCAGAAGAGCACGGCGAGGCCCTTGCTGCCGTCGTCGACGTCGGCGGGCGGCGCGACGGCGTGCACGTGGTGGTCGTACGCTCCGCCGCCGGGGCCGGCGGCCGCGGGAGCCGGGGCCGCGGGGATCTCGAAGGGGTCGGGGTACCCGTCGCCCTGGCGGCCCTCGCCCGGGTACCCGCCGGAGGGGAGGCGGTCCGCTTGGTACGCCTCCCCGGCGTAGCCGTTCCCCTGGTACCCGTCCTGGTACGCATCGCGCTGGTAGCCGGCGCTCTCGCTCTGATATCCGTCGGCCTGGTACCCGTCACCCTGGTGGGCGCCGGGCCGGAACCCGTGCTCGCCGGTGCCGGGGGCGGCCGGGCGGCCCTCGTAGGCCGCGTCCAGTGCCTCCACGGCGCCGGACCGCACGGAGTGCGGACGGCGGCACAGCCGCGCGGCGAGCCGGGCGCGCAGTTCGGCGCTGTTGGGGAGGCCGGTCAGCGAGTCGTGGCTGGCCCGGTGCGCGAGCTGCAGCTCGTGCCGCTTGCGCTCCTCGATGTCCTCGACGTGGGTCAGCAGGAACCGCGGCCCGTCGGCGGCGTCGGCGACGACGGAGTTGCGGAGCGAGACCCACACGTACGTGCCGTCGCGGCGGCCCAGCCGCAGCTCGGCGCGACCGCCCTCGGCGGAGGTGCGCAGCAGGGTCCCGATGTCCTCGGGGTGGACCAGGTCGGAGAAGGAGTAGCGGCGCAGCACGGAGGCGGGCCGACCGAGCAGTCGGCACAGCGCGTCGTTGGTGCGCAGCAGCCGGCCGTGCTGGTCCCCGCCCATCTCGGCGATGGCCATGCCGCTCGGCGCGTACTCGAACGCCTGCCGGAACGACTCTTCGCTGGCGCGGAGCGCCTGCTGCTCCCGTTCCAGCCGGACCAGGGCGCGCTGCATGTTCGCGCGGAGCCTGGCGTTACTGATCGCAATGGCCGCCTGGAAGGCGTACATCTGCAGCGCTTCGCGCCCCCACGCCCCGGGGCGGCGCCCGTTGCGCGGCCTGTCGACCGAAATGACCCCGAGCAGTTCGCCGCCCGAGGCGTACATCGGCGCGTAGAGCCGGTCCTCGGGGTGCCATTCGTCGTGGAAGCGCGGTTCGGGGCCGTCGGTGTGCCACTGCGGCACGTCGTCCTCCAGCAGGACCCAGCCCTCGGTGTGCGGGATGAAGCGCAGGCCGTCCCAGGACTCGCCCATGGCGAGCCGGCGGTCCCAGGAGGTGCGGGAGCCGACACGTCCGGTGATCAGGGCTTCGGCGGCGGGGTCCCCGGCGAACGCGGCGACGACGAGATCACCGTCGGGGCGGACGAGGTTGACACAGGCGAGTTCGTAGCCGAGGCCCACGACGATGCCGTCGACGACGGTCTGCAGGGTGTCCGCCAGGCTCCGAGCCGTGTTGAGTTCGGCCACCACCTGATGGAGCTGCCGCAGGGTCGCAAGGCGGACGTACGGCTCCGACTCGGTCTCCATTGCTCGCTCTCCCCGAGACCTCGACAGCAACTCCAGGTTCGTCATCGGCGTTTCGTTGCGGTGTCCCGTCCACTGAATCACAGTGAGCTGTGCGCCAGGTACACAGGGTCAACAAATCTTGCCCTCTGTGAGTCAAGTCACACGGTATGAAAAGACGGCCGTCCGGCGGCCTGGAGCGCTCCCCTTCATTCCCCGGCGCAAACGACGGTACGCAGGGCCTGGGACCCCGCTCCGACCTTGGTCTCCCCGAGGGTCCGACCGGAGCCCGATGCGGGGCGCGGGAGCCTGAGACTAGCGTTCGGAACGTGCCGAACACGAGACCTGAGACCCTTCATGCTGAAGGCGTGAGCGAAGACGAGTTCCGCGCCGCCATGTCACGGCTGGCCGCGGGTGTGGTGCTGGTGACCGCACAGGAGCCGCCCTTCGGCGAGGACGTCGGCATGACCGCGACCGCCTTCATGTCCGTGTCCCTGGACCCGCCGCTGGTGCTGGTGAGCGTGCGCGAGGGCTCCCGGATGGACGACCTGCTGGCCGAGCAGCCGCTGTGGGCGGTGTCGGTCCTGGCGGAACACCAGCGACAGGTGGCGGGCCGGTTCGCGATGAAGGGCCGGATCAGCGACCGGCTGTTGTTCGCCGATCTCCCCTACGTGCGCGGGGAACTGAGCGGCGCCCCGCTGATCGGCGGCGCCCTGGCCACCCTGGAGTGCCGTACGGAGTCCAGGACGGCGGCCGGGGACCACACCCTGGTGGTCGGGCGGGTGCTGAACGCCTCCGTACGGCCGGGCGAGGCGGGACCGCTGGCGTACTTCCGGGGGCGGTACCGGCAACTGGGCGCATAGCGGCGGGGGAAGGGGCTGCAGGAAGACACTCCGTACGGCTGGCGGCCGTCCGGCGGCCGTCCGCCGTACGGCCGGCTACCAGTCGCGGCCGGTCCGGCCCCGCTTGGTCTCGGCGCGCGCCTTCTTCTCCCGCAGGCGCCGCTCGTTGATGCCCCGTGGGATCTTCGTCGCCCGGCGCGGCTTCGGCGGCGGCGCGGTCGCCTCGGCCAGCAGCGAGGCGAGACGGACCAGTGCCATCTCGCGGTTGCGCAGCTGTGAGCGGTGCTCCGAGGCGCGAACGGTGAGCACCCCGTCCACCAGCCGAGGGGCGAGCCGCTCCAGCGCCCGCTGCTTCCAGACCTCCGGAAGCACGGACGTGGCGGCGAGGTCGAAGAGGAGCTCCGCCTTGGAGTCGGAGGTGTTCACGTGCTGCCCGCCGGGCCCCGAGGAACGCGAGAAACGCCACCGGAGCTCGGCCTCGGGCACCACGACCGAACCGCGGATGACATAGGGACCAGGCATGCCCTCATGGTCGCGCCCGCGCGCCGTCCCCGTCACCTCCATTTCGCCGGACGTTCCGACCGTCACTCGGCTGCCTGGAACCTTCCCTCCCCCTCGCCGCGTTATGACAGTCAGCGATAGCTTGACCACCCCGGCCCCGCAGCCGGTTCTGAGGTCATGGTTCGAGGAATTCGAGGAAAGGGACATCCGATGGCGGTAAGCCTGTCCAAGGGCGGCAACGTCTCGCTCACCAAGGAGGCACCGGGCCTCGGCGCGGTCACGGTCGGGCTCGGCTGGGACGTCCGTACGACGACCGGCGTCGACTTCGACCTGGACGCGTCGGCCATCGCGGTGAACGCGACGGGCAAGGTCGTGTCCGACGGCCACTTCGTCTTCTTCAACAACAGGTCCACCCCGGACCAGACCATCGTCCACACCGGTGACAACCGCACCGGCGAGGGCTCCGGCGACGACGAGGCGATCAACGTCAACCTCGCCGGGCTGTCCCCCGAGGTCGACCGGATCGTCTTCCCGGTCTCCATCTACGACGCGGACTCCCGCAGCCAGAACTTCGGCCAGGTGCGCAACGCGTACATCCGCGTGGTCAACCAGGCCGGCGGCGCCGAGATCGCCCGCTACGACCTCTCCGAGGACGCCGCGACGGAGACCGCCATGGTCTTCGGCGAGCTCTACCGCAACGGCGCCGAGTGGAAGTTCCGCGCGGTCGGCCAGGGTTACGCCTCCGGCCTGACCGGCATCGCCCAGGACTTCGGCGTCAACGTCTGATCCCTGGTCCACCCGCGCGCAGCGCACCGTGGCGGAATCCCCTTCCCAGCCGTCCGGGGAGGGGCTCCGCCACTCGGTGACCTCGCTGTCGCTGTCGCTGTCGGCGTCGGCGTCGCTGTCATCTCGCCGCCGTCGCTGTAGCTGTAGCTGTAGCTGTAGCTGTAGCTGTCACCGTCGCTGTAGCTGTCGCCGTCGGCGTCGCCGTCGCCGTCGCCGTCGGGCAGGCTCCCGGGCGGTCGTGCCGGGGCGCTCAGCCCTTGGGCTTGCCGGTCCCGTACAGCCAGTTCTTCCAGACCTGCTTGTCCAGGTCCTTGCCGGTCCGCTGCTCGGTGTAGGCCACGAAGGCGGCGGTGTCCGCATTGCCGTGCCGGTGCTCGCGGGCCCAGCCCTTCACCAGGTCGAAGAACTTCTCGTCCCCGACCTCCTGCCGGATCCGGTGCAGCACCATCGCACCCCCGTAGTACACGGGGTCCTCGGAAATCACCTCCGCGGACGGCGGGTTCGCCGGCGGGAAGTCCCCCCACTTCGCGTCCGCGGACGGATCGACCGTCGTGTCGCCCTTCCGGAAGGCCTGGAAGCGCTCCTCCGCGGTGAGCCCGCCGTGGTCCTCCGACCACAGCCACTCCGCGTACGTGGCGAAGCCCTCGTTGAGCCACATGTCCTTCCAGGACTTCGGCGACACCGAGTTGCCGAACCACTGGTGCGCCATCTCGTGCACCACCAGGTCCACGGTCGGCGCGCCCGGATAGACCGGCCGGGTCTGCGTCTCCAGCGCGTACCCGAGGGCGTCCGGCTCCTCGACGACCGCGCCCGCGGCCGAGAACGGATAGGGCCCGAACCTGCGGCTCCCCCAGTCCACGATGTCGGGGATCTTGCCGAGCGCCTCGGCGCTCGCCGCCGCCTCCCCCGGCACGACCGCGGTGTACACCGGGATCCCGGACGCGGTGGTACCGGTGGAGACGCGGTACTTCCCGATGGCGGCGATCGCCAGATAGCTCGCCATCGGCTCCGCGCTCCGCCACCGGAACACGGACGTGCCGTCCGTGTCCTTCTCCGTCCTGGACTCCAGCCGCCCGTTGGACACCGCCTCGTAGCCCTTGGGCACGGTCAGCGAGATGTCGTACGCGGCCTTGTCGCTCGGGTGGTGGTTCCCCGGGAACCAGGCCATCGACCCGACCGGCTCACCGACCCCGAGGGCCCCGTCCTCGGTCGGGATCCAGCCCTCCTCGGACCCGTCCGGGTCGCTCACCGTCCTCGGCTTCCCCGAGTACCGGACGACCGTACGGAACACCTCGCCCTTCTTCAGGTCCGCCGTCGGGCGGACCGTCAGCTCCTGGCCGGTGCGGTTGAACCGGGCGGGGGCGCCCTGGACCTTCACGTCCGCCACGTCCAGCCCGGACAGGTCGAGGTTGAAGGAGCTCAGCCCCTGCGTGGCACGGGCCGTGATGACGGCGGTGCCGGACATCGCGCCGTCGTCGGGCCGGTAGTCGATCGACAGGTCGTAATGCCGGACGTCGTACCCGCCGTTCCCCGCCTTCGGGAAGAGGAGATCCCGCAGCCCGGAAGCACCGGGCCGCCCCTGCACCGTGCTGCCCGTGCACGCCGTGGTGAGGGCGAGCAGGGCGGCGGTGACGGGGGCGGCGGCCCGGAAGAACGTACGGTTGTCCACCGCACGATCTTAAAACCTTCAAACCGACTACGAAGGTCAGTCGTTGAGCGACTCCACGCCGGCCTTGGCGTACTTCTCGTCCAGGTCACCGCTCGGGGCGCCGGCCACACCGATGCCCGCGATGGGGGCGCCGTTCAGCTGGACCGGGGCGCCGCCGCCGAGGAACAGCGTGCCGGGGATGTCCTTCAGGTTCGGGGCCTGGGCGAGGCGGCCCACGAGCACCGAGGTCGGGGCGTTCCAGGACACGGCGGTGAACGCCTTGCGCTCGGCGGACTCGTACGACTGCGGGCCCGCGCCGTCGCCACGCAGGGTGACGATGGTGTTGCCGTTCCGGTCGACCACGGCGACGGTGACCTTCTGGTTCTCCTTCTGCGCGGCCTTCAGAGAGGCCTGCGCGGCCTTCGTCGCGGCCTCGATGGTCAGGTGCGTGGTGGTGGTGAAGTTCTCGCTGTCGCTCTTCTTGGCCACGGCGGCGGGCTTGGCGGCGTTGGCCGCGGGGGCGGCGTTGGCGGTGACGGCGCCGAAGGTGCCGGCGCCGAACGCGACGGCGAGGGCGGCACCGGTGAGGACGCGGGTACGGGTGTTCATGCGGATGCTCCTTGGCGTGTGGGCGGGGTCGCTGCTCTGGGCGGGGTCGCTCGGAGTGGTGTCGCGCGGAACGGGGTCGCTCGGAACGGAGTCGCTCTGGGCGGGGTCGCTTGCGGCGTGGGCCTGCTGCGCGGGCCTGCTGCGCGGCGGCTGGTGGCCGTCGTGCGGCGAGTGCTCGCCGGCCGCGCTGCGGGCCGGGCTCCTTCCGCACCACCCATGCTGGTCCCGCGAAGGCCGCCACCCCGTCCCCGTACCGGCTCGCACCCCGCCCCGAACCGGTTGACCCCGGGGTCAACCGATCGGCTGATGTGAACCGCCGCGTGCGGCGAGTTTCCTGGTCGGAGGACTCCTCTCACCCGGAGCTCCGCCCCCGGGACCCCGCCTCGCGGCTGGGATTCCCTCCCCTCTGCCTCTGGCTCGGGGCTGCGGGACGCCGCCTGCCCACAGCGAGGTACTTCGGCCGCCCGAGGTACTTCGGCCGCCCGAGGTACGTCAGCCGCCCCGAGGTACGTCGGCCGCCTTGAGGTACGTCGGCCGCCCCGAGGTACGTCGGCCGCCCGTGCCAAGGGACTGCCGGGAGGGGGTCGGGGGTGGAGGGTGGGGTGTCCGGGACACCCAAGCGTGATTTGTGGCGCACACCCCCGCCCGACAACCGGACCCCGCGCAACGCGCCGTAAATCATGCCGTCCCGGATACCCCACCCGGAGCCCCCGGCCCCCGGACCCGAAGCCGGCCAACCCCGGCCCGGCCGCCAAAGCCGGTCCGGCCGCCCAAGCCCGTCCGGCCGCCCAAGCCGGTCCGGCCGCCAACGCCGCCGCCCGGCGAAGCAGCGCACGATGGACGTACGACCCCGACCCGAGAGGACCGCCGTGACCGCAGGCCAGCACCCCACCAGCGGCACCGGCCAAGGCAGCACCGCCGGCAGCACCGCCGGCAGCACCGGCAGCACCGGCAGCACCGGCAGCACCGGCGGCACCGGCGGCACCGGCGGCACCGGCGGCACCGGCGGCACCGGCAAGAGCACAGCCCGGAGCACCGGCAGCGGAGCTGCCAAACGTGCCGGGCGCACCCGAACCCGCGCCCTCGCCGCGGTCATGCACACCGCGTTCTTCCTCCTGCTCACCGCCTCGGTCACCCGATTCCTCCTGCGCCACCCCGGCGAACCCCGCACCCCCTGGGTTATCGCCCTCAGCATCACCCTGGCCCTGCTGTACGTACTCGGGCCGGCCCTGGGCCGCACCGGCACCCCGCCTGCCCCCGGCCGCACCGCGATCTCCGGCGGCCCCCGTGGCGCGGGTGGCTCCGGTGCGGCTGGTGCCTCCGGCGCGGCCCGGCGCCCCTCCCCCCGCCGCCTGCTCTGGCTCGGCCTGGTCATCGCCGTGTGGGTCGTCCTCGTCCTCCTCGCCCCGAGCTTCGCCTGGTGCGCCGTGCCGCTCTTCTACACCGCCCTCCGCACCCTCCCGCCCCGCGCCGCCGTGGCCATCGTCGGCCTGCTCACCGCCCTGGTCGTGGCCGCGAACCTGCGCCTGGCGAGCGGCCCGTTCGACCCCAACCTGCTGCTGGCCCCGCCCGCCGTCGCGGCCCTCGCCGCCGCCGTCTTCATCCACATGGAGCGCCAGGCGGCCGATCAGCAGGCCCTGATCGACGACCTGATCCGCACCCGCCGCGAACTGGCCGCCACCGAGCGCCGCGAAGGCACCCTCGCCGAGCGGCAGCGGCTCTCCATGGAGATCCACGACACCCTGGCCCAGCACCTCTCCAGCCAGCAGATGCTGCTGCAGGCGGCCGACCGCACCTGGGACGCGGACCCGGGCACCGCGCGGGCCCATGTCCGCACCGCCAACGAGATCGCCGCCCGCGGGCTCGCCGCGGCGCGCCGCCTGGTCGCCGACCTGGCACCGCCCGAGCTCGACAACGGCGCCGGGCTGACCGACGCGCTGCGCGCGCTGGACGCCGGCCCGGACATCACCGTCCGCTTCCATCTGGAGGGGACGCCGGTGCCGCTGCCCGACCGCACGCAGTCAGCCGTGCTCCGCATCGCCCAGGGCGCACTGGCGAACGTACGGGAGCATTCCGGCGCCCGCACGGCGGCGCTGACGCTGAGCTTCCTGGGCGACCAGGTGGTCCTGGACGTCGCCGACGACGGCCGTGGCTTCACCGAGTCCCGACCCGCCGGTGCGGACCGTACGGACCGTGGCCACGGGCTGCCCGCCATGCACGCCCGCGTGCGTCAGCTGGGCGGCACCCTCACCATCGAATCCGTCCCCGGCGAGGGCACGGTCCTCTCCGCCGCGCTGCCTTTGGAGCCCGCCTCATGACCCCCTCGTCCTCCTCGGACGCCTCCCGTACGCCGACCACGATCCTGCTGTGTGACGACCACGTGGTGGTCCGGGCCGGGCTGCTCGCACTGCTCGGCAGCGAACCCGACATCGAGGTGCTGGGAGAGGCCGGCAACGGCGAGGAGGCGGTCGCGCTGGCCGCCAAACTGCACCCGGACGTGGTGTTGATGGACCTGCAACTGGGGGACGGGATCGACGGGGTCGAGGCCACGCGCCGGCTGACCGCCCTGCCCCGGCCGCCGCACGTCCTGGTCCTGACGACGTACGACACGGACGCCGACATCACTCGTGCCATCGGCGCAGGCGCCACGGGCTACCTGCTGAAGGCGGAACGCCCGGAGGAGCTCTTCGCCGCGATCCATTCGGCTGCGCAGGGGCGGACGACGCTTTCGCCGCCGGTCGCGAGCCGCGTGATGGCCCACATGCGGGGCTCCCGGCCCACCCTGACGGAACGTGAACTGGACATCCTGGGCCAGCTCGCGCACGGGCTCGGGAATCGAGAGATCGCCCGCGCACTCTTCATCAGCGAAGCGACGGTCAAGACCCACCTGGGCCGCATCTACGACAAGCTCGGCGTCGACACGCGCGCGGGGGCGGTCGCGGTGGCCAAGGAGCGGCGGTTGCTGCATTGACTTCCGCTCCCCTCCCTAAAGGGAAGGGATTCCTACCACGGTCGGCCCTCAGGACTTCGGCCGAGCGGCGTCTGGAAGGTGCCCGGGGTCTGCCCGTCAGTCCCAGTGTCATTACGTGCCGGCCGTCGGCGTCAAGGGCGCTCCCGTTGGTCGCGTCGGCAAGCCGATGGCCCGTTGGGCCACCCTTGACGCCGACGACCGTCACGCAACGACAAGGACTGTCGGGCCGCCCCCGGGGGATGGCATGGGAGGAGCCTTCGGATCCTGGCGCTTTGGCGTTGGCGGGCACGGGCAGCGGCTCCCGCTCGGCCAGCCGCCCTCCGGGCGGGTGCGGAAGTGAAGTCGATCAGATCTACGTAATTTAGGCCGGTCCAGGCGCACCAAATCGCTACGCGCTCCTGTTGATCAGCGGATTCGGGCCGCCGAGGGCCGGACATAGGCCGCCAACGATCGCTACGCGCTCCGGGCGGTCGGCGAGTGCGGGCCGTCGGGGGCCGGACATAGACCGCCAACGATCTCTACGCGCTCCTGCCGGGATGGCGGATGCGGGCCGTCAGGGGTGGGGAGATCCGCCTGCGATCTCCCCTTCCTCCTGCCGAGATGACGGCCGACAGGCCTCGTGGGCCGTCAGCCATGGGCCGTTCAGCCGCCACCGGCGATGACTATCCGCTGGCGGCTCAGCATTCGTGATGCCTTGAACTGGTGGGCGGGTGGGAGACCCGCGCGCGGAGCGCGAAAGCCCATTGCGGCGGAGCCGCACTCGCGGAGCCGCAGTCGCCGCGCCGCGAGACCGCACCCGCGGGGGCGACGCGCGGCCGTGACACCATCGGTGCCATGCTCGACATCGGCTACTCCCTCTCCCGCCGCTTTCCCGATCCGCCGCAGACCGACTACCGGACCGCGGACGTGCGCACCCTGCGCCATGACCTGTTCTGCGGGGACGTCTACCTCGCCGACACCGAGCAGGACCGGGAGTTGTCCACAGCCTGGGGATGGGTGCCTGTGTTGGACTTCGCCTGGGCGCTCTGCGACATCGTCGAGCAGCTCGACCAGGACCCCCGGGGCAGCCGGTCGGCGGACAGCCGGTACGCCGAGCTCGACTTCACCGAGTCCACGGACCGCATGTTGTTCGAGCGCCGGTTCGGCTGGGTGGACGTCGAGGCCGACTGGATGCCGGCCGAGGAGGCGCCGCTGACCTTCAGCCACCGGCTGCTGCGCCGCGAGGCCCGGGACTTCCTGCACGATCTGATCGCCGATCTGATCGACATGCACGAGGGTCTCGGCGACAATCCGGCCATCTGGAACCTGCAGTCACGGTTTCCCCGCGTACCCGCCTGATCTCCCCGTCTCGATGCCTGGCGTTCGCGGGTGCCGCAGGCGCCAAGCTAGACCTCCACGCGGATGCCCAGCTGTGCTGCCAGTGCCGGTGCCAGGTCCAGCAGCTGGGCCGGGCTGATCACTGCTCCCGCCAGCCGGTCCAGGCCGCCCGCGACGTCCAGCTCGGCGGCGCCGCGCAGGTCCACCTCCGCCAGGCGTGCCCCCGAGAAGTCCGCACGGCGCAGTACGCAGTCCCGGAACTCCACGCGCTCCAGTTCCGCGTCCCCGAAGTCCGGCTCGGCCAGCACCACGCCCTCGAACACCACGTCCTTCAGGCGGGCGCCCCGCAGGTTCAGGTAGTCGATCTTTCCGCCGCGTACGAGGACGCGCTCCAGCGCGGCCCCGTGCGCCTGGATGCCGCCCAGCCGGGCATCGGTCAGCTCCACGTCCCGGAAACCGGCCCCGGCCAGATCCGTGCCCACGCCGCGCACCCGCTCCAGGACGCAGTCCGTGAAGCGGGCCCCGCCCAGGCGCGCCTCGTCCAGGGCGCAGTCCGCCAGCAGGCAGTCCAGGAACCGGGCCCCCGTCCCGTCCTGCCCGCTCAGCTCCAGCCCGGCGAACTCCAGGCCGTCGTAGTCGCCCTCCGGTTCCAGCCCGCCACCCGCGTACGGTTCGAGTTCCGGCAGCCTCACCACAGGCCGGTTCGTCTTCCTAGCCCTGCCTGCCCTCTGTGCCATGCCCCCATGGTGGGCCGCCCCACTGACAGGCGGCCCTCAGGCGGAGCCCAGTGCCGCCAGCGGGCCGTCCGTCAGGCGGTACACCGACCATTCGTCCTGCGGCCGCGCGCCCAGCGATTCGTAGAAGGCGATCGTGGGTGCGTTCCAGTTCAGGACCGACCACTCCAGCCGCTGGTAGCCCCGCTCCACGCAGGTCCGTGCCAGCTCCGCCAGGAGGGCCTTGCCGTGGCCGCCGCCCCGCGCGGTGGGGCGCACGTACAGGTCCTCCAGGTAGATGCCGTGCACCCCGCGCCAGGTCGAGAAGCTCAGGAACCAGATCGCGTAGCCGACCGCCTCGCCGGTGTCGGTCTCCGCGATGTGCGCGAACGCCGCCGGCTGCTCCCCGAACAGCGCCTCCCGCAACTGGACCTCGGTGGCGCGCACCTCGTGGAGGGCCTTCTCGTACTCCGCGAGCTCGCAGATCATGGCGTGGATGGCCGGAACGTCGGCTTGGGTTGCAGTCCTGATCATGGGCGCACAGCCTAGGTCCCATCGCGTCTGTTGATGCCTTCGGCTTCCGGTGCCTCCGGCTTCCGTCGGCCGGCGGACCGTTCGTCAGCGGGCCAGTAGTCGTTCCGCCGCCGTGCGTTGGTCCGGGTCCAGGGCGCGTTCGCCGTCCTCGATGTCCCACAGTGCGTTCTGTACGAGGCGTCCCAGCGTCCAGCAGCGGGCGCGGTCCCGGTCCAGGCCCATGACGTCCGTCATGAGGTCGAAGCGGTGGCGGATGTCGTCGGGGTGGAAGAGGTTTCCCAGGGCCGGCCACAGTTCGAAGCCGGGGTCGCCGGCGAGTGGCTTCGGGTCGATCGCCAGCCATGGTTCGCGGCCGCCCGCCAGGACGTTGTCGAAGTGGAGGTCCCAGTGGAGCAGGCGGTCCCCGGGTTCCCCGGCCACTTCCGCCAGCGCCGCCGCGCAGTCCCGCAGCAGCCGCCGGTCCCGCTGGTCCGCCAGCCGGGCGGCCGCGTCCGGTACGGCCGCCAGCATGGCCGCGGCCATGTCCGCCAGCCGCCGCATCCCGGCCGGTGCCGGTGCGGCCGTCAGACGGGCCAGCAGCTCCGCGATCACCCGCACCGCCGCGTGGGGGTCCGTCGCCGCGAGCGCCGACAGCGGCCTGGTCTCGTCGAGGCGTTCCAGGAGGAGGGTCCCGGTCACCGCGTCGTGCTCCAGCAGCCGTACGCAGCCGCGTCCGGCCCAGGTACGCAGTGCCACCGGCTCTCCCTCGGTCTCCTCGTCCACCGCCTGCAGCTTCAGTACGGCCGGGGTGCCGTCCGCCCGGTCGACCGGCAGGACCAGCGCGGCCACCCCGTGCATCGCGGAGCCGGTCCGGCGCAGCTCCCACCGTTCCAAGAACTCCGCCGCCCGGGCGGGCAGGGCCTCGATGAAGGCCCGACCGGCCTCCCCGTTCCACTCCAGCTGCGACTCGATCAAGGCATCGGGAATCTCGACCATGATCCGACGCTAGTTGCCTCCTCCCCCTCGTGCACCGACCCGGTGTGCAGTTCCCCGGCCGGAGGCCGTCGAACAGTCGTCCCAGACCTGGACACGCATGCGGAACGCGGTGTACCAACACCCCCATGACCAGCGCGAGCGCGACGATCAACGGCGGCATCTCCTTCTGGTACGCGACCCACGGCACCCCGCCGCCCCGCGCACCCCTCACCTCCGACGCCACCGCCGACGTCGTCATCGTCGGAGGCGGCTACACCGGCCTGTGGACCGCCTACTACCTCAAGCAGGCGGCCCCCTTCCTCCGCATCACCGTCCTCGAACGGAAGTTCTGCGGGTACGGGGCCTCCGGCCGCAACGGCGGCTGGCTCTACAACGGCATCGCCGGCCGCGACCGCTACGCGCAACTGCACGGCAAGGACGCCGCCCAGCGCCTCCAGCAGGCCATGAACGACACCGTCACCGAGGTCATCGACACCGCCGCCAAGGAATCCATCGACGCCGACATCCACCGCGGCGGCGTCCTCGAAGTCGCCCGCACCCCCGCCCAGCTCACCCGCCTCAAGGCCTTCCACGAGACCGAGGTCGGCTACGGCGAAACCGACCGCGTCCTGCTCGGCGCCACCGAAACGCGCGCCCGCATCGACATCGCCGACGCCGTCGGCTCCTCCTGGACCCCCCACGGCGCCCGCATCCACCCCGCCAAACTCGTCACCGGCCTCGCCGAGACCTGCGAACGCCTCGGCGTCACCATCCACGAGTCGACGCCGGTCACCGAAATCGCCCCCAAGCGCGCCGTCACCCCGTACGGGACCGTCCGCGCCCCCTACGTCCTGCGCTGCACCGAGGGCTTCACGGCAGGTCTCAAGGGCCAGAAGCGATCCTGGCTGCCCATGAACTCGTCGATGATCGTCACCGCCCCGCTGCCCGCGGAGACCTGGGAACAGATCGGCTGGACCGACCGCGCCACCCTCGGCGACATGGCCCACGCCTACATGTACGCACAACGCACCGCCGACGACCGCATCGCCATCGGCGGCCGCGGGGTCCCCTACCGGTTCGCCTCCCGCACCGACAACGACGGCCGTACGCAGCCGGAGACCATCGCCGCCCTCACCGAGCTGCTCACCGCGTTCTTCCCCCGGCTCACCGGAGTGGAGGTCACCCACGCCTGGTCCGGCGTACTCGGCGTCCCCCGCGACTGGTGCGCCACCGTCACCCTCGACCGGGCCACCGGCCTCGGCTGGGCCGGCGGTTACGTCGGATCAGGCGTCGCCACCGCCAACCTCGCCGCCCGCACCCTCCGCGACCTGATCCAGCAGGACTCCGGCCAGGGCGGCCCCACCGACCTGACCACCCTCCCCTGGGTCGACCACCGGGTCCGCCGCTGGGAACCGGAACCCCTGCGCTGGCTCGGCGTACACGCCCTCTACGCCGCCTACCGCGAAGCCGACCGCCGCGAAACCGCCACCCACACCGCCGACACCGCACCCCTCGCGCGGATCGCCGACCGGATCTCCGGCCGCCACTAGCCAGGGCCTGTCAGGACCTGGCCGCGGCCCCGCTCCGCACCGAACTCCAGCCGCTCGATCACCCGCGGAGTCGCGACCGCCGGCAGCACCAGCCGCCACATCTCCTCCACCCGCCGCGGCAGGTCCACCCGGCCCGACTCCATGTGCGAATGCATCTGCGCGCCCGTACACGCGTTGACGACCAGCCGTGCCAGCGCGCCCACATCCACCGACCTGCGCAACTCGCGCCGCTTCACCGCCCGCTCGAAGTCCAGCGCCAGCAGCTCCGTCCACAACCGGTGCGTGTTCGCCTCACCACCGATGAACCGGTCCTGCTCCATCACCAGCCGCGCCCCCGCGAACAACAGCGGATCCGTCAACAGCCGGTAGGCCCACGTCAGCGTCATGTCGACGGCGTGCTGCAACCCTTCCGACGGCAGCGGCGGACTCACCAGGTCCGGCTGCGCCCGCACGATCTCCCGGGCCAGCGCCTCCTTCGACGGGAAGTGGAAGTACATCGCCCCCAGGGTCATCCCCGCCCGGTCGGCGATCCGCGTCACGCTGGCCCCGGCGAACCCCTCCTCGCCGAAGACCTCGGCCCCCGCCTGGATGAGCGCCGCCCTCGTCCGCAAGGCGCGGTCCTGCTTCACGGTCCGCGGCACGGCTCCCACCTCTCTCGGCACGTCGACCGAACAAAGCTACCGCTCGATTTTTTTCTCGCCGGCTCCACGACACCGCGCTCCCCGGGCGCCGTGGTCCTGCTCCGGTTCCACCGGTGGATCCGCTCGCGGGAAGCCTCGCGGCCGGGCTCGGCACCGGCGCGTACGCCGCCGGGTGAACCGGCCGCGCTCCGGCCGCGCCCCCTGGCACGGCATCCGCGGACGAGGAAGACCCCCGGCAACGAGCACCCGGGGGTCTTGCACTGGAGCCCCCTGTCGGGTTCGAACCGACGACCCCCGCTTTACAAGAGCGGTGCTCTGGCCAGCTGAGCTAAGGAGGCGTAACCGCCCTCACTCTACACAGCAGCGGATTCCCCGAGCCATCAGATTGGCCACGGGTGCTGACAGAACGGGAACCTCCAGGTAGCGTCACCGGGAAGTCCGTCATGGACTAGACCAACAACACACTCCTTTACTCGGATCGTCCGGCACGTTCCTGCCGGTGAAGGGATGCATCACCATGGCTTCTGTCACTTTCGACAAGGCGACCCGGCTGTACCCCGGCGGCGACAAGCCCGCCGTCGACCAGCTCGACCTGCAGATCGAGGACGGCGAGTTCCTCGTCCTCGTCGGCCCCTCCGGCTGCGGCAAGTCGACCTCGCTCCGGATGCTCGCCGGCCTCGAGGACGTCAACGGCGGAGCGATCCGCATCGGCGACCGCGACGTCACCCACCTGCCGCCCAAGGACCGGGACATCGCCATGGTGTTCCAGAACTACGCGCTCTACCCGCACATGAGCGTCGCCGACAACATGGGCTTCGCCCTGAAGATCGCCGGCGTGGACAAGGCCACCATCCGCCAGAAGGTGGAGGAGGCCGCGAAGATGCTGGACCTCACCCAGTACCTGGACCGGAAGCCGAAGGCGCTCTCCGGCGGTCAGCGCCAGCGCGTGGCCATGGGCCGGGCCATCGTCCGCAAGCCGCAGGTCTTCCTGATGGACGAGCCGCTGTCCAACCTGGACGCCAAGCTTCGCGTGTCCACCCGTACCCAGATCGCCGCCCTGCAGCGCGACCTGGCGATCACCACCGTGTACGTCACCCACGACCAGGTCGAGGCCATGACCATGGGTGACCGGGTGGCGGTCCTCAAGGACGGCCTGCTCCAGCAGGTCGACACCCCGCGGAACATGTACGACCGCCCGGCGAACCTCTTCGTCGCCGGCTTCATCGGCTCGCCCGCCATGAACCTGGTCGAGGTGCCCATCACCGACGGCGGCGTGAAGTTCGGTGACTCCGTCATCCCGGTCTCGCGGGAGGCGCTGTCCGCCGCCGCCGACGCGGGCGACCGTACGGTGACCGTCGGCGTGCGCCCGGAGCACTTCGACATCAGCGACGAGGGCGGTCTGGCGATCACCGTCAACGTGGTCGAGGAGCTCGGCGCCGACGGCTACGTCTACGGCACCGCGCAGGTCGGCGAGAAGGCCCAGGACCTGGTCGTCCGGGTGGGCGGCCGCCAGGTGCCGGAGAAGGGCTCCAAGCTGCACGTCGTGCCGCGCGGCGGCGAGACCCACGTGTTCTCGACCTCCTCCGGCGAGCGTCTGTCCGACTGACGCCGGGTCCGTACGGCTCCCGTACGGACCTCTCCGGTGGCCGCCCCCGCGCTGTGACCACAGCGTGGGGGCATGGCCACCGGCCCGATCACCCGTCCCACCGTGCCCGGCAGTGCCGGCGCCGCGGGCAGCGCGCCCGTCGCCGGCCCGCGGCGACGGCTGCGCGGCCCGGCCGTCGTCGCCCTCCTCTACACGGTCCTGCAACTGGTTCTCGTCGTGCCGGGCAGCCCGCTCGGGTGGGACGAGACGGTGTACGTCAGCCAGGTCGACCCGCGCGTGCCGGCCGCCTTCTTCAGCGCGCCCCGGGCCCGTGGGATCACCTTCCTCGTGGCGCCGGCCGTCCTGCTGGGTGTCGACCCGAACGACCCGGTCGCGCTGCGGGCGTACCTGGCCGTGCTGTCCGGGGCGGCACTGTTCCTCTCCCTGGCCGTGTGGCGGCCGCTGCTGCCCGCCCGCGTGCTGACCGTGGCGGGGGCGTTGTTCGCCGGGCTGTGGGTGACCCTGCTGTACGGGCCGCAGGCCATGCCGAACCTGTGGGTGGCGTACGGCTGCCTGATCGCCGTCGGCTGTTTTCTGCGGGCCGCCCTCTTCCCGGGTCCGCCCTCGCGGCGGCTGCTCGCCGGGCTCGCGGCGGCCGTGTGCGGGGTCGCGCTGATGCGGCCGCCGGACGCGTTCTGGCTGCTCCTGGCGCTGGGCGGGCCGGCCCTGCTGGTGCGTCGTTGGCGGCGGCCGGTGTTGTGGGTGGCGCTCGCGGCCGGTGCGCTGCTGGG
This sequence comes from Streptomyces sp. NPDC043853, assembly GCF_056436025.1. Taxonomy (NCBI): domain Bacteria; kingdom Bacillati; phylum Actinomycetota; class Actinomycetes; order Kitasatosporales; family Streptomycetaceae; genus Streptomyces; species Streptomyces sp. NPDC043853. The sequence goes on from NZ_JBWKDJ010000004.1 coordinate 532,584, forward strand.
GGTCGCGGAGTGGTGGGTGGAGGCGGAGCTGCGGTACGGGGGCGTGGTGGCACGCCTGCACCGGGCGGGTGAGATCCAGGGCGGGCTGGGCTGGCATCCGAAGGCCCTGCTCGACCAGTTGCGCGCGCAGAACGGCCGCACGCTGTGCCGGCCCTGCGGGGCTTCGTGGCGGCCGGTGAGCGGGTTGTGGTGGTTCCTGGTGCCGCCGGCGGTGGCTGCGGGGGTGGTGGTGGCCGTCCGGCGGGTTTCGCCGGTGCGGGAGGCCTTGCTGTGGGCGGCGGTGTCCGGCGGGGTGCTGGCGGTCCCGTACCTGGTGTTGATCGGGTACGCGGCGCCGCGATTCCTGCTGCCCGCGTACGCGCTGCTGGCGTTGCCGGTGGCGGCGGGGGTGACGGCGCTGGCGGCGCGCGGCCGGGTGTGGTGCGGGTTGGTCGTGGTGGTGGCGGCCGGGCATTTCGCGGTGCAGGGTGCCGTGGTGGTCGCGGCGGTGGAGCGGGGCCGGGAGGCCGGTGCGGCGTTCGCGCGGGTGGCGGACGTGCTGCGTGGGGAGGGGCTGCGGCCGCCGTGCGTGGTCAGTGGGTTCGAGGCGGTGCGGGTGGGGTACCGGCTGGGGTGTGCGTCGCGGCAGGTCGGCGGGCATGACCACAGCATCACGGCCGGGGGGCTCCGGGTGGTGGCCGCGCGGCGGCCGGTGGCGGTGCTGGTGGCGGCGGGCGGTCCGGTACCGGCGCATGCGCGGGAGTGGCGCCGGGTGTCCCTGCCGGCGTTGCCGGGTCTGGCCGGGTACCACGCGTATCTCGGGCCACTGTCGGCTCCCGTATCGTCGGACTCCACAGCAGACCGGCCCATTTCGAGCACCGTGCGTCAACACGACATTCGAAAAGCCGCGTCGAACCATCCCTCGACCGGGTGACTAAATGTCGCCATATCTTCACCGAGCGCTACTCTCGCCCTCGTGACCCACACTGCCCGCCGTATCGGCCGTTCCCTCGCCCTGGTCCTGCCCGTCGTCCTGGTCCTGTCCGGGACCCTCGCGGTCACCATGGTTCCCTGGGCCGACAACTCCCCGTCCCAGATCCTCACCGCCTCCGCCGAGGACGTGTCCGTCCCCGCGAAGCCGCTCGCGGCGCAGGACGTGCTGCGTGACAAGCTCCTCGGGGAGCTGCAGCAAGGTGCGGAGCCGGGCGATGTCCTGACCCACCTCCAGCAGGCGGTGGACAAGCGGCCTTCGCTGGCCGACCACTGTGTGGGGATCGCCCGTGCGCTGGGCCGGGCGGCGGTGGAGAAGTACGGGCCGACGAAGGCCCAGTCGTACTCCCGCCCCGTGTGCGACACCTCGTACGCGGCGGGCGTCGCCTCCATCGGCTAGGACCGTTCCCGTGGACCGGCCCCGCTCCGGGGGTCCGGTCCGGGGTCCTGCCCGGGGTCCGGGCCTCCGTGCCGGGCCTGGCGGCCGTCCCTCCTGGGGGCGGTTTCCTGCTTGTGGCGCCCCTTTCGGCGGCCGTGCCTGAATAGGCTGCTGCCATGACGGAACCTTCCGACGCTCCCGCCGGCGCCGCCTCCGGCGCCTTTCCCTCCGCGGCCGCGCACCCGGCCACGCCCCGCCAGGCCGTCGTCCTGGCGGGCGGCCAGGGTTCGCGGCTGCGTCCGTACACGGACGACCGGCCCAAGCCGATGGTCGAGATCCCCGGCACCGGCGTGCCGATCATCGGGCACCAGCTGGCCTGGCTGGCGTCCGAGGGCGTCACCGACGCCGTCGTGTCCTGCGGTCACCTCGCGGAGGTGCTCCAGGAGTGGCTGGAGAAGGCGGACCTGCCGCTGCGGGTGACGACCGTGGTCGAGAAGGAGCCGCTCGGGCGGGGTGGCGGCCTGAAGTTCGCGGCCGCCCGGCTGCCGCACCCGGGTGAGGCCTGGTACGCCACCAACGGGGACATCTGGACGCGCTTCTCGCTGCGGGAGATGGCGGAGTTCCACATCGAACGGGCGGCGACCGCGACACTGGCGCTGGCCCGGCCCCGCATTCCGTGGGGCGTGGTGGAGACCAACGAGTTCGGGCAGATCCTCGACTTCATCGAGGCGCCGCCGTCGCCGTACCTCGTGAATGCCGGCGTGTACGTCTTCTCCGGTGAATTCGCTTCGCTGCTGCCGGACTTCGGCGACCACGAGCGGACCACCTTCCCGCACCTGGCCCGGGAGCGCCGGCTGGCGGGCTTCCCGCTGCCCCAGGGGGCGTACTGGCGGGCCATCGACACGGCGAAGGATCTGACGGAGGCCGCGAAGGAGTTGGCGGCCCAGAGCGCCGTCTGAACTCGCCGCCCCGGCACGGGAAGAGGGCCCGGCGCGCCGTGCGCCGGGCCCTCTCCTTACGGGTCTGCTCGTCAGCCGAGGAGGCTGCCGACCAGGCCCGGCTTCCGGGTGGTGGGGGCGTCCGACCCGCTGCCGCGGGTGCCGGTACCGCCGCTGCCGGAGGACGAGGAGGACGGCCGCTGCTGGGTGGTGGACTGGCGGGGGCTCTGTGACCGGGGGGTCTGCTTGCCGGTGGCGCCCCTGGTCGCGGAGGGCGAGCCGGAGCCGGTGCCGCCGGTTCCCGTGGTGGCCTTGGCGCCGGCGCCGGGGGTGGTCCGGGGGGACTTGGCGGGCTGTGACGCCTTGGTCGAGGGGGTGCCCTGTGCGGGTGCCCGCCGGGCGGGGGTGCGGGACTTTCCGGGTTCCTGCGGGAGCGGGGTGCCGGGCAGGTAGTTGCTCGGGGCCTCGCCCGGGCCCGGGACGGTGACCACGGTGCTGGATCGGACGGCGCTGCCGAGCAGCGAGCCGATGAGCAGGGTGAGGCCGACGACCACGGAGCCGACGACGGCCCCGCGGCGCAGGACGCGGCGGCGCAGCTGCCAGATGTCGGAACGCGGGCCGAGGGTGCGCCAGGCCTCGCCGGAGATACGGGCGTCCAGGGAGTAGACCGGGGCGCCGGCGATGACCAGCGGGCTCCAGGCGGCCAGGTAGATGATGTCGGGGGCGTCGTAGGCGGGGACGGTCTTCCAGCTGACGGTCATCAGCAGGGCGGCCGACAGCAGCGCGCCGAAGCAGGCCGCGAAGCGCTGCCACAGTCCGAAGACCGTCAGCACGCCGACGATGACCTGGAGGAAGGCGACGGTGAGGCCGGCGCCCACGGGGTGCGAGAGCGCGAAGTCGCGGAGCGGCTCGGCGAGGGCCCAGGGGTGCAGGGTGTGCAGCCAGGTGACCATGGAGCCGCGTTCGCCGCCGTCGAAGTAGACGGGGTCGCAGAGCTTGCCCATGCCGGCGTAGATGGAGATGAAGCCGAGGAAGACGCGCAGCGGGAGCAGCACGACACCGAGGTTCATCCGGCGGTCGGGGTAGTACGAGGCGTTGCCCGACCGGCCCTCGCCCTGGGGGCGGCGGATCTCGGCGAGGGGTTCGTCGGGGGTGCCGTGGCCGGGGCCGGTCCGGTACGACGAGTCGCGTACGGCGGCCAGCGGCCGGGTCTCGTCGGCGTCGGCGGAGTCGACGTAACTCCGCTGGCCGATGACGGTCGGCGTGGGCAGGGTGTCCTCGGCGAGGTCCCGGGCGAGGTCGATGCGGGGGATGACCTGGGTGGCTCCGCCGTCGAACCCGTCGTGGCCGCGGCCCGCTTCGCGGACGGCCTGGAGGAGGCCGCCGGTGGCGGCCGCGGCGTCGCCGCCGGGTCCGGCCTTGCCGCTCCACACGACAGGGGCGCGCCGCGGGCGGCGGCCCGCAGCCGCGGCGGCGACGGCCGTGCTGAGCGCGGGAACGCGAGCAGGACCGCCGGGAAGGGAACCGGACTTGGGACGTGCGCTCGGGCTCGGTGCGAGCCGCACGCGGAAGCTGGCGTGGTTGACGATGACCTGTGCGGGGTCGCACGGCACCTTGACCATGCTCAGCGCGGGCTGGTCGTCGAACCTGGGCGTTCTTGTGTCCACACTCATCTAACCGAGTGATCAATGTTTAGGACACTGCCTTGACACCACGGATCTGTCCGAGACCCGTCAAGGCACCACATTTCGGCCATGGCCTCGCCGGCCGGGCACCCGCAACCATGACCGCGCCGGCCGGGCCGTGGCAGCCATGGCCTCGCCGGCCGGGCACTGGGGGCCACCTGGCCGACCCCACCGTTCCGCCGTTCCGGCGAAACCCCACCCGGCCGGCGCCCGGGGGTGGGGCGCAGCCACGCCCACGGGACGCGCACGGCATGTCCGGGCCGAAGCCGCCCCTCCAGCTCTGCCGACGCACCCGCGTGCCCGTACGAAGCCCTGGCAGCCGGAGCGCAGCCCACCCGCCCCGTCCAACCCCCGCCGGCGCTTGAGGCCCGGGGTGCGGGGCGAAGCGGGTGCGGGGCGAAGCCCCGAGCGGGTGCGGGGGCGGAACCCAAGGGGGCGCGGGGCCGGAGCCCCGAGCGGGTCCGGGTTGGAGCCCAAAGGGGTGCGGGGCCGGAGCCCCAACGGGGTGCGGGCCGGAGCCCCAAGCGCGTCCGGGGCGGAGCCCCCAGCCGGTGCGGGCCGGAGCCCCAGGGAGGTGCGGGACAAAGCCCCAAGCGGGTCTGGGGCGCCCCGAGGGGGTGTGGGGCGGAGCCCCAAGGGGGTGCGGGGCGGAGCCCCGGCGGGTCCGGGCGGCGGCCGGGGGTCCGGGGCGCAGCCCCGAGGGGGTCCGGGGCGGAGCCCCAAGGGGGTGCGGGGCGGAGCCCCAAGGGGGTGCGGGGCGAAGCCCCGGCGGATCCGGGCGGCGGCCGGGGGTCCGGGGCGGAGCCCCGAGGGGGTGCGGGGCGAAGCCCCGGCGGATCCGGGCGGCGGCCGGGGGCCCGGGGCGCAGCCCCAAGGGGATGCGGGGCGGAGCCCCGGCGGGTCCGGGCGGCGGCCCGGTTACGGGAAGGGGCGGGGTGGGGGAAAGGCCCCGCAGGGCCCCGCCACGGCGCAGCCGCGAAGGCTGCCCGGGCACGGTCCCGGTGGCTGGGCCACGGCCCGAGCAGGAGCCGGCCCAGTCCCCGACGGCAGCGGCGCGGCCCCGCGCAGGAGCCGGGCCGGCCCCGGACGGGAGCGGCGCAGCCCCGCGCAGGGGCAGGGCGGAGCCCCGCGGGAGGGCGCCCCGGGCCGGGCCCAGCCCGGTGGCGGCTACGCCCGGCGGCGGGACGCTTCGTACAGGACCACGCCCGCCGCGACACCCGCGTTCAGCGACTCCGCGCCGCCCGGCATCGGGATCCGCACCAGGAAGTCGCAGGTTTCGCCGACCAGCCGGCCCAGCCCCTTCCCCTCGGAGCCGACGACGATCACGACCGGCCCGCCGAGCGCCTCAAGGTCCTGGAGCTCGTGCTCGCCCTCCGCGGCGAGGCCGACCACCGTGATGCCGGCCTTCTTGTACTCCTGGAGGGCCCGCGTGAGGTTGGTGACGCGCGCGACCGGCGTGCGCGCGGCCGTGCCGGCCGAGGTCTTCCACGCGCCCGCGGTCATGCCGGCGGCGCGCCGCTCGGGGATGACGACGCCGTGGCCACCGAAGGCGGAGACGGAGCGGACGATGGCGCCGAGGTTGCGCGGGTCGGTCACTCCGTCGAGGGCGACGATCAGCGGGTCCTGGCCCTCGTCGTACGCCTCGGCGGTGAGGTCCTCCGGGTGCGCGTACTCGTACGGCGGGACCTGCAGGACGAGGCCCTGGTGGTTGAGGCCGCCGGTCATGCGGTCCAGCTCGGGCCGCGGCGCTTCCATCAGGTTGATGTTGCCGCGGGCCTGGGCGAGCGCGAGGGCCTCGCGGACCCGCTCGTCGTTGTCGATGAACTGCTGGACGTAGAGCGTGGTGGCGGGCACGCCGTCGCGCAGCGCCTCGAAGACCGGGTTGCGGCCCACGACCATCTCGCTGGTGCCCTTGGGGCCGCCGCGGCGCGGCGCGGGGCGGCGCTTGGCGGCCTGCCGCGCCATGGCGTTGGCGACGCGGTACGCCTTGTGACCCTTGCGGTCCTCGGCCTTCGGCGTGGGGCCCTTGCCTTCCAGGCCCCGGCGGCGCTGGCCACCGCTGCCGACCGTGGCGCCCTTCTTGTTGGACGTACGGCGGTTCCTGCGCTGGCTGTTCCCGGCCATGACTACCTGTCTCTGCTGCTACTGCTCTGAATACGTATGTGTGGAGGACTAGGACCAGTGTGCCGCCCGCGAGCGGCGGGCGGCACGTTCCGCTGGTCCCGGCGGGTGCCCGGTGGGTGCTCAGCGCTGCCCGAGCGTCCACCGGGGCCCGGTCGGACTGTCCTCGATGACCAGCCCGGACTGCTGCAACTGGTCGCGGATCGCGTCGGCGGTGGCCCAGTCCTTGCGGGCCCGGGCGGACTCGCGCTGCTCCAGGACCAGACGGACCAGGCTGTCGACGACGCCGTGGAGGTCCTCGCCGCGCTCGGTCTCGCCGGCCCAGTGCGGGTCGAGCGGGTCCAGGCCGAGGACGCCGAGCATGGCCCGGACCTCGGAGAGCCGGGCGATGGCGCCGTCCTTGTCGTCGGCGGCGAGGGCGCTGTTGCCCTGGCGGACCGTGGTGTGGACGATGGCGAGCGCCTGCGGGACGCCGAGGTCGTCGTCCATGGCCTCGGCGAACGCGAGCGGCACCTCGGCGGCCGGAGCGACGGCCTTCCCCGCCATTTCGCAGACCCGCTGGATGAAGCCCTCGATGCGGGCGAAGGCCGACTCGGCCTCGCGCAGCGCCTCTTCGCTGTACTCGATCATCGACCGGTAGTGCGGGGTGCCGAGGTAGTAGCGGAGCACGATCGGACGCCAGGTCTTGACCATCTCGGAGACCAGCACCGAGTTGCCGAGGGACTTGGACATCTTCTCGCCGGACATGGTGACCCAGGCGTTGTGCACCCAGTAGGAGGCGAAGTCGTCGCCGAAGGCCTTGGCCTGGGCGATCTCGTTCTCGTGGTGCGGGAAGATCAGGTCCAGTCCGCCGCCGTGGATGTCGAAGGCGCTGCCCAGGTACTTGTGCGCCATGGCCGAGCACTCCAGGTGCCAGCCGGGGCGGCCGCGGCCCCACGGGGTCTCCCAGGAGGGCTCGCCGGGCTTGGCGGCCTTCCACATGGCGAAGTCGCGGGGGTCGCGCTTGCCGGTCTCGCCCTCGCCGGACGGCTGGAGCAGGTTGTCCAGTTCCTGGTTGGAGAGCTTGAGGTAGTCGGGGTACGAGCGCACGTCGAAGTAGACGTTGCCGTCGGCCTCGTACGCGTGGCCGCGCTCGATCAGGCCGCGCATCATCTCGACCATTTCGGTGATGTGGCCGGTGGCGCGCGGCTCGTAGGTGGGCGGCAGGCAACCGAGGGCCGCGTAGCCGTCGTTGAACGCGCGCTCGTTGTCGTAGCCGATGGACCACCAGGGGCGGCCCTGCTCGCCGGACTTGGTGATGATCTTGTCGTCGATGTCGGTGACGTTCCGGATGAAGGTGACGTCGTAACCGCGGTACTCGAACCAGCGGCGCATGATGTCGAAGTTCAGGCCGGAACGGATGTGCCCGATGTGCGGGGCGGCCTGCACGGTCGCACCACACAGGTAGATCGAGACGCAGCCCGGCACGAGCGGGGTGAAGTCGCGAATCTGCCGGGCGCTGGTGTCGTACAGGCGAATAGTCACGGCATCCAGGGTAGTGCCCGCAAGCCAGTGCCCCGCGACCCTGTGGAAAAGGGGCGCGGGGCGGGTTGCCCGCCGGTGTGGGGCCTCAGGCGCGGCCGGTGCGGTACACCAGGGCGGTGGCGATGGCGGCCAGGCCTTCGGCTCGGCCGGTGAGGCCGAGGCCGTCGGTGGTGGTGCCGGAGACCGAGACGGGGGCGCCGGCCGCGGCGCCGAGCGCCTTCTGCGCCTCGTCCCGCCGCTTGCCGATCTTCGGACGTACGCCGATGACCTGCACGGAGACGTTCCCGATCTCGAAGCCGGCGGCGCGGACGATCCGGGCGGCCTCGGCGAGCAGGGTGACTCCGGAGGCGCCGGACCACTCGGGGCGGTCGGTGCCGAAGTGCGCGCCGAGGTCGCCGAGGCCGGCCGCGGAGAACAGGGCGTCACAGGCGGCGTGGGCGGCGACGTCGCCGTCGGAGTGCCCGGCCAGTCCGTACTCCTCTCCCTCCCAGAGGAGGCCGGCGCACCACAGTTCGCGGCCGTGCTCGAAGGCGTGCACGTCGGTGCCGATGCCGACGAGCGGCAGCAGCGGGGCGGCGGACGGCCCGGCGGGCAGTCCGTCCGGCCGTCCGTCCGGCCGTCCGTCCTGTCCGGGGGTGGTGTCAGTAGGCATCGGTGGCCCTCCTGCGGGCGAGTACGGCCTCGGCGAGTACGAGGTCCAGTGGGCGGGTCACCTTGAACGCCTCTTCGTGGCCCGGGACCAGGACCACGGGCACGCCGAGCTTTTCCACCATTCCGGCGTCGTCGGTGGCGCCCTCGCCGTTGACGGCGATGGTCTCGTGGGCCCGGACCAGGGTCGCCCGGTCGAAGCCCTGCGGGGTCTGGACGGCGCGCAGCCGGGACCGTTCGGGGGTGGCGACGACCGGCTCGGCCTCGCCGGGCTTGCCCGGTTCGACCTCCTTGACGGTGTCGGAGAGCGGCATGGCGGGCACCACGGCGGGCGCGCCGTCGCGGACGGCCTCGACCACGGTGTCCACGGTGTCGACGGGGACCAGCGGGCGGGCGGCGTCGTGGATGAGGACGGCGGTGATGTCGTCCGGGAGGGCGTCGAGGCCTGCCCGGACGGATTCCTGCCGGGTGTCGCCGCCGGGTACGACCCGGATGTCGGTGCGGTCGGGCAGGGCGTGCTCGTCGAGCAGGTTCCTGACCTCGGCGGCGCCGTCCGGCGGGGCGACGACGACCACGAGGGAGACGGCCCGGGAGCGGGCCATCGCGCGGACGGCGTGGATCAGCATCGGCGTGCCGCCGAGCGAGCGCAGGGCTTTGGGTGCGCCGGGGCCCAGCCGGACGCCGCGTCCCGCGGCGGGGATGACGGCGGCGGTGCGGTGGGCTCGCGCGGGGGGCGCGGGGCGCGAATCGTCAGACATCGGTTGCTCCGGGCAGAGACATCGGTCGGCGGCCAGGTTTGTGCCTTCGGCCGACATGGGTATGGCCTGAAGCGTGCCGGGTGCGATGCCCTCGCCCCTTCCGTGACGACCGGTCGAGCCGGCTGCCCGGACCCGGCACGCCAGAGGTGCGGGGTGTAGCCAGACGTACGTACGTGTGCATGGGTGCGCGCGTACGTGTGTGTCGCGTACGCGCGCAGCAGGTGCGTGTGTAGTGCGTGTGCGTGTGTATGCGTGTGTGCGGTGCGTGTGCAGAGCCAGACATGCCGCAGCGCCCGGCAACGGGCGCTCTCGAAATCGAGAGGCGCCGCCATCGGGCACCGCGGCAGACTGTGTCAAGCGGTCCGTGTTGTTCGCGTCAGGACGCGAGGACCTCGTCGAGGAGGGCCTCAGCCTTGTCCTCGTTGGTGTTCTCGGCGAGCGCCAGCTCGCTCACCAGGATCTGACGCGCCTTGGCGAGCATGCGCTTCTCGCCCGCGGACAGACCGCGCTCGCGCTCACGACGCCACAGGTCGCGCACCACTTCGGCGACCTTGATGACATCGCCGGACGCGAGCTTCTCCAGGTTTGCCTTGTAGCGACGGGACCAGTTCGTCGGCTCTTCGGCGTACGGCGCGCGCAGCACCTCGAAGACCCGGTCGAGCCCGTCCTGTCCGACCACATCGCGAACGCCGACGAACTCCGCATTGTCCGCAGGCACACGAACAGTCAGGTCGCCCTGGGCGACCTTGAGCACCAAGTAGGTCTTGTCCACGCCTTTGATCTGGCGAGTTTCGATGGCCTCGATCAGCGCGGCCCCGTGATGGGGATAGACCACGGTGTCGCCAACCTTGAACGTCATGTGACAGGTACCCCTTCCGTGGCTATCCAGGGTAACACGAGAACGGACTGTTATGAATGGCGTTTTCGCAGGTCAGGGCCTATCTCGGGGCTTGACAACAACGGCGGGGACGTGCTGCGGGAAGCTTCCGGAAGGGGGTATTCGCAGGTCGGAGGCGCTGTGAGGGCGCGCCCAAACGGCCACGTTACACCTGACAGGCGACCCGCACCGAGTGATGTACGTCCCGTTTTGCCGGTTTCGAAGGCGCGAAACCGAACTACTCCGTTCGACTGGCGGACACCCTCACGGATCGGCTTCCGGCCCAATCCCGAATTGATCGACTCCGGGGTTCCGGAGGGAATCCGGAAATTGATCACGGGCGATATCCGGGCACGGCCGGAACAGCACCCCGGAGAAGGGGGCGGAAGGCGGGCCGGAGAGGGGGCGCGGCACCGCTCCGAATAGAAGATCGTGCGGCCGGTCCGGGACCCCGGGCGCCACCCCGGAGGGTCGGGTGCGGGGGCGAGGCGGGGGCTCGGTAACCTAAGCCCGCTGACACACCCTTAGGGCGGCTTTACCTCGCCGCTCACCGACCCTCCGTCCGTACGTCCAAGGAGTTGCCGCCGCCGTGAGCCGCAGCCTTCGACGCGGCGCCCTCGCCGCCGCCGCCATCGTTCTCTCGATCGGATCGCTCGCCGCATGCGGTGCGGGCAACGACGCGCAGACGCTCCAGATCCAGCCGGACAACGCGGCGGTCACCAAGGGCGACATCATGATCCAGAACGCCCTGGTCATCACGGGCGCCGAGGAGGACAAGAAGGGGAAGGGCCCGGCCGTCGTGTCGGCCACGATCTTCAACACCGGCACCAAGGAGCAGACCCTCGACGGGATCACCCTTCCGGGTGGCGAGGGCAAGGTGGCACTGAAGCCCGCCACCGGCAGCGGCAAGATCAGCGTCCCGGCCGGCGGCTCCGTCGTCCTCGGCGGCGAGGGCAATGCCTCCGCGGTGATCGAGGGCGGCGACGAGGCCGTGAAGGACGGCGACGCCCAGGCCGTCGTCTTCCAGCTGAGCACCACCGGTGACGTCGGCCTGCGGGCCTTCGTGGTCCCGGCCACCGGCTACTACGAGAAGTTCGGCCCGAGCGTGGCCCCGGCCGCCGCCACCCCGTCCGGCACGCCGTCCGGATCTCCGTCCGGCTCCCCCTCCGGTTCCCCGTCGGGCACGCCGTCGGGCACCCCCGGCGCCACCCCGGCCGCGAACACCTCGGGCTCGCCCGCGACCAAGCCGTCCGGCAGCGCCACCGGCTCCCCGGCCGCCGGCGCCACCCCGTCGGGCTCGGCCTCGCACGCCGCCGGCCACTGACACGCATATGACGGAGGGCCCCACCCGGTTTCACCCGGGCGGGGCCCTCCGTCATGTTCCGCGCCACACGCGGCAGGGGTGACTTACGGCTCGAACTTGTAGCCCAGGCCCCGCACCGTCACCAGGCAGCGCGGGGCACCGGGGCCCGGCTCGAACACCCTTCCCCGTGCGC
>NZ_JBWKDJ010000004.1:544074-588437 GCF_056436025.1 Streptomyces sp. NPDC043853
GCGCCCCTCGCACGACTCGGCCCCAGAGGGCCTCCCCGGCTTCGGCACGCTGCGCCGGCCTCCGGCCGGCACGGCCGGACACCCGCCGCCGACCGGCTTACGGCTCGAACTTGTAGCCCAGGCCCCGCACCGTCACCAGGCAGCGCGGGGCACCGGGGCCCGGCTCGAACACCCTTCCCCGTGCGCCCCTCGCACGACTCGGCCCCAGAGGGCCTCCCCGGCTTCGGCACGCTGCGCCGGCCTCCGGCCGGCACGGCCGGACACCCGCCGCCGACCGGCTTACGGCTCGAACTTGTAGCCCAGGCCCCGCACCGTCACCAGGTACCGCGGGGCACCGGGGTCCGGCTCGATCTTGGCGCGGAGGCGCTTGACGTGGACGTCGAGGGTCTTGGTGTCGCCGACGTAGTCGGCGCCCCAGACCCGGTCGATCAGCTGCATGCGGGTGAGGACCCGGCCCGCGTTGCGGAGCAGCATCTCCAGCAGGTCGAACTCCTTGAGCGGGAGGTCGACCTTCGCGCCCGCGACCGTCACCACGTGACGGTCGACGTCCATCCGGACCGGGCCGGCCTCCAGGGCCGCCGGGGTGACCTCCTCCGGCTCACCGCGGCGGCGCAGGACCGCGCGGATGCGGGCGACCAGCTCCCGCGAGGAGAAGGGCTTGGTGACGTAGTCATCGGCTCCTATCTCCAGCCCGACGACCTTGTCGATCTCGCTGTCCTTGGCCGTCACCATGATCACGGGCACGTTGGACCGGCCGCGCAGCTGTCGGCAGACCTCGGTGCCGGGCAGGCCGGGGAGCATCAGGTCGAGCAGCACGAGGTCGGCGCCGTTGCGCTCGAACTCGTCCAGGCCGTCGGGCCCGGTCGCGGCGATCGCGACCTCGAAGCCCTCCTTGCGCAGCATGTAGGACAGGGCGTCGCTGAAGGATTCCTCATCCTCGACGACGAGCACTCGGGTCACGGAAGGACCTCCGGGGCAGGGGTGGTGGCTGGTTCTCGGTCGGGCACGGATGTCCGGGCGGTGGCGGCCTCCGGAAGTCTCAGGGTGAAGGTGGAGCCCTGGCCCTCGGAGCTCCACACGGTGACCTCCCCGCCATGGGAGGCGGCCACGTGTTTGACGATCGCGAGGCCGAGGCCGGTGCCCCCCGTGGCGCGGGAGCGGGCCGGATCGACGCGGTAGAACCGCTCGAAGATGCGCTCGCGGTCCTTCTCCGGGATGCCGATGCCCTGGTCGGTCACGGCGATCTCGATGAAGTCTCCGCCGGGCGCGGAGACGCGGCGCCCGGCTATGCCGACCCTGGTCCGGGCCGGGCTGTAGTTGACGGCGTTCTCCACCAGGTTGCCCAGGGCAGCGGCGAGCTGGCCGCGGTGTCCCCAGACGCGCAGGTCGGCGGTGCCGCCGGCGGCCATGGTGATCTGCTTGGCGGACGCCGTGTGGCGGCAGCGGTCGATGGCCTCGGCCACCAGCGTGTCCACCCGAACGGGTTCGGCGTCCTCCAGCCGTTCGTCGTTCTGGACCCGGGAGAGGTCGATGAGCTCCTGCACCAGGTTGGTCAGCCGGGTGGCCTCGATCTGCATCCGGCCCGCGAAGCGCATGACCGCCTCGGGGTCGTCGGAGGCGTCCATGACGGCCTCCGACAGCAGGGAGAGCGCTCCCACGGGCGTCTTCAGCTCATGGGAGACGTTCGCCACGAAGTCCCGCCGGACCGCTTCGATCCGCCGGGCCTCGGTGAGGTCCTCGACGAGCAGCAGGACCAGCCGGGAACCGAGCGGGGCGACCCGCGCGGACACCGCGAGGGCCTCTCCGCGGCCGGTGCCGCGCCGGGGCAGGTCCAGCTCGACCTGCCGTATCTCCCCGTCCCGGCGGGTGTCGCGGGCCATGTGGAGCATCGGCTCCACCGCCAGCTTGCCGCCGCGCACCAGCCCGAGGGCGTACGCGGCGGAACTCGCCTTGACGACGGCATCGCCCTCATCGAGGACGACGGCCGAGGAGCGGAGCACGGAGAGGACGGTGTCCACACCCGGGGGAAGCACGGCGTTGATGTCAGGGCGCATGGCGCTCCGGGTGGGGCGGGCCTGGTCGCGCTCGCTCCAGCGGAACGCCAGCATGGCGATCACGCCGGTCAACAACCCGGCGATCGCAGCCACTGCGGCGACCGCCGCGTTCACGTCCATGCATCCAGGTTAAGCAGGCGCCACGACAGTTCCACAGCCGTTCGGGTGGCGCCTCGAACAGTCGTCGCCCAGAGTTCACCGTGACGACTGTGTTGATTCACTTGTGGTGCCGGAGTCCGACGCGTAGCCCGCGCACCGTGAGAGCGTGGGGGCCGGAACCGAACGGATCCCCCCGGCTCCCCGGCTGACGTAAGAGAGGGAACACCCATGCGGGACGCGTACCACGAGGAACTGGACTCGATCGGAGACAGCCTGGTCGAGATGGCCCGGCTCGTCGGTTCCGCGATCGGGCGGGCCACGACCGCCATGCTCGACGCCGACCTCAAGCTCGCCGAGAGCGTGATCGCCGCCGACCAGAAGGTCGACGACCTGCAGCACGACCTGGAGGCCCGCGCCATCGCCCTGCTGGCCCGCCAGCAGCCGGTCGCCACGGACCTGCGCATCGTGGTCACCTCGCTCCGGATGAGCGCCGACCTGGAGCGCTCCGGTGACCTGGCCCAGCACGTGGCGAAGCTGGCCCGGCTGCGCTTCCCGGACTCGGCGGTCCCGCGCGACCTGCACGCGACCATCCTGGAGATGGGGCAGCTGGCGCAGCGCCTGATGGCGAAGGCCGCCGAGGTGATCATCACCAAGGACGTCGACCTCGCCATGCAGCTGGAGACGGACGACGACGAGATGGACCAGCTGCACCGGACGCTGTTCCAGCACCTGATGGACGACCGCTGGAAGCACGGCATCGAGACCGCGGTGGACGTGACCCTGCTGGGCCGCTACTACGAGCGGTTCGCGGACCACGCGGTGTCGGTGGCCAAGCGCGTGGTCTATCTGGTGACCGGCGAGCACGCCGACGAACTGCAGCCGCCGACGGTGGTCGAGGGCGTGTGACCGAGGGCGCGTGAACACGGGGCTCTGCACCGGTGCGCCGTTGACGCGCCGCCCGTGCCGGGCATGAATGAGGCGAAAGGCAGTACGACCGAATCCCGTACGACGTACGTACGCCTGCGAGGAGGATCCATGCCCGATTCCCCCGTCCCCATCACACCCGAGCACGAGCAGCCGCCGCAGCAGCCCGACGTGATCCGTCTCCCGCTGCTCGCGGCCTGCGGCTGCGGTTCGGGCTGCGGCTGCGGATGCCAGTCCGGCGCCCCGTGCCAGTGCGGCGGCTGAGCGCCGCGCCACCGCACACCCTCGTACGCACACCGACGGGGCCCCGTCCGATCCCGGATGGGGCCCCGTCGGTGCGCGCACGCAGGCGCACGTACGCAGGCGTTCGTACGCTGGCGTTCGTACGCAGGCGTTCGTACGTCAATACGTCTCGACGACGGGCGGCGGCGACCAGTGCGCGGGCAGCTCCTGCCCTTCCCCGCGCAGACAGCGGGCCGGGAACCGGCGCGTCCACCACGCGCCCTCGCGCTCGCCCATGCCGGCGCCGTCCACGGCCATCGGCAGAGTGGCGGCGAAGAACCGGTCGTCCCAGCGGTCGAGCACGGGCTGCCGCAGCGCCCGCACCCGTTCGGTGAGCAGCGGCCAGGCGGCGCGCAGCCAGTCCCGGCAGCGCAGCTCGTGGCCGTACTCCCACACGAACTCCAGGTCGAAGCCGGCCTCGATGTCGACGACCACCAGCCGCCAGCGGGCCAGGGCTTCGTTCACGGTCGAGAACGCCGGTCCGGCCGCCGCGGCGGCCGCGAGCAGCGACGCGTAGTCCTCGGCTCCCAGGTCCCCCGCGTCGGCTCCGGCTTTTCCGTCCTCAGGCATCGAGGTCGAGCACACCGACGGTCTGGCCGCCGCTGGTCTCGCCGGTGAGCCGGAAGCCGAGCTTCAGGTAGAACTCCCCGGGCCCGTCGGCGCCGGGCTCCCAGGTCGTGAACAACTGCTGCCCGCCGCGGCGGCGGATCTCCGCGGCCACTTCCCGCACCGCGAACCGCCCGTAGCCGCGTCCCTGCGCGCCGGCGTCGATGTTCAGCCGCCACAGCCCGCTGCGCCGGTCCTCGGGGTCCTTCTCCGGGTTCCACTGGATGTCGAGGAAGGCCATGAGGAACCCGACGGTGTCGTCCCCGTCGACGATCAGCCGCGGCCAGGCCGTGTCCCCCCACGCGTACGCCTCGGCGAGCGAATGCGCGACAGGTTCCACGTTCTTCTCCTGCTCGGGCCGTATCCGGATGCCCATGCCGGCTTCGACGTTGGCGGGCGTGATCTTCTCAAGACGCAGACTCATCCGCGCACGGTAACAACGCCCGTCGGTCCTGCCCACGGAATATCGAACACGGCCGGACCCCCGCCGCCCGGCTGCCGGTTGGGGTTCGCGGGCATTGCGGAAGGACGCGGCTCCTGCGGGCTCCTGCGGGAGCCGCGTCCTTCCGCATGTGCTGTGGCTCGACCCGGTCACACCGCCAGTTCGACGGTGGAACTGCCCGTGGGGCTCGGTACGTACGGCGCCTGGGGAACCACGACGGTGCCGTCGCCCTTCGGCAGCGGCTTCCCGTTGACGCACACGCCCGGGAGCGCCTTCGGGTCGTTGCAGTACGACTCCGGAACCACACCGTCGTCGGAGTCCGTCGGCTCCGAAGGGCTGTCGTCCTGAGGGCTGTCGTCCTGGGTGCTCTCGTCCCGCGGACTCTCGTCCTGGGGGCTCTCGTCCTGGGGGCTCTCGTCATCGTCGCCGAAGATCCCGAGGGATCCGAACCCGTCTTCGTCGGCCGGGGCGGTGACGGTATGCGGCGTCGCGGGGGCGGCGAACGCACCGGTGGGGAGCAGTACGCCTCCCACCACCAGCGAGGTCGAGGCGGTCAGCAGGGTGAGACGCAGGGTACGGGAGGCGCGGGACATGGCAATCTCCTCGGTGAGGGAGTGGGAAGTGGGTCACCCTTTCTGCGTGATCCCATGCTTCGAGTAAGCCCCGGCGGCCCCGCGTGTGTCTTGCCCCTGAATGTCGTGGCTTGACAACGCATCAAGCCCCCTGCCCGCGGAGTAACCGCAGGTAGGGAGCTTGATCGGAGCAGAGTGCAGAAGTTCGGTTCGCTCGCGCGGGAGCGCCCCGCGGCGCGTTGCCGCAGGGCGCCCTGTGGGGTTTGATCGAGGTCTAGTCGACCTGCTCCCCGTTGTGCGTACCGCCCTTGCAGTAGTTGCCGTCCTCATTGATCGCGGGCGTTCCGCCGCCCTGCCTGCACTCGGAAGGAGTGACGACGGATGGGGCACCCTGTGCGGCGGCGGCGGTGGCGGCGCCTGTGAGGCCGAGTCCGGCGAAGGCTGCCGTGGCGATGACGGCGGCGAGGATTCGTCGAATGCGCATGTGGTCTCCCTTTCGCGGATTGCCTCGGTTGGGGCACTAGCCAGCTTGATCTTCACCCATGTGGGTGGCACGTCATGCTGGGCCATTCGGGTGACAGCGCTGTCGGGTGCGGGGTGGGTGACGCGACCCGTCGGCCAGGCCCTGGCCGGGGCACTGAGGGCGAATAGTGGGCCCGTAGCAGACGAAAGCCCCCGACCCGCACCATACGTGCAGGTCGGGGGCGTGATCGCGTTTCCTACTTCTTCTTGCCCTGGTTCTTGACGGCCTCGATGGCGGCCGCGGCGGCCTCCGGGTCGAGGTAGGTGCCGCCCGGGTTCAGGGGCTTGAACTCGGCGTCCAGCTCGTAGGAGAGCGGGATGCCGGTGGGGATGTTCAGGCCTGCGATGTCGGCGTCGGAGATGCCGTCGAGGTGCTTGACCAGGGCGCGCAGCGAGTTGCCGTGGGCGGCGACCAGGACGGTGCGGCCGGCCAGCAGGTCCGGGACGATGCCGTCGTACCAGTACGGCAGCATGCGGTGGACGACGTCCTTCAGGCACTCCGTCTTCGGGCGCAGCTCCGGCGGGATCGCCGCGTAGCGCGGGTCGTCGGCCTGGGAGAACTCCGAGCCGTCCGCGAGGGCCGGCGGCGGGGTGTCGTAGGAGCGGCGCCACAGCATGAACTGCTCCTCGCCGAACTCGGCGAGGGTCTGCGCCTTGTCCTTGCCCTGGAGCGCACCGTAGTGGCGCTCGTTCAGGCGCCAGGAGCGGTGCACCGGGATCCAGTGGCGGTCGGCGGCCTCCAGCGCGAGCTGGGCGGTGCGGATCGCGCGCTTCTGGAGGGACGTGTGGACCACGTCGGGCAGCAGGCCGGCGTCCTTGAGCAGCTCACCGCCGCGGACCGCCTCCTTCTCGCCCTTCTCGTTGAGATTGACGTCCACCCAGCCGGTGAACAGGTTCTTCGCGTTCCACTCGCTCTCGCCGTGGCGGAGGAGGATCAGCTTGTACGGTGCGTCGGCCATGCGTACGAGCCTAATGGACGCCAGGTGGCGCGTCGTGCGCCTCCGTGAGTGCCGTCCGGGCCCGGGCGGGGGGCTCTGACAGAACCTCCGCCGGGGTCCGGTCGATTGACACGCGGCATCAATCCAGTGGCGCTGGAGAACCCCTCGAACGTAATGTGCCGAGCGATTGAGCGCCTGTTACACGGCTCTTGCGCGCCTCTTCCATCGCCGCCGCCGGGGGGATTCCTGATGTCCGTTGCCACGCTGAGACGAGCCGCGCGGGAGAGCGTGTCCGGACTGCCGCGCGCGTTCTGGTGGCTCTGGACGAGCACCCTGGTGAACCGGCTCGGGGCCTTCGTCGCCACGTTCATGGCCTTGTACCTGACCCAGCAGCGGGGCTATTCGGCCTCCTTCGCGGGACTCGTGGCCGCCCTGCACGGTCTGGGCGGGGTGATCTCCACTCTGGTCGCTGGCGTGATGACGGACCGCCTGGGGCGCCGGCCGACGCTGCTCGCGGCGCAGGCGTCGACGGCCTTCTCGGTGGCCCTGCTCGGCTTCATGGAGCATCCGGTGGCGATCGCGGCGGTCGCGCTGCTGGTCGGCATGACTTCGAACGCCTCGCGTCCGGCGGTGCAGGCGATGATGGCGGACATCGTGCGGCCGGAGGACCGGGTCCGTGCCTTCGCGCTGAACTACTGGGCGATCAACCTGGGCTTCGCGGTCAGCGCCGTGGCGGCCGGGGTCGTCGCCGAGTACAGCTACCTGGCCGGATTTCTCGGCGAGGCGGCGCTCACCCTGGTCTGCGCGGTGCTGGTCTACGTCAAGCTGCCGGAGTCCCGGCCGGAGCGGGCCGCGGGCGGGGCGGGCGGAGCGGAGCCGGACGCCGGCCTGGGGACCGTCCTGCGCGACCGGCGGTTCATGGGCGTGGTCGGCCTGTCCTTCCTCATCTCGCTGATCTTCACGCAGGGTTCGGTCGGCCTGCCGGTGGCGATGGGCGCGGCGGGCTTCTCCCCGGGGGACTACGGGCTGGTCATCGCGGTGAACGGGGTGCTGATCGTGCTGCTCCAGATCCCCGTCACCCGGTTCATCGAGCACCGGGACCCGCAGCGGCTGCTGGTGATCTCGGCGCTGCTGGCCGGCTACGGCTTCGCGATGACGGCGTTGGCCGGGTCGATCGCGGTGTACGCGCTGACGGTGTGCGTGTGGACGCTGGCGGAGATCGTGAACTCCCCGACCCAGATGAGCCTGGTCGTCCGGCTCTCGCCGGTACACGGGCGGGGCCGCTATCAGGGCGTGTACTCGATGTCCTGGTCGGTGGCGGCGCTGGTCGCACCGCTGATGGCGGGGCACGTGATCGACGCGTACGGCGCGGGGTGGCTGTGGGGGGCGACGGGGGTGCTGGGGACGGTGGCCGCGCTGGGCTACTGGCTCCTGATGCGGGGGCTTCCGCCTGTGGCTGCCGCTGTGGCGCCGAAGGCGATGCCTGCGGCCGCGGCGCCGCCGAAGCCGTTGGCTGCGGGCGCCGCCGCCGCTGCGGCCGCGGCTGCGGCCGCGCCGAAGTCTTCCGAGGCCCCGGCCCCGGCCCCGACGGGCTGACCCCGCCGGACATCCCGAGGTGTGGGCAGCCGTTCCGCAGGGCCATGCCCACCCAGCCCGGTGGCGGCACCGCCTCCGCCGGAGGTACGAGCGGCCTCCGCCGGAGATGCGGGCGGCCTCCGCCGAGGTGCCGGCGGCCCCCGCCGAGGTGTGGGCAGGCACCTCCGCCGAGGTGTGGGCGGCCTCCGCCGAGGTGTGGGCGGCCTCCGCCGAGGTGTGGGCAGGCACCTCCGCCGGAGGTGTGGGCAGGCGTTCCGCAGGGCGATGGGGGTCCCCCTGCTCGAGCGAAGTCGAGAGCTTGGGGGAGGGTGGGCACACCGGAACGCCGCCCAGCGGGCTGCGCTCCCGCCCCACCGAAGCGTTGCCTCGGCTCCGCCGCAGCCGCAGCGCCGCCCGGCCAGGGCGGTGGCTTCGCCGGACCCGGCACCGCCCGGAGCGGAGCTCCGCCCGAACGGGGCCCGAACCGTAGCCGGACCGGGGCGCGGGGTGGCTGCGCGAGCCCTCGCGAGACCGGGGTGCCGTGTGCCCACCCGTGCCGCCCCAGCGGCACGACTGCCCACACGGCCGCCGGACGGGTCCGCGCCCGCCCCGCACGGCGGCGGCGAGGGGGCCGACACGAATGCCCACACGGCCGTGGCAACGGCCGGCGGGGTCGGGGTCAGGCCAGGTGGCCGTAGATCGCGGAGAGGAGGACGCCGGCGGCGAGAAAGAGGATCGTCAGGGTTGCCATGGCGGCCTTCTGTTCCACCGTGACCTCGTCGTCCCCGGCGCCCATCGCCATGCCGGCGTGGGGCGGGGCTGCGGCCCCGGGAGTCCCGGCGGCCCCGGAGGCCGGCCATGGTGGCGCCATGGTCGGCACGGGCGCCGCCGGGAGTGGTTCGCCGCCCTCGCCCAGCGCGCGTACCGTGCCCATGCCGTGCTTCAGGTGGTTCGCCACCAGCCACACGTTCACCGGATACGCGAAGGCCAGCCCCGCGAGCACGGCCAGCGAGAAGGTCGCCCAGAAGCGCACGTCGGCGACGTCCCGCGCGCCCGGCACATGGCTGCGGATGATCACGTTGACCGCCACCATCGCGCCCATCACGCAGTTCATCGACAGCCATTCCGCGAACACCGTCGACCGGACCGCCCGCACATAGCTCCCGCCGAGCATGTCCCGCATGAACAGCGCCTGGAAGACCAGCAGTCCAAAGCCGAAGCCCACGGCGTACTCCAGCAGCGCGTCGGCCCACGGGGCCAGGCCGATCAGGGACGCGGCCACGGCCGCGACCATGATGCCGGTGGCATCGCCGGCCACGCAGTGGATGGTGGAGCCGAACGCCTGCTTCCACAGGGGTGCCGTGAACCGCTCGTGGGTGCCGGGCCTCGGCTCCTTGCAGGAGAGCACGTAGAGGGCGGCACCGACCGGGCCGATGTAGAGGGTCACCAGCACCCAGCCCCACTTCATCACCGTGAGTTCGGGGTTCTTGGTGTACGCGTCGTGGGCGACGTAGGCGGTGGACAGGAGGGCCAGGGCGAACCAGGCGTACATGAGTGCGTCTGCTGTGGTCCCGCTCATTCCGCAACGGTGCGGGCGGGGCGGCCCCGCCGGGCGGCCCGACACCCCTTTCCGCGGGCCGCGTCAGCCGTTCGGCTTGCCCGGCCCGCCCTCGGACTCCGCGCGTCCGCCCTCGGACTCCGCGCGTCCGCCCTCGGACTCCGCCCGTTCGCCCTGCGGCCGCGTGAGGTGCCGGAAGGCGTCCAGGTTGTACGTGGACTCGCCGCGGGAGACCCGCCATTCGTACTCGCGCCGGATGGCGCTGGCGAAGCCGAGCTCCAGGAGGGTGTTGAAGGCGCCGTCGGCCGCCTCAAGGACCGAGCCGAAGAGCCGGTCCAGTTCCTCCGGGCTGATCACCGACAGTGGCAGCCGGCCCGAGAGGTAGACGTCGCCGAGGCCGTCCACGGCGTAGGCGAGGCCGCCGTACAGCTTCAGGTTGCGTTCCAGGAGCCAGCGGTGGACGGCGGCGTCGTTCTCGTCCGGATGGCGGATGACGAACGCGTTGACCGACAGCGAGTGCCGGCCGACGAGCAGCGAGCAGGTGGTGGACAACTTGCGTGTGCCGGGCAGTTTGACGACGTAGGAACCGGGTTCGGGGGATTCCCACTCCAGTTCGGCGTCGGCCAGGGTGCGCTCGATGATCGCCGCGTGATCAGCCATGGTGGGAGCGTACGCGACGGCGGTGATCGTGCATGGCCGCCGTGTAGACGTCGGCCGTGCCGCTCGCCGCCGTGTCCCAGCCGAAGAACTGGGCGTGTCGTGCCGCCTCGCGGCCCATGCGTTCCGTCAGTGCCGGGTCGTCCAGGAAGCGGCGCAGCTGCGCGGCGTAGTCCGCGGGGTCGTGGCCGGGTACGAGGATGCCCGTCGCCCCGTGGTTGACGGCGACGGGCAGGCCGCCCACCTCGGCCGCGAGCACGGGCGTGCCGGTGGCCTGGGCCTCGATCGCGACGAGGCCGAAGGACTCGCTGTAGGAGGGCATGACCAGCACCGACGCGGCCCGGAACCAGTCCGCCAGGCGGTCCTGTGCGACCGGCGGGTGGAAGTGCACCAGGTCGGCGATGCCCAGCCGGGCGGCGAGCTTCTGCAGCCCTTCGGGCTTGGCGAGGCCGCTGCCGCTGGGGCCGCCGACGACGGGGACGAACAGCCGGGACCGCAGCGCGGGGTCGCGGTCGACGAGCACGGCGACGGCGCGGAGCAGGACGTCGGGGGCCTTGAGGGGCTGGATGCGGCCGGCGAACAGCGGGATCAGCGCGTCCTGGGGCAGGCCGAGCCGGGCGCGGGCGGCGGCCCGGCCGTCGCCGACGGTGAAGCGTTCGAGGTTCACGCCGGGGTGGACCACCGCGACCTTGCCGGGGTCGGCGTCGTAGTGCCGGACCAGCTCCTCGGCCTCCTCGGAGGTGTTCGCGATCAGCCGGTCGGCGGCGGCCACGATCTGCGTCTCGCCGATGACGCGGGCGGCCGGTTCCGGGGTGTCGCCCTCGGCCAGGCTCGCGTTCTTGACCTTGGCCATGGTGTGCATCGCGTGGACCAGGGGCACGCCCCAGCGTTCGGCGGCGAGCCAGCCGACGTGTCCGGAGAGCCAGTAGTGGGAGTGGACGAGGTCGTAGTGACCGGGCCGGTGGCCGGCCCAGGCCTGCATCACGCCGTGGGTGAAGGCGCAGAGCTGGGCGGGCAGCTCCTCCTTGGCCAGGCCCTCGTACGGGCCGGCGTCCACGTGCCGGACCAGCACGCCCGGGGCGAGCTCCACGGCGGGCGGGAGGCCGCCCTCGGTGGACCGGGTGAAGATCTCGACCTCGATGTCGATGGCGGCGAGCCGCTTGGCCAGCTCGACGATGTACACGTTCATGCCGCCGGCGTCGCCGGTGCCCGGCTGGTGCAGCGGGGAGGTGTGCACGCTGAGCATGGCCACCCGGCGGGGCTTGCGGTGGTGGCCGAACTCGGGCAGCCGGAGCCGGGGCACGTCGTGGCGGGTCAGGCGGCCGGCGGCGCGCCTGCCGCCTCGCCGGGATGCGTACTGGCTCAAGGAGCAGTCCTCTCGGTGGGGCTCGGCAGGCGTCGCGGGCGGGTGGGGGTGCCGGTCCGCGGAGAGCGCGGGGTGCGCCCTTCAAGGGGTGCAAACCGATGACCGCTGCCCTGCATTCCGCGCCGGGCAGACCCGTCCAGCGGGTTTGCCGGATTTTTAGCCGACAGGGCCGCTCCGCTTACTCTCGGTGCATGACCCCGCGTACTCCCCCGCCGAGCCGCCCCGTGGGCACGGTGACCCGCGGGACGACCAATCCGAACCGGCTGCGCCGGATGGACCGCTGGATCGCGGCGGTGCAGGGGCCGGTGCTGCGCCGCTCGGACGCGCCTCCGGTCGCCGTCGACCTGGGGTACGGGGCGGCGCCGTGGACCGCGGTGGAGCTGTTGGAGCGGCTGCGGACGGCCGATCCGCGGGTGCGGGTGGTGGGCATCGAGATCGAGCCGGCCCGGGTGGCGGGCGCCAAGCCGTACGAACGGGAGGGGCTGAGTTTCCGGCACGGCGGCTTCGAGGTGCCGCTGGACGGCGGGGAGCGGCCGGCGCTGATCCGGGCGGCGAACGTGCTGCGCCAGTACGACGAGGAGCAGGTCGCCGAGGTGTGGGCGCGGCTCTGCGCGCGCCTGGCGCCGGGCGGGCTGCTGGTGGAGGGGACCTGCGACGAGATCGGGCGGCGCCATGTGTGGGTGGCGTTGGGGCCCGAGGGGGCGCGCACGGTGACCTTCGCGACCCGGCTGGGCTCCCTGGAGCGCCCCTCCGATCTGGCGGAGCGGCTGCCGAAGGCGCTGATCCACCGCAATGTGCCGGGGGAGCCGGTGCACGCATTCCTGCGGGATTTCGACCGGGCGTGGGCGGCGGCCGCGCCCTACGCCTCGTACGGTGCCCGGCAGCGGTGGATGAGTACGGCGCGGGCACTGGCCGGGGACTGGCCACTGGTGGACGGGCCGCGCCGGTGGCGGCAGGGGGAACTGACCGTGCGGTGGGACGCGTTGCGCCCGGCGGGGTGAAATCGGGTCGTTGACGGGCCGGTTGCGGCCAGGGAACGCCTTGCCGCGGGGGATTCCGGAGCGGATGCGTGCATGATCGGAGCGTCATGCACAGGGGTGTCGGATTTCCCCGCGCCGTGGCACCATCCCGTGGAAAGTGCAAAGTTACTGATGGATAGTCAGATCTGTTGTGGCCGCGGCCGCACCGGATCTGCCGGTGTTCCGGGGGGACGCGACCATGAACCGACGACGCGGCGGAGTGACGCTCACGCTCACAGCGGTGTGCGCCATGGCCATACTCGGCGCCCCCGGGCTCGCGGGCACCGCGTACGCCGCGCCGGAGCCGCCGGCGGGCCAGACCCGGCCCGAGAAGACCCTCGAGCAGGTCCGCAAGGAGATCGAGGACCTCTACCGCCAGGCCGGGACGGCCACGGACGCGTACAACCAGGCGGTCGCCGACGCCAAGCGGCAGTCCGACCAGATCGTGGCGCTCGCCAAGCAGATCGCCGCCGGCCAGGACCGGATCACCTTCCTGAAGAACCGGGCGGGCGCTGCCGCCCGCGCCCAGTACCGGTCGGGCGGCCTGCCGCCGGCGGCCCGGCTGGCGATGAGCGAGGACCCGACCGGCTTCCTGGACGGCGCCGACCGGCTGCGCCAGGGCGAGAAGGCCACGGCCGACATGCTCGCCGAACTGAACCGGACCCAGGCCGACTTGGAGCAGTACTCGAAGGACGCCACGGCGCACTGGCAGACGCTGGAGGCCAACCGCGTCAAGCAGGAGGCCGCGAAGGGCGAGATCGAGAAGAAGATCAAGGCGGCCGAGGAGCTGGAGAGCAAGCTGGAGGCCGAGGAGAAGGCCCGGCTGCTGCAGCTGGAGCAGGAGGCCCAGTACCAGGCGCAGAAGGCGTGGCTGAACTCGGGTGCGCTGAAGGAGGCCAAGGGCACGGCCACGGAGGCGGGCAAGAAGGCCGTCCTGTTCGCCACGGCACAGATCGGCAAGCCGTACGTGTGGGGTGCCGAGGGTCCGAACGGGTTCGACTGCTCGGGACTGACCTCGCAGGCGTGGCTGGCGGCGGGCAAGGGCATCCCGCGGACCTCGCAGGAGCAGCTGCGGCTGCTGAAGAAGGTGCCGGTGAAGGAGATGCGGCCGGGCGATCTGATCATCTACTTCGACGACGCGAGCCATGTCGCCATGTACGTGGGGGACGGCGCGATGGTGCACGCCCCGCGTCCGGGCCGGAAGGTCACCATGGCCGGCGCGGGCTCGATGCCGATCAAGGCGGTGGTCCGCCCGGACGCGTAGCCGGGGCGGGCCCGACACGCAGGGTGACCGGAGGCTCGCGCCGTAGGGCGCCCCTGGTCAGGGGCGCCTTGCGGGCACGGGCCGGAGTGGTGACGGAGGGTTGGCCGGGCGGACACCCAGCGCTGCGGAACGGGGCGGGGGGCGGTCCGAAAGCCGAGACGAGGGGACTCGGGGCGGGTGATGTATGTCATCCCCTGACCTGGGACTTCGCACACGATGAGGGCATATGCCGGGGGCGCGCGCCGGCACCGCCATTCCGTCCGTGCGCCCCCTGCCGCTAGGGTCGGCTCGCAGTTAGCGCAGCCTCGGGGGACGGAAGGACCGAGAAAATGACCGTACCCGTCCCGCGGCAGAGGGACATTCCGGCCGCCGAAAGCGGTCAGCCCGGCCCGCCTCCGCAGCTCCAGACGCAGACAATGACGCTGCTGGTGATCCAGGACGACCCTTCGGACGGCCTCACCGTCCCGGAGATCCTCGACACCGACGGCCAGCGCATCCGAATCCGCACCGCCCGCAACCTCACCGAGGCGGCCCGGCTGCTCACGCACGACGTGCACTGCATCCTGCTCGACCTCAGCCTGCCTGGCGGCGGCCGCGCCGTACACGGCCAGCACGCCGGGCACGCGGGCCACGCGGCCCGGACCGTTCCGGGCGTGCCCGCCCTGTCCGCCCTGCCCACGGCAACCGGCACGGGGAACGGGGCCGTCCCCGCGACCGCCGCCGGAACCGCCGTCGAGCCCGACACCGACACCGACGAGCTGGCGGCGCTCCGCGAGGTCCTCCGCCTCGCCCCGCGCCACGCCGTGCTCGTGCTGACCGCCGAGGCGGACGCCGAGCGGGCCGCCGAGGCGGTGCGGGTCGGCGCCCAGGACTTCCTGTTCCGGGACGAGCTGGACGGCCGCCTGCTGAGCCGCGCCATCCGCTACGCCGTGGAACGCAAGCGGGCCGACATCGCCCAGTACAAGCTCGCCGAGTCCCGGCTGCGCGCCCAGGAGAACGCCCGCCTGGAACGCGGCCTGCTCCCCACCCCGCTGCTGGAGGGCTCCGCCCTGCGGTTCGCCGCCCGCTACCGGCCCGGCCGCAGCCGTGCCCTGCTGGGCGGGGACTTCTACGACGCCGTACGCACCCCGGACGGCACGGTGCACGCGATGATCGGCGACGTCTGCGGCCACGGCCCGGACGAGGCCGCCCTCGGCGTCGAGCTGCGCATCGCCTGGCGGGCGCTGACCCTGGCCGGCCTGTGCGGGGACGACCTGCTGTCCACCCTCCAGGAGGTGCTGGAGGTCGAGCGGCCCTGCGAGGAGATCTTCGCGACGCTCTGCACCGTCGACATCTCCCCCGACGGCCGCCGTGCCGGCCTCTGTCTGGCCGGCCACCCGGCGCCGCTGCTGATCGGCGGACCGGGCCGGCCCGCGCGGCTGCTGCCGTACGAGAACAGCGGCCCGGCCCTGGGCCTGCTGCCGGGCGCCCGCTGGCCCCGCCGGCAGGTGGAGCTGGGCGGCGCCTGGAGCCTGATGCTCTACACCGACGGGCTGATCGAGGGCCGGATCGGCCAGGGCCGGGAGCGGCTCGGACAGGACGGCATGGTCGAGATGATCAACCGCCACCTGGAGCGCGGCCTGCACGGCGAGGGGCTGCTGGAGGCGGCCGTCACCGAGGCCCGCCGCCTGAACGGCGGCGAGCTGACCGATGACGTCGCGGTGGTCATGCTGGGCCGCTCGGCGGTCTGAGCCGCCGGGACGGGAGCCGCCACGGCCGGGCCGCCGGAGGCGGCGCGCTCCTACCGGTTGCCGTTGTAGGGCCCGTACGGCCCGTCACTGCTGCTGCCGCGCCGGCCTCCGCCGGACACCTGCTTGAGCGCCGGCCGCACGTCCACCATGAACACGATCGTCGCGATGAGTCCCGCGATCTGCAGGAACAGCATCCCCAGGAACAGGTCCACCAGGACCGTGATGCCGAGGATCACCAGCCAGAACGTCTTCGTCTGCTTGTCCGCCGCCCGGTAGGCGTCCTCACGGGCCAGCAGCGCGAACACGAAGGCGACGACGGCCAGCACCAACATGGCGAGCCCGAGCAGCCCCACGAAGGATTCGAACCCCTGAATCAACATGCCCCTCTACCGCCTCACCACATCGGACGATCCCGGCTCTGACCTCTTTCCCCTCCACGCTACAGAGGGAACGGGCGGGTCACCGGAAAGGTGCCCCGCCCGTCGCGCGCCCGGTCGGCTTCCCGCCCGGGCCGGCCCTCAGCCCTCGGCGCCCTCGGCGGCCGCGGCGGTCTTCTTCGCGGCGGGCTTCCGCGCCGTGCCCTTCTTCGCCTGCTTCTCCTCCGCAGCGCCCTCGGCGGGCTCCTCGGCGGAACCGGAAGCGGGCTCGGCGGCGTCCGGCTCGACCGCCGCGGCCACCACGACGATCTCCTCGGCGACCTCGCCGCGCCAGGTGCGGACGGCCTGCTCGCCGTGCTCGGCCACCCGGTCGTACGTCTCCTTGGCGCGGACCGCGTACTCGGCGGCCACCCCGACCCCGCGCAGCGCCAGGTCCTGGGCGGTCTCCCCGAGCTTCCTCGCGTCGAGCTTCTTCGGGTCGATCGTCCCGATCACACCGACCACCTCGACGACCTTGGCGGCGACCGCCTCCAGGTCCTCCTTGGCCCGCTCCTGCACGGCCTTGGGATCGGTGTTGCGCACCGCGTCGATGCGCGCCGGGGCCTCGGCCCGCAGCTGTTCGATGAGCCCCGGAACCTTCTTGGCCTGCTGCACGGCCAGGTCGGCCGTGCCGGCGGCGAAGTAGAGGGGGGTCGGGTCGGTCAGGGTCTTCTTCAGGTCATCGGCGATGGCCATGCTTGATGATCCTCCGGGATCGCGATTCAGTTCGGGGGCGGCACCTCGTCGTGGCGCTCGCTCGCGTCGGCCGCGTTCTCCTTGCGGAACGACTCGTAGATCTGCAGCAGTACCTGCTTCTGCCGCTCGGTTATGGAGGGATCCGCCAGGATCGCGGCACGCGTCTCGACCTCGTCCCGGTCCCGCTCGTCGAGGATCCCGGCCTGCACGTACAGCGTTTCCGCCGAGATCCGCAGCGCCTTGGCCAGCTGCTGCAGGATCTCCGCGCTCGGCTTCCGCAGTCCCCGCTCGATCTGGCTGAGATACGGATTCGACACCCCGGCCGCATCGGCCAGCTGACGCAGCGAGAGCTGCGCCTGCCTGCGCTGCTCGCGCAGGTACTCGCCGAGATTCCCGACATTGAGGGATGCCATATCCCGATCCTCCCGCACCCCGCTAACTTTTGCAAGCACACCGCTTGCGCCATCTCCCACCCCCACCGTCGTACACATTTGCTAACGTCGGCAAGGTGATCACCCGCTGACCACATCCGGGGAGGGACACGGTGAACGCTTCGCCCGATGCGGGGAGTTCGGCCGCCACTGCGGGCACACCAGGTGCCGCGGCAGACCTTGCGGTGGACGGCAGCAAACTCAAGACGCTCGCCGGGGATCTGGACACTTCTACCCGGTACCGGACGTCGGCCTGCCCGAGTCCGAGATCCAGGACTGGCTGGTCCTGCTCGCCGACCACATCCGGCGGAGCATCGAGGAGGGGCAGGTCCCGCCGCCCGCCGCCCTGCCGGAGACGCACTGGGAATGGCACGCCCGCTTCCCCGAGCTCGGACAGTTCCTCGGCGGCTGGTTCTCCCAGGACATGCCCGACGAGTTCGAGGACCACGACGCGGCCGTCCTCGACTACGCGCGGACGGCGCACCCGACGCTGGTCGCCCGGCTCGTCGGAGAGCTGCGCGAGCTACTCGCCCTCGGGCTCGAGGAGGTCGACTACGCCGTCGGCGTGGCCGAACTCGGCATGGAGGTCGACCCGCCCGCCCCGTACGCGGCGAGCGCCTGGCTGCTCTCCGTCGCCGACCGGCTGGCCGGGCCCCGCGCCGAGTACGCGTAAGGCGGAGGGCGGAGGGCGTAGGGCGGAGGGGCCCGGACCGGTTCCCGTCAGCTCGGTGCCGTGCCGATCACCACGGTCGCCGACCACTCCTCCGAGGAGGACGCCCGGACCGCCAGGCCGCCCGAGGTCATGGCGGAGGCGGTGTCCGGGGCCTGGCGGGCGCTCGTCTCGATCAGGAGCCGGCCGCCCGGGGCGAGCCAGGACGCGGCCTCCGCCGCCACCCGGCGCTGCACCGACAGCCCGTCCGGGCCGCCGTCCAGGGCGGTCACCGGCTCGTGGTCCCGGGCCTCCGGCGGCAGCAGCGGGATCGAACCGGTCGGCACGTACGGGGCGTTGACCACCAGCAGCGCGATCCGGCCGCGCAGCTCCGCCGGCAGGGCCGTGTACAGGTCGCCCCGGTGGACGCGGCCGCCGTACGGGGCGACGTTCCGGCGGGCGTAGCCGAGCGCGACCGGGTCGATGTCCGCGACGTGCAGTTCCGTGCCGGGCACGGCGGCCGCCACGGCCGCGCCCACCGCGCCGACCCCGCAGCACAGGTCGACCACCACCGAGCCGGGCCGGACGAGCGCGGCCGCCTCCTCGACCAGGAATTCGGTGCGGCGGCGCGGTACGAACGCGCCCTCGCCCACGGCCATCCGCAGCCCGCAGAACTCCGCCCAGCCCACCACGTGTTCGAGGGGTTCGCCCCCGGCCCTGCGGGCGACCAGCGCGCGCAGGTCGCCGCCTTCCGCGGCCGCCTCCTCCAGCAGAGCGGCCTCTTCCTCGGCGAACACGCAGCCCGCCGCGCGCAGGGTGTCCACCACCCAGGCGTTGCCCACTCGGTCCCTCTCCCCTTCCACTTCCGCCTCCCCGGCCCGCACTTCCGACTCCCCTGCCCGCACGCTCAGAAGATGTCCGGGCACCACGGGCGGCGGGCGGTACGGAAGACCAGTTCGGCGAGGGCCGCGGCGCCCGCCCGGTGTTCCGTCACACCGCCCAGCGCCACCAGCCGCGTCACGGACTCGTCGCCCAGGCAGAGGCTGCCCAGCTCGGACACGCCCAGGGTCAGGTCCGGCTCCGCGTCCGTGCGGACACAGCTGCGCGCGCCCGCGTCCAGCCGGTACCGGCCGCCGGCCAGGCCGGCCGGGTCCTCGACCTCCAGCACGAGCTCCCCCGGCGCCGCGTACGTCCGCGCCTCCAGGACCCGTACGACGTCCAGCACGCGCACCCACAGCTGGTCGGCGGCGGTCACCGTGCGGGCCGACCGCGGGTCGGGCAGCAGCAGCGGGACGAGGTCGTCCGGGGCCCGGTAACCGGTGCGGACCTTCATCACCCAGTCGATCGAGCACAGGTAGTGCCACAGCGCCCGCTCGGCGGCCGGGGTGACCGCGAGCAGCTCGCTGACCCGGACCGTGTTCAGGGGGACCTTGGCGTCCGTCCAGTGGTCGTCCGCCCGGTAGGCGGCGATGCCCTGGACCTCGCCCTCCGGCGACCGGTACACGGCGAAGTACTGATCCCGGTAGGGCCGGGAGTCCAGGACCTCCAGGCCGAGGGCCAGGTTCCAGAAGCGCTCGTTGCGGCTGACCATGCCGGCGACGGACCTCCGGAGCCGTTCGTGCAGCACCGGTCCCACCCGCCCGGCCTCGGCCGCGTCCACCAGGTCGATCCGGCCGCCGTCCGCGGGGACGGACCGGCGCGGGTCGAGGCCGGTGCGCGGGACGTCGATCTCCCACTCCGCCAGACAGGCGGCGGGCCCGAACCCGTAGCGGCCGTAGATCGGGTACTCGGCGGCGATCAGGGTCGCGAAGGCGTCCCCGCGCTCCTTGGCCTCGGCCAGCCCGGCCGCCATCATCCGGGTCAGCAGGCCCCGGCGGCGGTGCGTGGGCAACACGGTCACGTTGGTGACGGCGGCCGACGGGAGCACGGCGCCGCCCGGCACGGTCAGCTCCTGGGCGAAGGTCCGGAAGGTGCCGACGCAGCGGCCGGTGTCCGGGTCGAAGGCGCCCACGGTGCGGTCCAGATCGTTGTACTTGAGACGCTGGGCGAGGTCCCCGTCCGTCACGACGGGCGAGTTGAGGAAAGCGGTCTGCACGCAGCGCAGCCACTCGGCCAGTTCGGGTTCGGCGACGGTGCGGATATCGGCGACACGACGGATGTCAGCGGTCATTCGGCCCACGCTAGACGCCGATCGCCCGACCGGTCGCGCCAATTTCGCGGGCCGAAATCCCCGTCGCCGGCCGTCACGTCAGCAGGTCGTCGACCTGTGCCTCGCCCTCCCGGTAGCGCCGGGTGATCTCCGCGCTGCAGTCGTCCGCCGTACGTTGCAGCTGCTGCCGGCGCCGCGAGACCTGCTGTTCGTACCCGACCAGCCGGCCCATCGCGTCGTGCAGTTCGCCGTCGGTACGGGCGGCCAGGTCGGACAGTTCCACATCGGCCAGCATCTCCGCCGCCAGCAGCCGGAACTCCTCGCTGTGCGGGGTGCCCAGGGTGACGTGCCGGGCGGAGGCACTGCGGGTGGAGGGGGCGTCCGTGAGGATCTCGGACAGCCGGTCCACCACGACCACCGGGGCCTCCGGGTCGGTGCGCCGGGCCAGTTCGGCCCGGAGGATGTCGATGCGGCCCTGCAGGAGTCTGCGGATGTAGCTGAGATCGGCCTCGTCGCGCTGGGCGTCCCGGCGCAGCGCCCGCAGTTCGGGCAGTCCGAGCCCGTGCACACCGGGTGCCTGCGGGGGCGCCTGGGCGTCCGTGCTGCGCTGCGCGGGCGGCCGTACCGCCGACACGGAGCCTGCGGCTGCAGAGGTACCAGAAGTATTCATACGAACGTGTCCGTCCCCTCGACCGGTGCATGGGGCACCGCCTTCGTGCATCGTGCCACTGAGGGCGGTGCCGGTGCAGGTCCACTCCACCCGATCGGCCCCGGACGGGTGCACGCCTGATACACAGGTGGTATGCGAGCAGTGGTGCAGAGGGTGGACGGCGCGAGCGTCGTGGTCGCCGGTGAGACCGTGGGCGAGATCGTCGGCGAGGGCTTGTGCGTGCTGGTCGGGGTGACCCACGAGGACACCCCGGAGAAGGCCGCGCAGCTGGCGCGCAAGCTGTGGTCGCTGCGGATCCTGGAGGCGGAGAAGTCCTGTAGCGACACCGGTGCGCCACTGCTGGTGATCTCCCAGTTCACGCTCTACGGGGACGCCCGTAAGGGCCGTCGGCCCACCTGGAACGCCGCCGCGCCCGGCCCGGTCGCGGAGCCGCTGGTCGACGAGGTGGTGGCACAGCTGCGGGCGCTGGGCGCGACGGTGGAGACGGGCCGGTTCGGCGCGGACATGCGGGTCTCGTTGACGAACCACGGCCCGTTCACCGTGCTCCTGGAGATGTAGCCGCGGAAGCCCCGGACCCGACGGGCCGGGGCGGGACCGGGCTACGGCGCGACGACGACCTCCTGCGCGGCCGCCGTCGTCCCAGCGAGCAGCGCCGCGTCCACCGGCACGTTCCGCTTCACCAGCGCGAGCGCGATCGGCCCGAGCTCGTGGTGCCGCACCGCGGTGGTGACGAAGCCCAGCTGACGGCCCTCGGGGCCGTCGGCGGCCAGCCGTACGGGCGCCCCGTGGGGCGGCAGCAGCACCTCGGAGCCGTCCAGGTGCAGGAACACCAGCCGGCGCGGCGGCTTCCCCAGGTTGTGGACGCGGGCGACCGTCTCCTGACCCCGGTAGCAGCCCTTCTGCAGGTGCACGGCGGTGCCGATCCAGCCCAGCTCGTGCGGGATGGTCCGGTGGTCGGTCTCCAGGCCCAGGCGCGGCCGGTGCGCCTCCACGCGCAGCGCCTCGTAGGCGAGCAGTCCGGCGGCGGGGCCGTGCGCGGCGGCGAACTCCCGCAGGCGCTCGCGCGGCAGGAAGACGTCCCGGCCGGCCGGGGTCTCCCGGACGACGAGCTCCTTGTCGAGCTCGGCGATGGAACCGGCCGGCAGGTGCACGACCGCGAAGTCGGCGGTGCGGTCGGCGACCTCCACCCGGTAGAAGAACTTCATCGACTCCAGATAGGCCGTCAGCGCCTCCTGGGTGCCGGGCTCCACGTGCGCCCAGGTCGTCTCCCCGTCGTCCACGAGGTAGAGGGCGTGCTCGATGTGCCCGTTCGCGGAGAGGATCAGCGCCTCGGTGGCTTCCCCGGGCGACAGCTCGGTGACGTGCTGGGTGAGCAGCAGGTGCAGCCAGCTCAGCCGTTCCGGTCCGGTGACGGTGATGACACCGCGGTGGGAGAGGTCGACGAAGCCGCGGCCGTCGGCGAGGGCACGCTGTTCGCCGTACAGCTCTCCGTAATGGGCGGCGACTCCTTCGTCACGGCCTTCGGCCGCCACGGCGCCGGGCAGATCAAGCAAAGGGCTGGTCATAGGCCAAGCCTACGACTGCTCCTCGGGGTGCTTGGCGGCGTCCTTCCGGCAGCGGCCGAAGATCGCGAAGTGCTTCATGTCGGTCTCGAAGCCGAAGGTGTCGCGGAGCTTGGCGATGAACTCGTCGGCGACGTGCTGATCGGCCTCGATGACGTCACCGCAGTCGCGGCACACCAGGTGGATGTGGTGGTGCCGGTCGGCGAGGTGGTACGTGGGCGCGCCGTGGCCCAGATGGGCGTGCGAGACCAGCTTGAGCTCCTCCAGGAGCTCCAGGGTCCGGTAGACGGTGGAGATGTTCACGCCGGAGGCGGTCTTGCGCACCTCGGCGAGGATCTCGTCCGGGGTGGCGTGCTCCAGCGTGTCGACGGCCTCCAGCACGAGCTGGCGCTGAGGGGTCAGCCGGTAGCCGCGCTGCCGCAGGTCACTCTTCCAGTCGGTGCTCGCCACCCGCCCAGTGTAAGGGCGGGCGGAGCATGGCGGAGGGGGGATCACGGCGGACCCGTGATCCCTCCTGGCGCTCCGGCTCAGCGGAAGAAGGCGATGCCGTCGTCCGGCATGTCCGGGAGGTTGCGCGCCATCTCGGCGACCTCCTCGGGGGTGACGACCTTCCGCAGCTGCGCCGACATGTACGGACGCAGCTCGACCTCGGGGGTGGCCTTCTCGCCGACCCACATCAGGTCGCTCTTCACGTAGCCGTAGAGCCGCTTGCCGCCGCTGTACGGGCCCGAGGCCTCGGTGCGCGCGACGGCGTCGGTGACGACGTCGATCTGCGGCTTGCCCTCGGCGAGCTCGCCGTACCAGACCTCGACGACACCGGCGTCGCGGACCATCACGATCTCGATCTGGCGGTCCTTGTCGATGCGCCAGTAGCCGGACTCCGACTCCAGCGGGCGCACCTTGTTGCCCTCGGTGTCGAGCACCCAGGTGTGCGAGTTGTACTCCAGGAAGTCCCGGCCGTCGTGGCTGAAGACGACTTCCTGGCCGAAGTTGCACTTCTCGTCGCCGGGGAAGTCGAAGACGCCCGCGCCCTCCCAGGTGCCGAGGAGGAAGGCGAGGGGGACGAGGCCCGGGTTCAGGTCGGACGGGATCTGGATCATGGGTGGCTGCTCAGCTCAGGCGATCTGTGGGAGGGGTGGGTGGACCGAGGGTCAGCGCTGGCCCTGGTAGAGCTTCGTCACGGCCAGCACGGTGAAGGCGAGGACGCCGACGCAGACCAGGACCAGCAGGGAGGTGAAGACTGCCTCAAGCACGGGGTGCTCCTCGATGAGGGGTTCGGTTCGGTTGGCGCGGTGGGCCGGTCCACAAGCCTACTGGCCCGCGGTCCGGCCCACTCTGCGAGGTAGGCCGTACGCCGGGTGGCGGCTGGCCGAGCAGCCGGTTCTGCAGGATCACCGTCCGGTGGAACGGCACGGCGGCGGGCTCACCCCGCTTGCGGGTCTGCAGGACCAGGGCCTTGACGTCCCCGGACTGCGCACGGCCTCCGGTGCGGGACGTGTCCGCGTACTCGGCCAGGACTCAGGGCTTGAGGCGCAGGCACCTGCGCACACGCATGACCACTGCGGAGGGGAGGCGGTCGTACGCCCCCGGATCACGGTTCGGCATCCCCCCGGCGCCGCGGTTTCCCGTCCAGCTCGTCCCACCACTCATCGGACTGCGGGTCGCCCGAGGGGTCGTCCCACCAGCGGTCGTCCGGACCGCGCCGGTTCGCGAGGATCGCCGCGACCGGCGGGATGACCATCGCCACCACGCACATCGCCACGGCCACCTCCACCGACCACAGCCGCACGAAAGCCCAGGCGGAAACGAAAAGAAGAAGGCATCCGCCCATGAGCAGGAAGTACACGCGTCGGCGTCGGGCGTACATGCCTCCAGCGTAGAACGGCACGAAGGGCCGCACCCCGGTCCAGTGGCGTCCAACCCCCGGGGGTGCGGCCCTTCGGCCGTTCGGTGTGCCGTCGGTCAGACGGCGATGGCGACGTCCGTCACGCCGCCGGCCTCGGCGACGACGACGGTACGGTCCGCCTTGGCGCCCGGGACCAGCGCCCGGAGCGTCCAGCTACCCGTCGCGGCGTAGAAGCGGAACTGGCCGGTGGCCGAGGTCGGGACCTCGGCGGTGAACTCACCGGTCGAGTCCAGCAGCCGG
Source organism: Streptomyces sp. NPDC043853 (assembly GCF_056436025.1). Taxonomy (NCBI): domain Bacteria; kingdom Bacillati; phylum Actinomycetota; class Actinomycetes; order Kitasatosporales; family Streptomycetaceae; genus Streptomyces; species Streptomyces sp. NPDC043853. Next base: position 568,402 of record NZ_JBWKDJ010000004.1, read on the forward strand.
ACGTAGCCGGTCACCGGCTCGCCATCCTTGGTCACCTGGCCCTGGATGGCCGTCTCGCCCGGCTTGAGCGTCGTGATGTCGGGTCCGCCGATCTGAGCTCCACACATGTTCTCTGTCCTGTCCTAGAGAGTTCGTACTACGGGTCGCGCTTGCCCGAAAAATTACTTATTGGCGCCGAGCTCGATCGGCACGCCGACCAGGGAGCCGTACTCGGTCCACGAGCCGTCGTAGTTCTTGACGTTCTCCTGGCCCAGCAGCTCGTGCAGCACGAACCAGGTCAGCGCGGAGCGCTCACCGATGCGGCAGTAGGCGATGGTGTCCTTCGCCAGGTCCACCTGCTCGGACTCGTAGAGGGCGGTGAGCTCCTCGTCGGACTTGAAGGTGCCGTCGTCGTTGGCGTTCTTCGACCACGGGATGTTGCGGGCGCTCGGCACGTGGCCGGGACGCTGCGACTGCTCCTGCGGGAGGTGCGCCGGGGCGAGCAGCTTGCCGGAGAACTCGTCGGGCGAACGGACGTCGACCAGGTTCTTGGCGCCGATGGCCGCCACGACGTCGTCGCGGAAGGCACGGATGGAGGTGTCCTGCGCCTTGGCCTTGTACTCGGTGGCCGCGCGCTGCGGGACCTCGGCGCCGTCGACCAGGTCACGGGAGTCGAGCTCCCACTTCTTGCGGCCGCCGTCGAGGAGCTTGACGTCCTGGTGGCCGTAGAGCTTGAAGTACCAGTACGCGTAGGAGGCGAACCAGTTGTTGTTGCCGCCGTAGAGAACGACGGTGTCGTCGTTCCCGATGCCCTTGGCGGAGAGGAGCTTCTCGAAGCCCTCCTGGTCCACGAAGTCGCGGCGCACCGGGTCCTGGAGGTCCTGCTTCCAGTCGATCCGGACGGCGTTGCGGATGTGGTTCTTGTCGTAGGCGGACGTGTCCTCGTCCACCTCCACGATGACGACCTTCGGGTCGTCCAGGTGGGCCTCGACCCAGTCGGCGTCGACGAGGACGTCGCTGCGGCTCATGGTGTTCTCCTCCGGGGCAGTGTTCGGCGGGGCTGTGCTGCGGGTGCTGCGTGAATCCGGGTGCGCCCGGGTGTTCCCACGCGGGGCGGCGCTGGAAAGAAGGCGTGCGGTCACGCGAGAAAGGCCTGCGAACGGGGTACGTCCGTACCGGCCGGGTACGTCGTACATCCGCACGTCGTACGGCGTCGGGAGCGACGGTGTGCGTCGCGCTCGGTCAGCGACAGAGCATGGCGGCGACGCGACACAGGTCTACTGCCCGCCGCTTCGTGAGGTCCGCCTGCATTCGCTTCATGGGCATGGATCGTAGGGACGAAACGCCCGCGCTGTCACCGGCGTGTCATATACCGAGACAGGATTGTCCGAATGTCGGGACGCAGGCCTCATCCGGGCAGGCCGGGAGGGGCTGCGACCTCCCCGCCGCCCCCCACGCTTCTACGGATCGGACCAGCCCGTCTCACTATGCGGCCACAGTCCGCGCCACGCCCGGAATCCGCACCCGCCGACCGCCCGAAGCGCGTAGCGATCGTCGGCGGTCCATGCCCGGCCACCGACGGCCCGCATCCGCCGGCCGGCAGGAGCGCGTAGCGAGTTGGTGCGCCCGGACCGGCCCAAATTGCGTAGATCTGATCCACTTCACTTCCGTGCCCGCCCGGAGGGCGGCTGGCCGAGCGGAGCCGCTGCTCGTGCCCGCCAACGCCGGAGCGAATGTGGCCTCGGTCCCTCCATGCCATCCCCCGGGGGCGGCCCGACAGTCCTTGTCGTTGCGTGACGGCCGTCGGCGTCAAGGGGGGCCCGAAGGGCCATCGGCTTGCCGACGCGACCAACGGGAGCGCCCTTGACGCCGACGGCCGGCACGTAATGACACTGGGACTGACGGGCAGCCCCCGGAGCTCCTCGCTCCCGCCCAGCCGAACCCGGCTCCGTGTGCGCGGCCGGGGTCCCTGCGGGGCGATTCCCCCACCCCGCCCCTTCCCGAAACTGGGGCTCCGCCCCAGACCCCGTCTCGGGCCCTGCCCAGCCACCGTCCCGGGGCTCCGCCCCAGGCCCCGTCCCGGGGCTCTGGCCCAGCCCCGTCCTGGGCTCCACCCCCGGTCCCTTTCCGGGGGCCACCCCAGCCCCGTAGCGGGGCACTGCCCCGGCTCCCCGTCCCGGGTCCCCGCCCCCGCCCCCGCCCCCACCCCCAAGGCAGGGGGCGGGGACTGGAGCGGGAACGCAGCGCCTCATCACCCAGAAGTCAGAGAGACCTTCGCTCCGGTCAGGGTCAGGGCGAGACCGTCCTTGTCCGAGGTCAGGGACGAGAGGGTGAGGCCGGCCGGGAGGCCCTCCAACTCCCGATCGAAGTCGGTCTTCTCCCGGACCATCTCCTCGATCCCCGGAATGCCCTCGCCGGGCACCGCGTCGGCGCGCACCCGGACCGTGTCACCGTCGACCAGGGTGATGGTGGAGATCACGCTGCGCGTGATCGTCCGGCCCAGCAGGCTCACCCCCGCGGTCACCTTCACCTTGCCCGGCGACCCGCCGTAGGCGACCGTGGCCCCGCTCGTCGACGCCCGGGTCAGGTCCTCGTACACCACCCTCGCCGTGCCATCGGCCCGGCTCGCGGTCCCACCGGAATAGTCGTCGGACAGCTTCACGTCATGGAAGCGGGTGTCGAGCTGCGCTATCCGCATCCGGTGGCCGTCGGACGTGGTGGTCTGGACGCCCTTGAGGCGGACATCGACCCGGTCCAGCCGGTGGCTCATGGCCTGCGTCAGGAACGGGAAGCCGTCGATCTCCACCTCGGTGCCGCCGTCCCCGCCGCGACCGGAGGAATTGATCTTCTCCGCGATCCGGTCCTCCGCGTACCCCACGGCCAGCCGGTCGGCGGCGACGAACAGCCCGCCGAGCACCAGCCCGGCGATCACCAGGGCCCGTACGACGCGCAGCCCCCTGCGTGGCCCCGGCCGCGCAGCCTGGGCCCCCGGCCCGCCACCGACCCCGTAGCCCGCCCCGCCGGCACCGGGAACGCCGGGACCGCCGGGCCCGGGTATCGGCCCAGGCGCAGCTCCCCCACCCGGACCCCAACCCGCACCCGAACCCGCACCCGAACCCGCACCCGAACCCGGACCCGGACCCACGCCCGATCCCGATCCCGATCCAGCACCCGATCCAGCCGCCGTACCTGCCGGTGTCGCCGTGTCCATCCGTTCCCCCTCGTGATCATTTACGTACGGGTAGCTAGTTGACCACGCGTCCCATCAGGTAAACCGCAGGGGCGGCAGCGGCCAGCGGCAGGGCAACCCCCGCCGTCATATGGACGAACTTCGAGGGGTAGTCGTATGCAGCCACCCGCAAACCGATCAGCGCGCACACCCCTGCGGCCAGGCCGACCAGGGCACCACCGGCGCCGACCGACGTCAGCCCGCCCAACGCCAGACCCGCGCCGGCCGCGGCGGCCAGCGAGATCCCGACAGACGGTGCCGGCGGCAGCGGCAGCGCGCGGGTGAACACGGCCACGGCGACGGCGGTCGCGCCAACCGTCACCGCGGCGGAGTCCGCGGCCAGGAACCCGGCGCACACGATCGCCAGCGCGGCGGAGGCCACCGAAGCCATCAGGCCGTACATGCGCTCGTCGGGGTCTGCGTGGCTGCGCAGCTGGAGCACCAGCGTGAGCAGCACCCAGGCGCCCAGGGTCCCGATCACGGCACCCGGTCCGTTGGACCCGCCCACGGCGAGCACCGCGATGTCGGCGACGACCGCTCCCGCGAAGGCGAGGGCGATGCCCTGACGGGCGGGCCACATACCGTTCAGCCGGAACCAGCCGGCCGCGGTGAGACCCTGCAACAGCACCAGGGGCACCAGCAGCGCCAGGTCCCCGATCGCGGCGGCGCCGGCGAGCAGCACCCCGAGCACGGCGGTGAGCAGGGCGGACTGCGGACCGGGGTCGATGATCGGCGACCGGCCCTCGGCGCGGGCCTGGCTCGGGTCCCGCGTGGGACGCGTGGTGCCGGCGAGGGTGGGCGTGGAGTAGGCCTCGGCACCGGCCGCCGCCTCGGCGACCTGCCCGACCTGCCCAGCCTCCCCTGCCTGCCGGACCTGCCCGGCCTCCCCGATCTGCCCGTCGCCCGGGTACGGCGGCAGGTACGCGGTCTCCGCCGCGGCAGGCACCTCGCCCCCCGGCCCCTGTCCCTGCGGCGGCACCGCCGCAGCGTCGGCCTGCACCGGAGGCAGGTACGCGGTCTGGGCCACCATCGGATCGGCGGCCGGGGAAGTACCGGGCTCCGGATCCCGGAACCAGCTCTCGGGGGCCACGGACTGCGCCCCCGACTGCACCGGACCGGCCGACGACTCCTGGTAGGGCGGCAGGTAGGCGGTCTCGGCGGCAGCGGCGGCACCCTGCGTCCCGCCCTGCACGGCGTAAGGGTCCTCGTACGGAGCTCCGTAAGGCGCCTGCCCCATGCCCATGCCCATGCCCATGTCCATGCCGGACGCTGCGCCGACGCCCGAGTACGGATCCGCGTACCCGGGAGCCTGAGCCTGGGGGTGGACCTGAGCCTCGGGCTGGACCTGGGCCTGGTCCCCGCCGCCCGGAACGTGGCCCTGCGGCGGCACCTGGGCCGGACCTGCCTGCACCGGAGGCAGGTAAGCGGTCTGGGCCACCGCCGGATCGGCGGCCGGGGAGGCGCCGGGTGCGGGGTCCCGGAACCAGTCCTCCGGCGCCAGGGGCTGCGGCCCCGGCTGTACCGGTGCCTCATGACCATGGCCATGGGCCTGGCCATGGGCCTGGCCCTGCGCCGGGTACGCGGCTCCGTCGTACGACGGCGGGGTCCCGTCGGACCCGGCGGCCTGCGGCCGGTACGGCTGCGCGGACCACGGGTCCGCCTGCGGGACCGACTGCCCCGCCTCGTAACGCCCGCCGGCCGGCTCCTCCCGGAACCAGCTGTCGGGCGCGGCCAGCGACTGGGCCTGCTCAGGACCGGCCCCCGGCGCCGGGACCTGGCCCGGGACCTGACCGGGCGCTGTGCCCAGCACCGGCTGGTAGGTGGTGTCCCAGGTCTGGCTCTGCCATGTCTGGGTGGCGTAGGGGTCGTGCGGCAGCGGCTGCTGCAGCTCTTCCGGATGCGGCGGCTGCGGCATCTGCGGTGGCTCCGGCATCTGAGGCTGCTCCGGCATCTGAGGCTGCTGCGGCCCGCCGTACTGCTCGGAGTGGCCGTGGTTCTCGGGACTGCTCATCGCGGACCGGTCACCCACCCGCGAACGGCGGCAGGACCTCGACGGTGCCGCCCTCGGTCAGCAGGATCTCGTCATGGCTGCGCTTGCCCACCTGGTGCCCGTCCACCAGGAACGAGCAACGCCGCAGGACCTGGGCCAGCTCCCCGGGGTGCGCGGCGCGCACGGCGTCGAGCGCCTCGGCCAGTGTCTGTGCCGCGTACGGCTCCTCCGCCATCCCGGCCGCGGCCTTCGCCGCCGCCCAGTAGCGGATGGTTCCCGCTGCCACTGCGACTCCTCTCGTCGGCCCCGTGCCGTCCGCTCCATGATGACGCCTCACGCTCCCGGCACGGGTGTGCCTCCGCGCGCCCCCCGTGCGCCGACCCGTGCGCCGACCCGCTCAGGCGTCCCCGAAGGACGGCCCGCCGAACCGGTGAAACCGCGCACGAGCAGGGCGCGAGCAGGCCATGAGCAGGGCATGAGCAGGCCGTGAGCAGGGCACGGGCAGGCCGTGAGCAGGGCACGGGCAGGGCCGGAAACCCCCGCCGAGGCCCCTCAGGGTGGTGCGAACCACAGAACTGGTGCCCCGGGCGCCCTCGGCCGGACGAGCCCCGGCGGGCTATTCTGGGCGGGAAGAGGATCCGGGCAACGTAGCCCCCCGGGTCCTTTTGTGCTTTCTGCACGTTGAACGAAGTGCGAACAGTGGAATCCATGCGGACCTCAGGGCGCGGGGCCCGCAGCCGTACAGAGCAAGCGAGCAAGAGCAAGAGCACGTCCTCGACGGGACCGAGGAGGAACCGACGTGATGGGCCAGCCATTCCTGCACGAACGTGCGATCACCCGGGCGGGGAGGTCGGCGCGATGAGCTCCCTTCTGCTGCTGACCAACGCCTTGCAGCCGTCCACCGAGGTGCTGCCCGCCCTCGGACTCCTGCTGCACAACGTCCGGGTGGCGCCCGCCGAGGGGCCGGCCCTGGTGGACACCCCGGGCGCGGACGTGATCCTCGTCGACGGCCGGCGCGATCTGCCGCAGGTCCGCTCCCTCTGCCAGCTCCTCCGCTCCACCGGGCCCGGGTGCCCGCTGATCCTGGTCGTGACCGAGGGCGGCCTGGCGGCCGTCACCGCCGACTGGGGCATCGACGACGTACTCCTGGACACCGCCGGTCCCGCCGAGGTGGAGGCGCGGCTCCGGCTGGCCACCGGCCGGCAGCAGCTGGGCTCGGACGACTCCCCCATGGAGATCCGCAACGGCGACCTGTCCGTCGACGAGGCCACGTACTCGGCGAAGCTGAAGGGCCGGGTGCTGGACCTGACCTTCAAGGAGTTCGAGCTGCTGAAGTACCTCGCGCAGCACCCGGGCCGGGTGTTCACGCGGGCGCAGCTCCTGCAGGAGGTCTGGGGCTACGACTACTTCGGCGGCACCCGCACGGTGGACGTCCACGTACGGCGACTGCGCGCGAAGCTCGGCCCCGAGCACGAATCCCTGATCGGCACCGTGCGGAACGTCGGCTACCGTTTCGTCTCGTCGCCGGAGAAGTCCGAACGCGGCGAACGAAGCGAACGCGCCGACCGCACTTCGCGCACGGATCGCACGGATCGCACGGATCGCAACGAACGCACCGAAGGCAGCGACCGCACCGAAGGCGGCGACCGTACGGCCGAGGCCACCCGGAAGCCCGCCCCCGCGAAGGCTTAGCTCGAGGACTCGGCACGAGGACTCGGCGCGAGGACTCGGCGCGAGGACTCGGCGCGAGGACTCGGCGCGAGGACTCGGCGCGAGGACTCGGCGCGAGGACTCGGCGCGAAAACCCGACGAAGGCCCGACGAAGGCCTGACGAAGGCCTGACGAAGGCATGGCGAAGGCCCGGCGCGAAGGCTTGGACAGCCGTCCCCCGCTCGGCGGACGGTGGTCCAGGCGGCCCGTCGCGGTCCACTCAGCAGGACGGCCTGCCCAGAGGCAGGTCACCCCGCGTAGACTTCGCGCGTGGCCAAGGTGACGCGGGATGACGTAGCGCGACTGGCGGGTACTTCCACCGCTGTCGTGTCGTACGTCATCAACAACGGACCCAGGCCGGTCGCCCCGGCCACGCGCGAGCGTGTCCTCGCTGCGATCAAGGAACTGGGGTACCGGCCCGACCGGGTCGCCCAGGCGATGGCCTCACGGCGCACCGACCTCATAGGCATGATCGTCCCCGATGCCCGCCAGCCGTTCTTCGCGGAGATGGCACACGCGGTCGAGCAGGCCGCCGCCGAGCGCGGAAAGATGGTCCTGGTCGGCAACTCCGACTACCGCACCGAGCGCGAGGTCCACTACCTGCGGGCCTTCCTCGGCATGCGGGTCTCCGGCCTGATCCTGGTCAGCCAGGGCATGAGCGAGCAGGCCGCCTCGGAGATCGAGGCCTGGGACGCGCGCGTCGTGCTGCTGCACGAGCGCCCCGAGGCCATCGACGACGTCGCCGTCGTCACCGACGACATCGGCGGCGCCCAGCTCGCCACCCGCCACCTGCTGGAACACGGCCACCCCTACGTCGCCTGCATAGGCGGCGTCGAGAACACCCCGTCGGTGGGCGACCCGGTCGCCGACCACGTGGAGGGCTGGCGGCGCGCCATGCTGGAGTCGGGGCGGTCCGTGGAGGGCCGCCTCTTCGAGGCCCCGTACAACCGCTACGACGCCTACCGGGTGGCCATGGAGGTCCTCTCCGGGCCGGACCGGCCGCCGGCGATCTTCTGCGCGACGGACGACCAGGCCATCGGCGTGCTGCGGGCGGCGCGCGAGCTGCGCATCGACGTTCCGACGGAGCTGGCGGTCGCGGGCTTCGACGACGTCAAGGAAGCCGGCCTGACCGACCCGCCGCTGACGACGGTCGCCTCGGACCGCCCGGCGATGGCCCGCGCCGCGGTGGACCTGGTGCTGGACGACTCCGTCCGGGTGGCCGGCTCCCGTCGCGAGCGCCTCAAGCAGTTCCCGTCGGCCCTGGTGGTCCGGCGCAGCTGCGGCTGCGCGTAGGCACAGCCGCAGCTGCGCCTGAGCTCCCCTGGGATCAGGGCGGCGGGGGGCCGTAGAGGGTGGTGAGCGCTGCTGCCAGGCGGGACAGGTGGGTGCGGGCCGCGGGTGGAGAGAGGATCTCCACGCGGGCTCCCAGGCCGGCCAGCCGGGCGGCCACGACCTCCGGTGACGGGCCGTCCACCTCGGCGGACAGGCCGTCCGGGCCGGTGGCGGTGACCCTCAGGTTCCCGCCGAACAGTCTCCGCAGCAGGCCCTCCGCGTCCGGTTCCGCGCGCACCCGGACGGTGGCCGCGGCCAGCCGGTCCTCCATCCGTGCGGCCAGCTGCCGCCAGGCAGCGGCGAGGTCGAAGCCCTCCGGGCGGTCCACCGGCGCACCGGTCGGCTCCGCCGAGGTGACCCGGTCCAGCCGGTACATGCGCAGGTCGACAGCCTCGGCACCGGGCTCCGGTGATCCGGTACCGGTACCGGCACCGTCGCCGGCACCGACACCGACACCGACACCGTCGCCGGGCTTCGCCAGCAGATAGCGGGCCCCCGCCTTGCTGACCAGGCCCAGCGGGTGCACCGTACGCACCCGGACCGGCCTGCCGGGTGCCGCGTAACCGAGCCGGACCTGTACGCCGTCCACCACCGCACGCTCCAGCACGCCCACCACGCCCACCACGCCCACGACGCCCGGAGCGAGCCCGGGCGCAGCCGGAGCCGTCGGACTCGTGTGAGCCGCGTGAGCCGGGTGAGCCATCCGATGCGTCGGCGCCACCGCGGGAGCCGGTTCGGCCGGTGCCCGCTCGGCCGGTGCCGGCTCAGCCGGTGCCGGTTCGGCGGGCGTGCCCGACCAGTCCACGGGGTCGGTGTGGCCGGCCCGTGAGGCCGCCTCCGCACCCGACCGCAAGGGCGCGGGCAATGCCCGAACCAGCTTGCGCAGCGCTGTGCGCAGCTCCGGCGAGTCCGACCACGGGCCGGTGACCAGGAACAACGCCCGGATCTCCGGCTCGGTCAAACCGGTCAGATCCGTCCGGGCACCCCCGACCAGGGCCCAGCCGCCGCCCCGCCCCCGGGTCGCGTAGACGGGCACGCCGGCCGCGGCCAGGGCCTCCAGGTCACGCCGCGCGGTCCGCTCGGAGACCTCCAGCTCCGCCGCCACCTCGGCCACCGTCACGCGTCCGCGCGTCTGCAGGAACAGCAGGGCCGCCATCAGCCGATCCGCTCGCATGCGAACGATCTTCTCTCGATTTCCCGGAAAAGTGGCCAGAAGATGGCCACTTTCCCTTCCAGGCTTGGTCACGTCAGAAGGAGCCCAAGGCAGCCCGAAGGGCCATCCCGCCCAACGAATGGAGACAGCCATGATCGTGATCACCGGAGCCACCGGGAACGTCGGACGCCCGCTCGTCGAGGCGCTCGCCGCCGCCGGCGAGCAGGTGACCGCCGTGTCCCGGCGCCCCGCCGTCGCCGCGCACGACCACGCCACCACCGTGCGCCCCCACGCGGCCGACCTCGCCGTCCCCGACAGCCTGCGGCCCGCCCTGGACGGCGCCGACGCCCTCTACGTACTGATCGCCGGCGGCGGCGAAGGGCTCGACCCGGAGGCACTGATCGGCACCGCCAAGGCCGCCGGCGTCCGGCACCTCGTCCTACAGTCCTCCCAGATCACCGGCACCCGGCCCACCGCCCCCTCGCACGCCGTCCTGAAGGCCTTCGAGGCCGCCGTACGGGAATCCGGGCTCGACTGGACCGTCCTGCGGCCGGGCGGCTTCGCTTCCAACGCCTACGCATGGGCGGAACCGGTCCGCACGGGACGCACGGTCGCCGCGCCGTTCGGAGACATCGGGCTGCCGGTGGTCGACCCCGTGGACATCGCGGGCGTCGCCGCCGCCGTACTGCTGGACCGGGCAGGCCACGCCGGCCGTACGTACGAGCTCACCGGCCCCGAAACGATCACTCCTCGGGAGCAGGCCCGGGCGATCGGCGCGGCGATCGGCGAAGAGGTGCGGTTCACCGAGCTGAGCCGGGCCCAGGCCCGGGAGCAGCTGCTGGCGTTCATGCCGGCGCCGGTGGCGGACGGCACTCTCGACATCCTGGGCGGGCCTTCCGATCTGGAGCAGCGGGTGAGCACTGACGTCGAGCGGGTGCTGGGGCGGCCGGCACGGACGTTCGCCCAGTGGGCGGCCCGGAACGCGGCCGCTTTCCGCTGAGCGCGGGGCGGGCGCGGAGTCGGCGAGCCCGTAGGGCACGACGGGCACGGCAGACGCTCAAGGCACGGCAGGCACGGCAGGCACGGCAGGCACGGCAGGCACGGCAGACGCTCAGGGCACGACGGACACGACGGGCACGACGGGCACGACAAACACTCAAGGCGCGCCGGGAGACGTTCTCATACCGGGCATACAGCCTTCTGCCGGGCTTCTCAGCCGCTACTCAGGAAGCTCTCATGATTCGCGGACAGAGTCATCACCATGACCGAGAGCCACCGCCGCGAAGGCGAGTATCCGCAGGAGAACAGCCCGTCCCAGGCCGCGCCGTTCGGCCGCGAACGCTTCGCCCACTTCGCCGACGCGGCGGGGCCGGAGACCGGGGCGTACCCGCCCGCTCCGCCCTACGCCCCGCAGCAGCCGCCGACGGCCCCTCCCGGCTGGTACGAGGCGCACCAGCAGCCGCCCACGGCGCCCGCCGCAAGCCCTTCCGCACACGCCACGGGCTTCGCCCCCGCCCCCGTCGGCGGCCCGGCCCACGCCGTCCGCGCCAAGCGGCCGGTCGCGCTGCTCGTCGCGGTCGCCCTCGCCGCCGCGGTGGTCGGCGGCGGCACCGCCACCGCCGTACAGCACCTGCTGGGTGGCTCGTCCACCACCGGCAGCGTCTTCCCCGGCAGCCCGATCTCCCAGTCCTCGGCCGGCACCGTCGCCGGTGTGGCCGAGGCGGTCAGCCCGTCCGTCGTACGGATCGACACCCGCAGCGGCGGCGGCCAGGGCACCGGCTCCGGAGTGGTCATCACGGAGGACGGCGAGATCGTCACCAACAACCACGTGATCAGCGGCGCGAGCCAGATCCAGGTCACGATGAGCGACGGGAAGAAGTACGAGGCGAAGATCGTCGGCACCGACCCGGACAAGGACCTCGCCCTGATCAAGCTGCAGGGCGCCAAGGGGCTCAGGGCGGCGAAGCTCGGCAACTCGGACGGCCTGAAGGTGGGCGAGGAGGTCGTCGCGATCGGCTCGCCGGACCGGCTGACCGGGACCGTGACCAGCGGAATCGTCTCGGCACTGAACCGTGAGGTGAACGTGCCGAAGTCGGAGAGCCCGCAGCAGCGGCCGCAGCGGGGCGGGGACGGGTGGCCGTTCTCCTTCGACGGGCAGCAGTTCAACGGTGACACCGGCGCCAACACGACCTCGTACAAGGCGATCCAGACCGACGCGTCCCTCAACCCGGGCAACTCGGGCGGCGCACTGGTCAACATGAACGGGGAGATCGTGGGCATGCCGTCGGCGATCTACTCACCGGCGAGCGACGGCTCCAAGGCGGGCAGCGTGGGCCTCGGCTTCGCGATCCCGGTGAACACGATCAAGTCCGACCTGGCATCGCTCCGCAAGGGCGGGGCGGCCGACGACAACGGCTCGGGCTCGGGCTCCGACTCCGGCTCGGGCTCCGACTCCGGCGCCTACGGCACCACGTTCTGACCGCGACATCCGCGCGGGGGCCGCGGCCGATCCGCGGCCGATCCGCGGCCGGTCCCGGGCCGGCCCTGCCCCCGGGCACGGCCCGGACCGGGCCGAGCCGGGCGGAGCACCTGGCGGGGCGTGCGACGCTGGAACGCAGTGGCACCGAACCCGTCGCGGCCACGGCAGCATCCGATCCGTACCCCAGGGGGGCCCAGTCATGACCGCCGCGAGCGACCGCGTCCTCATCGTCGACGACGAGCCCGCCGTCCGCGAGGCCCTCCGCCGCAGCCTCGCCTTCGAGGGGTACGGCACCGAGACCGCCGTCGACGGCCTCGACGCCCTCGACAAGGTCGCCGTGTACGAGCCGGGCCTGATCGTGCTCGACATCCAGATGCCCCGGATGGACGGCCTGACCGCCGCCCGGCGGCTGCGCGCCGCCGGATCCCTCACCCCGATCCTGATGCTCACCGCCCGCGACACCGTCGGCGACCGCGTCACCGGCCTCGACGCCGGTGCCGACGACTACCTGGTCAAGCCCTTCGAGCTGGACGAGCTGTTCGCCCGGGTCCGCGCCCTGCTGCGGCGCAGCGCGTACGCCACCTCCGGTGCGCCGGACCGGGCGGCCCCCGAGGACGTGCTCTCCTTCGGCGATCTCCGGATGGACCTGACCACGCGCGAGGTCACCCGGGCCGGCCGCCCGGTGGAGCTGACCCGCACCGAGTTCACCCTGCTGGAGATGTTCCTCGCGCACCCCCGCCAGGTCCTCACCCGAGAACAGATCCTGAAGACCGTCTGGGGCTTCGACTTCGAGCCCAGCTCCAATTCCCTCGACGTGTACGTGATGTACCTGCGCCGGAAGACCGAAGCCGCCGGGGAGCCCCGCCTGGTGCACACCGTGCGCGGCGTGGGCTACGTACTGCGCGCGGGCGAAAACGGCGGTCCCGAGTGACGTCGGCGAGCACGGGGGCAGGCCCCTCCGCGAGCACGGGGGCAGACCCCTCCGCGAACACGAGGACGCCGACAGGCCCCTCCGCGAACACAGGGACGCCGACAGGCCCCTCGACGAACACGAGGACGGCAACGGGCCCCTCCACAGGCAGCCCGGCCGGCCGGGCCGGCCCGGCCGGCCCCGTCGCCCGGTTCCGCGCCCTCCCGCTCCGCTCCCGGCTCGCCCTGCTGGTGGCCGTGGCCGTGGCGGCGGCGGTCGCCGCGGTGGCCACCGTCTGCTGGTTCATGGTCCGGGCCCAGCTCCGCGACCAGCTGGACACCTCCCTCCAGGAGACCAACCCCAACGCGCAGGTGGTGCGCGCGCTGCGCGAAGGCTGCACCACCGCGCCCGCGAAGCCCCGGCCGCAGCCCAACCAGCAGCTCGCGAGCAGCCTGAACGCGACCGTGCAGATCGTCACCGCCGACGGCGACCACTGCTGGGTGGCCGGCCTGACCGACCTGCCGGTGACCACCGCCGACCGGGAGGTCGCGGCCGGCGGTACCGCGGTCCTGCACGACGCGACGACCGGCGACGGCACCGCCATGCGGGTGTACACCATCCCGTCCGGCACCAATCCGCACTTCGCGATCTCCATCGCCAAGCCGCTGGCCGACATCGACAAGCCGCTCTCCACCCTGGCCTGGGTGCTGCTGCTGGCCGGCGGCATCGGCGTGGTCGGGGCGGGGGCGGCCGGCCTGGTCGTCGCCCGGGCCGGACTGGCCCCCGTGGACCGGCTGGCCGAGGCCGTCGAGCACGTCGCCCGGACCGAGGACCTGGCCATCCGCATCCCCGACGAGGGCGAGGACGAGATCGCCCGCCTCTCCCGTTCCTTCAACGCGATGACCGCCGCCCTCGCCTCCTCCCGGGACCGGCAGGCCCAGCTCATCGCGGACGCCGGGCACGAGCTGCGCACCCCGCTGACCTCGCTCCGTACGAACATCGAGCTGCTGGCGCGGAGCGAGCGGACCGGGCGGGCCATTCCGCCCGAGGACCGCCGGGAGCTGCTGGAGTCGGTCAAGGCCCAGATGACCGAGCTGGCCTCGCTGATCGGCGATCTGCAGGAGCTGTCCCGGCCGGACGCGGCCCTGCCCGGCCCGCTGCAGGTGGTGCCGCTGCACGAGATCGCCGAGTCGGCGCTGTCGCGGGCCCGGTTGCGCGGCCCGGAACTGTCCTTCGGTTCCGACATCCGGCCCTGGTACGTGCGCGGCGAGGCGGCCGCGCTGGAGCGGGCCGTCATGAACGTGCTGGACAACGCGGTGAAGTTCAGCCCGGCGGGCGGCTCGGTCGAGGTGGCGCTGCGGGCGGGCGAGCTGACCGTACGGGACCACGGGCCGGGCGTGCCCGCCGAGGAGCTCCCGCACGTGTTCGACCGGTTCTGGCGGTCGCCGACGGCCCGTGCGCTGCCCGGCAGCGGCCTGGGGCTGTCGATAGTGGCCCGTACGGTGCAGCGCGCCGGCGGTACGGCCGAACTGCGGGCCCCGGCCGACGGCGGCCCGGGCACGGAGGCGGTGCTCCGGGTGCCGGGCGCGCCGACGCCGCCACCAGGCGCGCCGACTCCGCCGCAGGGATCACCGGCTCCGCCGCCGCCGGGGAATCCGTCAGTTGTGGGCGATCAGTGAATCGATGAAGCCGCCGCGGGTGTTGGGGAAGTCCACGGGGACTACCCCGAGGCCGGTCCGGCCGGCCATCTCTGCGCCCGTGACGAAGGAATGGATCTGCGGGTTGAGGCGGTCGGCGTTCCAGCGCGGGGGCATGTAGGCGGCCGTGGAGACGTGGTTGACGAACAGCCTGCCCGGCTGGGACACGGCCTTGCGGAAGTGGTTCTCGATCAGGCCGCGTTTGGCGAAGGGCTCGGCGTTCCAGTCGTCCTGGATGTCGAACCAGGTGCCGTCCCCGTAGCGGATGCCGGGCAGGCCGCCGTTGTCGGCGAGCAGGACCACCTTGCCGCGGGCCTGCCCGAGGTTCGGCAGCGCGGGGTCGATGCGGAACAGCGGGCGCCAGCCGCGGTGGTCGAGGTAGTCGTCGAAGACCGCGCGGAAGGTGGCGTCGCTCTCGCCGGAGTACTCCTGCTTGAGCCGCATGAGAACGGTCTCGGAGGGGTGTGCCGCGAGGAAGTTCCCGCAGGCGACGAGGACGTCGCCGAACATGAGGTTCTGGTAGAAGGACCCGTGGTGGATGGCGAAGGAGCCGCCCGTGACCCGGCAGCGGACGTCCAGGAAGCGGATGCCGGCGTCCAGCTGCTGCGCGACGGTGATGTTCTGGCAGGCGACGTAGAGGCCGCCGTAGCGGGCGCCGGAATCGTGTGTTCCGGGGATGGTCATCCGCGGGAGCGGGGTGCTGTCCGGGAGTCCGGCCATCCAGTCCTGGGTGCCGAGGGTCCGTGCGCCGGCGGGCGCGGCGGTGGCGGCACCGAGTCCGGCGGCCGTTGCCGCCGCCATCGCGCCGACCAGAAAAGTACGCCGATCCAGGCTCATGCCGTGGCCCTCCGGTCACCGTTGACGTCGGCCGGATTATGGCGTGGACACCTCAAGAAGACCACCCATCGGCAGTGCACGAGCGCGTCCATACGGGCGTATTACACAAACGTATTGCACGGTCGATCTATACGCTCGTATAGTCGGGCTCACCGGCAGGCAAGCAGCGCAGCACCGCGCGGACCGCCGCAACGAGGGGACACCACGCCATGACCAGCACCGCCACCGGCACCGCCACCGGCACCGCCACCACCACCGCCGCCCGCACCGCCACCCGCGGAACCCTGACCGTCGACGGCCGCACCCTCTCCTACCTGGACTGGAACTCCCCGGCGGCGGAGCCCGCGAGCGGCACCGGCCGGCGCACCCTGCTCGCCCTGCACGGCCACGTCTCCGAGGGCGCCTCCTTCGCCGGCCTCGCCGCCGCCCTCGGCGACGAGTGGCGCGTCATCGCCCCCGACCAGCGGGGCCACGGCGACTCCGACCGCGCCCCCGAGTACGGCCGGGCCGGCTATCTCGCCGACCTCCGCGCCCTCCTGGCCCACCTCGGCCTGGACCGGGTGACCGTGGTCGGCCACTCCCTCGGCGCGATCAACGGGTACCACCTCGCCGCGGAAAACCCCGGTCTCGTCGACGCCCTGGTCAACATCGACACCGCCGTCGACCTGTCCGGCCAGGGCGAGAGCCCGCTCACCTTCCTGCTGGGCCTCCCCTACACGGCGCCCACCCGGGAGGACCTCCTCGCCGCCTGCGGACCGCTGGCCTCGATGATCGGTTCCGCCCTGCGGCCGCTCGCCGACGGCAGCGGCTGGCGGCTGCCCTTCCACCCGCAGGACACCGTCACCTCCGAGACCGCCGTGCACGCCGACCACTGGCAGCAGTGGCTCGTGACCTCCTGCCCCGCCCTGCTCGTCCACGGCCGCGACAGCCAGGTCCTCACGGCGCTGCACGCCGACGCCATGGTGGCCCGGCGCCCGCACACCTCGTACGCCGCCCTGGACACCGACCACTTCGTCCAGCTCCGCGACCCCGAGGGCTTCACGGCCGCGGTCACGGCCTTCCTCGCCACACTGTGATCGACCTCGGCAGACGGCAGGGCCCAGGCACCCGAAGGGGACCGGCACCCAAAAGGCCTTGGGCACGGCACCCAAAAGACCCAGCCACACCGACACCCACACCCACACCCACACCCACACCCACACCCCACACCCCGGGCAAACGAAAGGGGCGGCCGGCCGCCGAAGCGACCGACCGCCCCCACCCGGGGAACCGGAACCGCTACTTGATGACGGTGATCCGGTCGGCCGCCGGCGGCGCGATCGGGTTCGCCGCCGAGGAGTGCTTGCCCAGGTAGGCGTTGAAGACGTCCAGGTCGGACACGCCCACCAGCTTGTTCTTGTGCTCCTTCAGGACGGTGAAGCCGTCACCGCCGCCCGCGAGGAACTCGTTCATCGCGACGCGGTAGGTCTTCGCCGGGTCGATCGCCTGGCCGTTCAGCTTGACGGAGTCCACGACGATGCGGTCGGCACCGGTCTTGGTCATGTCGAGGGTGTACGTGAAGCCCTTCGAGACCTGCAGGATCTTCGGGTTCGGGCCGTTGACCGGGCCCGTCACCTGCTGCTGGAGCGCCGTGATCAGCTGGGCGCCGGTCAGGTCCACCGTGTTCATCATGTTGGTGAACGGCTGGACGGTGAACGCCTCGCCGTAGGTCACGACGCCGTCGCCCTCGTCACCGGCCGCCTTGTAGGCCAGGTCCGCGCGGATGCCGCCCGGGTTCATGATGGCCAGCTGCGCGCCGCCCTTGTCGGCCGGGGCCAGCGCCTCCAGCTGCGCGTCGGCGATCAGGTCACCGAGCGGCTTCTCGTACGCCGAGGAGCCGCGGCCCTGGATGTCGGCCGAGATGTGGCCCTGCGGACGGTTGGCGATCGGCGCGGCCAGCGTGTTCCAGCGCGCGATCAGGTCGGTCATGTCCGTGGCCTTGGGCTGGTTGCGGTGCACCACGTGGTTGGCCGCGACCGGCGACTTCACCGCGGTCCGGACGATGTCCTTGGTCGCGCGGTCGTACGTCAGCGTGGTCTCGGTGAAGAGCCGACCGAGGGAGGCCGCCGAGGTCACGGTCCGCGGGTTGCCGGCCGGGTCCGGGATGTTGCAGGCGTACGCCTGGTGGGTGTGGCCGGTCACGAGGGCGTCGACCTTCGGGTCGACGTTCTTCGCGATGTCGACGATGGCACCGGAGATTCCGGCACCGGCGCCGGGCACGTTGCAGTCGTAGTTGTAGGCGCCGGAGGCGGGCAGGCCGCCCTCGTGGATGAGCGCGACGATCGACTTCACGCCCTGCTTGTTCAGCTCGGCGGCGTACTTGTTGATCGTCTCGACCTCGTCGCCGAACTTCAGGCCCTTGACGCCCTCGGCGGTGACGACGTCCGGGGTGCCCTCCAGGGTCACGCCGATGAAGCCGATCTTGACGCCGTCCTTCTTCCACACGAAGGTGGGCGAAAGCATCGGACGCTTGGTCTTCACGTCCGTCACGTTGGCGGCGAGGTACGGGAAGTTGGCGCCCTCGAAGGTCTTGCCGTACTCGAAGCAGCCCTCGGTGGGGTGACAGCCGCCGTACTGCATGCGGCGCAGCTCGGTGCGGCCCTCGTCGAACTCGTGGTTGCCGACGCTGGTGACGTCGAGCCCCATCTTGTTCATGGCCTCGATGGCCGGCTCGTCGTGGAACAGACCGGACAGCATCGGGCTGCCGCCGATCATGTCACCGGCGGCCGCGGTGATGCTGAACGGCTTGTCCTTGCGCGCCTCGCGCAGGCTGGTGGCCAGGTACTCGACGCCACCGGCGGGTATCGCCTTGGTGGTCCCGTCGGCCTGGAGCTCGGTCACGGTGCCGGAGGAGCCCTGCGGCGGCTCCAGGGTGCCGTGGAGGTCGTTGAAGGACAGCAGCTGCACGTCGACGGTGCGGCTGCTGCTGCCCTGACCGCCACCACTGGCGGCGCCGGCCGGCAGGGCAACGGCGACCAGTGCGCCGGCACCCGCCGTGGCGGCGAGAGCGGCGAAGGTCAACCGGCGGGCTCGGCGGTGCCGTTGTGGTGTCGCTGACATCAGTTCCCCTTTGCGGACAGCGAACGGTATGGGAGGTGCCCGAAGACTATGGTCAACGCGCGTAGCGCGACAGGGGGTAGCGGGTTGCGAGGTGGTTACGCACGAGTAGATCCCTCGTCGTGTCCACCCCAATTCATGCCAATGGGATCCATTTCGATGCCGCGGCTCGCCGAGCACGAGCGAACCCCGGCCGAGGACGACACCCCTGCACGAGGTCACCGCCGTAGGCTCGTCGCATGACTGACGCAGCAGCGGCCGTTGAGCCGGGACGGCAGATCCTGACGTGCGACGAACTGACGGAGGAGCAGGTCGAAGCGGTGCTCGGCCTGCTGGAGGAGGCCGCCCGGGCGGACGGCACGTCCGCGGTCTCGGAGCAGGGCCGGCTCCAGCTCCGGGGCGGCCCCCGCCCCGGCATCAAGCACTTCCTGTTGACCGAGAGCGGCCGGCTGGCCGGTTACGCCCAACTCGAGGACACCGACCCGGTGGAGGCGCCGGCGGCGGAACTCGTCGTACACCCCGCGCTGCGCGGCCGCGGCCACGGCCGCGCCCTCGGCTCGGCCCTGCTGGCCGAGACCGGCAAGCGGATCCGCGTGTGGGCCCACGGCGGCAAGTCCGCCGCACGCCACCTCGCCCAGGTGCTCGGGCTCACCCTCTTCCGCGAGCTCCGCCAGCTGCGCCGCCCGCTCGGCCCGGACGCGCCCGAGCTCCCCGAACCGACGCTGCCCGAGGGCGTAACGGTCCGTACGTTCGTCCCGGGCGCGGACGACGCGGCCTGGCTCGCGGCCAACGCGGCGGCCTTCGCCCACCACCCCGAGCAGGGCGCCCTGACCCAGCGCGACCTGGACGACCGCATGGCGCAGCCGTGGTTCGACCCGAAGGGCTTCTTCCTGGCGGAGCGCGAGGGCACTCTCGCCGGCTTCCACTGGACGAAGGTCCACCAGGCGGAACGGCTCGGCGAGGTCTACGTGGTCGGCGTCCTCCCCGGCGCCCAGGGCGGCGGCCTCGGCAAGGCCCTGACGGCGATCGGCCTCCGCCACCTCGCCGCAGCGGGCCTGCCGACCGCGATGCTGTACGTGGACGCGGACAACACGGCGGCGCTGGCCGTCTACGAGGGCCTGGGGTTCGTCACGCACGAGGTGGACCTGATGTACCGCACGGAGAGCTGACGGGGCAGCGGGCGGGCCCGGCTCGGGGGGGGCTTGCGCTGCGCGCGGCGGTTGCCCACCCGCCCACCCGCTCACCCGTACAGGGCGTCACGGATCCCGAACCCCCAGTGGCCGCCCCCTCGCCACCGGCGCCCAACCGGCCGCGACCTGAGCCAACCACCGCCGCACCGCGCCCGACCCGTCATCCGAACCGGCCACCGCCGGGCATCCCGCCCGTTCCCGCGAACTGCACCGGGCGAGGCGGGGGAGGTGGCGGGGGCGGAGCCCGGGGAGGGGGCCGGGGGCGGAGCTGCGGGACGGGGGGCCGGAGCGGGAGCGGAAGGGGCCGGAAGGGGCCGGGGGCGGAGCCCCGGAACGGGGGCTGGGGCAGAGCCCCGGAACGGCGGCTGGGCAGGGCCCGAGACGGGGTCTGGGGCGGAGCCCCGGGACGGCGGCTGGGGCGGAGCCCCGGAACG
>NZ_JBWKDJ010000004.1:588535-627294 GCF_056436025.1 Streptomyces sp. NPDC043853
TGGGGCCTGGGGCGGAGCCCCGGAACGGGGCCTGGGGCGGAGCCCCGGAACGGGGCCTGGGGCGGAGCCCCGGAACGGGGCCTGGGGCGGAGCCCCGGAACGGGGCCTGGGGCGGAGCCCCAGTTTCGGGAAGGGGCGGGGTGGGGGAATCGCCCCGCAGGGACCCCGGCCGCGCACACGGAGCCGGCTTCGGCTGGGCGGGAGCGAGGAGCTCCGGGGGCTGCCCGTCAGTCCCAGTGTCATTACGTGCCGCCCGCCGGCGTCAAGGGCGCTCCTTCGTCGCGTCGGCAAGCCGATGGCCCTTCGGGCCACCCTTGACACCGACGACCGTCACGCAACGACAAGGACTGTCGGGCCGCCCCCGGGGGATGGCATGGAGGGACCGAGGCCACTCCGGTCCGGCGTTGGCGGGCACGGGCAGCGGCTCCCGCTCGGCCAGCCGCCCTCCGGGCGGACGCGGAAGCGAAGTGGATCAGATCTACGTAATCCAGCGCGGTCCAGGCGCACCAAATCGCTACGCGCTCCTCTTTCTCGGCGGATGCGGGCCGCCGGGGGCCGGACATAGACCGCCAACGATCGCTACGCGCTCCGGGCGGTCGGCGGATGCGGGCCGTCGGGGGCCATGCGCCGCCCACAACCGCTTCTGCGCGGATGGCGGCCGACAGGCCGAGGGGGCAGAGGAAGGTTTTGCACGGGAGGGCGCGGTCGAGAAGGTCAGGTGGTGCGGGACCGGGAAAGGGCCAGTGCGGCGAGGGTTGTGGTGATCAGGCCGATCAGCATGGCGACGTAGGCTCCGCCGAGGCCGTTACCGGCGCCGAGACCGCCGTCGGCAGTGGCCGCGACCAGCCCGCCGAGGGTCATGCTGATCAGACCTGCTGCCATGGCGCCGACGGGGCGCCTGGTGCCGAGACGGTCGGCGGGGCGGGTCAGCGCGAGCCAGGCGATGACCAGGCCGGCCAGTCCGAGCAGCGCGGCCGTGGCGGCTCCGAGTCGGCCGAGGCTGAAGTCGTAGACGTCGGCGGCGAGCAGGCTTGGGACGGACGTGGTCATCGTTGGCTCCTTGGTGCGGATGGATGTTGCCTGAGCATGGCTGGGGGAGCCGCCGCCGATCGTCTTGCGGACGCAGACACATCACGCTGCTGCTGATGCGGTGTCCGGGTACCGCGGAGGGCGCAGGAGCGGCGGGAGTACTGCGTGTGCGGTAGTCGCGGGCTCGTTCACCAGGGGGACTCGGGCGCCGGTGTCAGCCAGCTAGTGTGCGCGCATGAGTGCAGGTGAGACCGGTGTCCGGGCCCGTTTCGGAGACTGGTTCATCGCCGGCGGTGTGGCTGCGGCGCTGCTGGTCGCCGGGCTGTCCGGGCAAGGTTCGGCCGCGAGGCCCGACGTGCTCGGGTACATGCTGCTGGGGGTCGGCGGGCTGGCGCTGGTCGCGCGGCGCCGGGCTCCGGTGGTGGTCCTGGCCGTCACCGGGCTGTGCGCGGTCGGCTACCAGGCAACGGGCTTCGACGTGCCTGCGGTCGCGTACCTGTTCGCGGTGTACGCGGCCGTACGGACAGGGCATCGCACCCTCACCGCGGTGGCGAGCGTGTTCATGCTGGCCGTGCTCCCGTTCGCGGCCATGGCCTCAGGGCTGCACGACACGGGAGAGGCGTTGGCCCGGGCCCGGGGCGCTCTCGAAATCGCCTGGCTGATCGCGGCCGGTGCCGCCGGTGAGGCGCTGCGGCAGGCCGAACGGCGGGCGGACGAGGCCGAGCGCACCCGGGAAGACACCGCCCGGCGCAGGGCCGACGAGGAACGGCTCCGTATCGCCAGGGAACTGCACGACTCGCTCACCCATCAGATCTCGGTCATCAAGGTGCAGGCGGATGTCGCCGTCCACGTGGCCCGCAAGCGGGGCGAGGAAGTGCCGCCCGCCCTGCTCGCGATCCAGGAGGCCGGCCGCGAGGCAAGCAGGGAACTGCGCGCCACGCTGGAGGCACTACGCGACGACGACACGGCCCCACCGCGAGGGCTGGACGACGTACCGGAACTGGTGGAGCGGGCCCGGACGCTCGGCCTCGACGCGACACTGACGATCGAAGGAAATCGCCACGACGTGCCGGCCGCCGTGGACCGGACCGTCTACCGGATCGTCCAGGAGTCACTCACCAACGTCGCCCGGCACGCAGACGCCGCCACGGCGTCGGTCAGGATCGACTGCCGTCCGGACGTCCTCGCGATACGCATCGACGACGACGGCAAGGCGACACAGCTCAACACCCCGGTGCCAGGCCTCGGGCTGCTCGGGATGCGTGAGCGGGTCACCGCCCTCGGCGGGCGGCTGCGGGCCGAACCGCGCGGCGAAGGCGGCTTCACCGTCCGGGCCGAACTCCCCGTGGACCGCAGGTCGTGATCCGTGTCCTGCTGGTCGACGACCAGCCGCTCATCCGCAGCGGATTCCGCGCGCTCCTCGACCTCGAGGAGGACATCGAGGTGGTGGCCGAAGCCGGCGATGGCAACGAGGGTGTCGAACTGGCCAAGGCGCACCTGCCCGACGTCGCACTCGTGGACATCCAGATGCCCGTCCTCAACGGCATCGAGGCGACCCGGCGCATTGCCGCGGACCCCGCCCTTACCGGAGTGCACGTCGTCATCCTGACCAACTACAGCTTCGACGAATACGTCTTCCACGCACTGCGCGCAGGCGCTGCCGGATTCCTGGTCAAAGACGTCGTACCCGAGGACTTCCTGCACGCCGTACGCGTCGCCGCCCGCGGCGAGGCCCTGCTCGCACCCTCGATCACCCGCAAGCTGATCACCCGCTACGTCAGCCAGCCGCTCCCCACCGACACCGGCCCGGGCTCGGAAGGACTCACCAGCCGCGAACGTGAGGCCGTCGTCCTGGTGGCACAGGGCCTGTCCAACGACGAGATCGCCGACCGCATGGTGATCAGCCCATTGACCGCAAAAACCCACATCAACCGGGCCATGACCAAGCTCCACGCCCGGGACCGCGCCCAACTCGTCATCTTCGCCTACGAATCCGGCCTGGTGGCCCCACACAACCGATGACCGATGACCGTCAACCACTCGCCAGGGCCCCGCGACCAGCACCCCCAACAGCCCGGAGCGCCCAGCACTCGCTCACTGCCGATGCCCGCCCCCCGCAGCGCACACCCACCGCACGACCGGAGCACGTAACGATCGCTTAAGGCCTATGTCCGGCCCCCGGCGGCCCGCATCCGCCGCACGACCGGAGCGCGTAGCGATCGGTGGCGGTCTATGTCCGGCCCCCGGCGGCCCGGATCCGCCGAGAAAGAGGAGCGCGTAGCGATTTGGTGCGCCTGGACCGGCCTAAATTACGTAGATCTGATCGACTTCACTTCCGCGTCCGCCCGGAGGGCGGCTGGCCGAGCGGGAGCCGCTGCTGGTGCCCGCCAACGCCAGAGCGTCAGGATCCGAAGGCTCCTCCCATGCCATCCCCCGGGGGCGGCCCGACAGTCCTTGTCGTTGCGTGACGGTCGTCGGGGTCAAGGGTGGCCCGAAGGGCCATCGGCTTGCCGACGCGACCAACGGGAGCGCCCTTGACGCCGACGGGCGGCACGTAATGACACTGGGACTGACGGGCAGCCCCCGGGCACCCGCTCGCCCCCGCCCAGCCGAAGCCGGCTCCGTGTGCGCGGCCGGGGTCCCTGCGGGGCGATTCCCCCACCCCGCCCCTTCCCGAAACTGGGGCTCCGCCCCAGGCCCCGTTCCGGGGCTCCGCCCCAGGCCCCGTTCCCGGGCTTCGCCCAGCCGCCGTCCCGGGGCTCCGCCCCAGACCCCGTCTCGGGCCCTGCCCGCCGCCGTTCCGGGGCTCCGCCCCCACCCCCCTCCCGGCTCCCGCTCCCGCCCCGTTCCGGGGCTCCGCCCTCGGCCCCTGCCAGCTCCGCCCCGGCCCCCTCCCGGCTCCCCCTCCGGCCCCTTTCCCGGGCCCCGCCCAGCCCCCGTCCCGGGGCTCCGCCCCAGCCTCCTCCCTGCTCTCACCCCAGCCCCCACCCAGGGCTCCGCCACAGCCGCCTCCCGGCTCCCACCCCCACCCCATCCCCCGGCCCCACCCCCACCCCTGGAGAAACACACCGCGCCCGCGCTATGGGCTGGCATCCAGGAAGCCATTAGTTATTAACCGGGCATTAAGACGCGCTTGCGACGCTCCCCCTTATGCAGCCGGAACTTCGACTGATCGCCGATGCCTCCGACGCGCCTGTCCTCCCGCGTGCGCGGAAGAATGGAGTCATGAGCCACCAGCCCAGCGCCCGCCCCACCGAGGTCCCCGCACAGCTCCCCCAGGCCGAGCTCAGCGCTGCGCGCAGCGCCGGGCTCAGCGACGCCAAGCGGGGGCGCGCCACCCAGCGGCAGCAGAAGCAACAAAAGCAGCAGCAGAAGCAGGACAAGCTCCAGGAGCAACCCCAGGAGCAGCCCCAGGACCTGGGCCAGGCGCAGGCCCACGCCCAAGCCCAGGACCCCGGCCACACCCAGGCCCTGTCCCAGGCCCTGTCCCAGTCCCAGGAGCAGCACGCCCACCCGCACCCCCTGGACACCGCCACGCGCCTCGCTCGCCTGGGCTCGATATCGGCGCACCGCCCCGACGTCGACCGGACCGACATCGAGCACGAGCTCGATGCCGATCTCGACGCCTACGAGGACAAGGACGCGGGCGAGCTGCCCGCCAACCGGTTCCTCGACCGGGAGCGCAGCTGGCTCGCCTTCAACGAGCGGGTGCTCGAACTCGCCGAGGACCCGGCCACCCCGCTCCTCGAACGGGCTAACTTCCTCGCGATTTTCGCGAGCAACCTCGACGAGTTCTTCATGGTCCGCGTGGCCGGCCTCAAGCGCCGCATCGCCACCGGTGTGGCCACCCGTTCCGCCTCCGGCCTGCAGCCCCGCGAGGTCCTGGACCTGATCTGGACCCGCTCCCGCGAGCTCATGGCCCGGCACGCCGCGTGCTTCCAGCACGACGTCTCGCCCGCGCTGGCCGACGAGGGCGTCCACCTCATCCGGTGGCCCGACCTCACCGAGAAGGAACAGGCCCGCCTGTTCACGCTCTTCCGGAACCAGATCTTCCCGGTCCTGACCCCGCTGGCCGTGGACCCCGCGCACCCGTTCCCGTACATCTCCGGGCTCTCGCTCAACCTCGCCGTGGTGGTCCGGAACCCGGTCAGCGGCCACCGGCACTTCGCCCGCGTCAAGGTCCCGCCCCTCCTCTCCCGCTTCCTGGAGGCGTCCCCGCAGCGCTACGTCCCGCTGGAGGACGTCATCGCCGCCCACCTGGAGGAGCTGTTCCCGGGCATGGAGGTGCTGGCGCACCACATGTTCCGGGTCACCCGCAACGAGGACCTGGAGGTCGAGGAGGACGACGCCGAGAACCTCCTCCAGGCGCTGGAGAAGGAGCTCATGCGGCGCCGCTTCGGCCCGCCGGTGCGGCTGGAGGTCGAGGAGTCCATCGACCCCGGCGTCCTGGACCTGCTGGTGCAGGAGCTGAAGGTATCCGCGGCCGAGGTGTACCCGCTGCCCGGCCCGCTGGACCTGACCGGTCTCTTCGGCATCTCCTCGCTGGACCGGCCCGAGCTGAAGTACCCCAAGTACATCGCGGGCACCCACCGCGACCTCGCCGAGGTCGAGTCGGCCTCGGCTCCCGACATCTTCGCCGCGCTGCGCGAGCGCGACGTACTGCTGCACCACCCGTACGACAGCTTCTCCACGTCCGTGCAGGCGTTCCTGGAGCAGGCCGCGGCCGACCCGGACGTCCTCGCCATCAAGCAGACGCTCTACCGCACCTCCGGTGACTCCCCGATCGTCGACGCGCTGATCGACGCCGCCGAGTCCGGCAAGCAGGTCCTCGTGCTGGTGGAGATCAAGGCCCGGTTCGACGAGCAGGCCAACATCAAGTGGGCGCGGAAGCTGGAGGAGGCCGGCTGTCACGTCGTCTACGGCCTCGTCGGCCTCAAGACGCACTGCAAGCTGTCGCTCGTGGTCCGCCAGGAGGGCGAGACCCTCCGCCGCTACAGCCACGTGGGCACCGGCAACTACCACCCCAAGACCGCCCGCCTCTACGAGGACCTCGGTCTGCTCACCGCCGATCCGCAGGTCGGCGCGGACCTCTCCGACCTGTTCAACCGGCTCTCCGGGTACTCGCGCCGCGAGACCTACCGCCGGCTGCTGGTCGCCCCGCGCTCATTGCGCGACGGGCTGGTCTCCCGGATCAACAAGGAGGTGGCCCACCATCAGGCCGGCCGCCCCGCCTACGTCCGTATCAAGGTCAACTCGATCGTCGACGAGGCACTGATCGACGCGCTGTACCGGGCCTCCCAGGCCGGGGTGCCGGTGGACATCTGGGTACGCGGCATCTGCGCCGTACGCCCCGGGGTCACCGGTCTCTCGGAGAACATCCGGGTCCGCTCGGTCCTCGGCCGCTTCCTGGAGCACTCCCGGATCTTCGCCTTCGGCAACGGCGGCGAACCCGAGGTGTGGATCGGCAGCGCCGACATGATGCACCGCAACCTCGACCGCCGTATCGAGGCCCTGGTCAGGGTCGCCGACCCGGCCCACCGCGCGGCCCTGGACCGGATGCTGGAAACCGGGATGTCCGACGCCACCTCCTCCTGGCACCTGGGCCCGGACGGCGAGTGGAACCGGCACTGCACCGATCCGGACGGCCAGCCGCTGCGGCACGTACAGGAGATGCTCATAGACGCCCGGAGGCGCCGGCGTGGCTCAGCAAAACCATGACCTGACCGCGACGACCGCCGGGGAGGTGCTCGGCGCGTACCTCCGGTCCCAGGCGACAGCCTTCCTGCGCGGTCTGCGCCTGCACGAGGAGCGGGCGGTGGACGCCGTGGACGGGACGGAGGCGGCCCGCACCCTGCGGGGTGCGGCGCGCCGGATCAGCGGGTCGCTGGCCACGTTCCGGACGGTCTGCGAGTCCTCGTGGGCGGACGGCCTGCGGACGGAGCTGGTCTGGCTGTCGTCCACGCTGGCGGACGAGCACGCGTACGCGGACCGGCTCACCCGGCTGCTCGGCGCGCTGCACCGGCTGTCGGGTGTCCCGGGCGCCGGCCACGGCGCGGGTTTCCCGGCCCCGCGTGGTGCGACGGCCGGGCGGGGGCAGGACGGCGACCCGTCGGCCTACCTGGATCCGGCGGGCACGTCGGCGCGTACGTCGGCCGGTACGACGGGCAAGCCGGCCGGCACCGTGGGCACGGCGGGTACGGCGGTCTCCGCCCGTCCCGCCCGCGCGGGCGGCTCCGCGGGGGCGGCCGGTTCGGCAGGCTCGCTCACCGTGGGCTCGGCACGGGCCGGCGCCCTGCTGGAGCGCCAGCTGAACCTGGCCCGGACCCGGGCGCATTCGGCGACGTTGCAGGCGCTGGGCTCGTCCCGGTTCCACGCGGTGGCGGACGCGGTGGCCGTGCTGGCCTCGGAGGTGCCGCTGGACCCGATCGCCGCGGCGGGCCGGCCCGGGGACGTGCTGGTACCGCTGGCCGCGCTGGCGGAGTCCCGGCTGGACACGGCCGTGGCGGCGCTGCCCCTGATCCGGGCGGCCCGCCCGTACAACGCGGACGCCCTGGTCGACGACGTCCATCAGGACGCGCCCTGGCACGACGTACGGCGGCTGCTGCGGACCCACCGGTACGCGCAGGAGGCGCTGGGCGCGGACGTGGCCCGGCTCGCGGCGGCCGGCGGGGCACTGGACCGGCACCGGGACGCGGCGGAGGCGGCCGCGGCTTCGGCGACGGCGGCCCGGACCCCGCGGATCGCTCCGGCGACGGCGTACGCGCTGGGCGTGCTGCACGCCGACCAGCGGCACGAGGTGGAGGCGGCCCGCTTCGACTTCCAGCAGATCTGGGCGCACGCAGCGAGACCGGCGGGGGTCTGAAGGACCCGGACGGATACCCGAAAGAAGACCTGACCGGACACCCGAAGGACCAGACCGGAAGCCCCGAACGACCCCGGCGGGTGTCCGAGCACCCGGCGCACGACCGCAAGGCCGCGCGGCCGCACGACCGCACGACCGCACGACCGCACGACCGCAAGGCCGCACGACCGCAAGGCCCGCACGACCGCCTGGTTTCGCCCCGCCCCGCCCCGGGCAAACGCCCAGCGGCTCCCGGGCCGGGCCCGGGCCGGGAGCCGCCCCGAAGGGGCTGCCCGGCCACTCAGGAGGCGTGCCGGGCGGTTTCCGGCCGTGTCGGCCCGTCCGGTGGCCGCCGGTTCCGCCCGGTGGGAGGGTTGATGCGGGACCGGTCCTGCCAGGACCCGTCCCCGCGATCTGTCGGCCCGCGCGATGGCGCGGGCCCGTCGGCGGCCCGGGTGCGCCCGGCCGCAGGCACGGTGGCCCCGACCGGTGAAATCCGGCCACCGGGCGGCACCCGACCGCCCTCGGCCGCAGGCCACATCACAGCCGGGTAACGGGCCGGGGAACGGCGGGTGACACCCGGGTACACCCGCGCCGCTACTCACTAGGCCGTTCGCCACGGTTCACCATCCGTTCACTTACGACCGTCGGCCGCTTCACCTGTTCTGCCTAATTTCGGCTGTGCACGGTGCGAGCCGCCCGCGATTCGCGGACCTCCCCGGGCCCTAATCCACACAGTCCTCTCGCACGCCGCCCCGATACAGAAAGCGGCCGGCGGCTCCTGGAAGGAACACCCCAAAAAAGTGAAGCTTCAGCGCAAGAACATGCTTCGTGCCTCTGCCCTCGGGGCGCTGGTCGTTTCGGGCGCCCTGGTCCTCACGGCGTGCGGCTCGGACGACAACACCAAGACGAACGGCTCGGGCACCTCCGCCCCGGCCGCGACCGGCGACATCAAGTGCGACGGCGCCACCGGCAAGCTCCTCGCCTCCGGCTCCTCCGCCCAGAAGAACGCCGTCGACGTCTGGATCAAGAACTACATGGCGTCCTGCAAGGGCGTCGAGGTCAACTACAAGTCCTCCTCCTCCGGTGAGGGCATCGTGGCCTTCAACCAGGGCACCGTCGGCTTCGCCGGCTCCGACTCCGCGCTGAAGCCGGAGGCCGTCGAGGAGTCCAAGAAGATCTGCAAGGGCGGCCAGGGCATCAACCTGCCGATGGTCGGCGGCCCGATCGCGCTCGGCTTCAACGTTCCGGGTGTGGAGAAGCTGAACCTGGACGCGACCACCATCGCCAACATCTTCAACGACAAGATCAAGAAGTGGAACGACGAGGCCATCAAGAAGCTCAACCCCGGTGTTGAGCTCCCCGACCTCGCCATCCAGGCCTTCCACCGCTCCGAGGACTCCGGCACCACCGAGAACCTCGGCAAGTACCTGAAGGCCGCCGCCGCCGACGCCTGGCCGTACGAGGCCGCGAAGAAGTGGCCGGCCCCGGGTGGCCAGGCCGCCTCCGGCTCCTCCGGCGTCGCCTCCATGGTCAAGCAGAACTCGGGCGCCATCGGCTACTTCGAGCTCTCCTACGCCTCCGCGCAGGGCATCAAGACGATCGACGTGAACACCGGTGCCGCCGCCCCGGTCGCCGCGACCGCCGACAACGCCTCCAAGGCCATCGCCGCCGCCAAGATCGCTGGCACCGGCTCCGACCTGGCCCTGAAGCTCGACTACGCCACCAAGGCCGAGGGTGCCTACCCGATCGTCCTGGTGACCTACGAGATCGTCTGCGACAAGGGCAACAAGGCCGAGACCCTGCCCACCGTGAAGTCCTTCCTCACCTACACCTCCTCCGAGGCCGGCCAGAAGGTCCTCTCCGAGAAGGGCTACGCGCCGATCCCGGCCGAGATCAACGCCAAGGTCCGCGAGGTCGTCGCCTCGCTCGGCTAATCGTCACGACCCCACCTGCCGGTCCGTCCTCCGTCCTCCCCCGTCCGGGAGGACCGGGCGGGCCGGCATCCGGGGCCCTCCCCCTCCACCCGGGGGATCCGGTGCACCGCCGCCCGGGGGCTCGCCCCCACACAGACCGGAAAGAACATGGCTTCCACCACACCCACCCACATAGACCCGGCTCCGCCATCCGCCACCCAGAGCACGAGGTCCACCGGCAAGGCCGGTGACCGGATCTTCTCGGGGCTCTCCAAGGGCTCCGGCATCCTGCTCCTGGTGATCATGGCGTCGATCGCCATCTTCCTCACCTACCGTGCGTCGATCGCGCTGTCGAAGAACGAGGGCAACTTCCTCACCACCTTCGACTGGAACGCCTCGGCCACGCCTCCCGTCTTCGGCATCGCCGTCCTGCTCTTCGGCACGGTCATCAGCTCGATCATCGCGATGGTCATCGCGGTTCCGATCGCCGTCGGCATCGCGCTGTTCATCTCGCACTACGCGCCGCGCAAGCTGGCCGCCCCCCTCGCCTACGTGGTCGACCTGCTGGCCGCCGTGCCGTCGATCATCTACGGCATCTGGGGCGCGCTCTTCCTGGTGCCGCAGCTGAACGGCCTGAACCTCTGGCTGGACGAGTACTTCGGCTGGACCTACGTCTTCGACAAGACCCAGGTCGGCGTCGCCCGCTCCCTCTTCACCGTCGGCATCCTGCTCGCGATCATGATCCTGCCGATCGTGACCAGCGTCAGCCGCGAGGTCTTCCTCCAGGTCCCGCGCATGAACGAGGAGGCCGCCCTGGCCCTCGGCGCGACCCGCTGGGAGGTCATCCGGCTGTCCGTGCTGCCCTTCGGCCGCTCCGGCATCATCTCCGCCTCGATGCTCGGCCTCGGCCGCGCCCTCGGCGAGACCATGGCCGTGGCCACCGTCCTCTCCCCGAGCTTCCTCATCTCGCTGCACGTCCTGGACCCGGGCGGCGGCACCTTCGCGCAGAACATCGCCGCGAAGTTCGACGAGGCCAACGAGTTCGGCCGGGACGCGCTGATCGCCTCCGGTCTGGTCCTCTTCCTGCTCACCCTGCTGGTCAACGGCGCGGCCCGCATCATCATCGCGCGCCGCAAGGAGTTCTCGGGGGCGAACGCCTGATGAGCCACGCACTTCAGGACCCGCGTCCCGTCCGGACCCGGAAGTCCCCCGACAGCCTCACCCGCGGCGGCCTGCCCCGCTGGGCGCCCGCCGGCATCGCGGTCGGCTCGGTCGCCCTCGGCATCGGCATCGGCAACGTCGCCGGCCTGAGCAGCAAGGTCCAGTGGGGCCTGATCGCCGCCCTCCTGTTCGTGGTGATCACGTACACGCTCAGCGCGGTGGTCGAGAACCGCCGCCAGGCCACCGACCGCGTCGCGACCTCCGTCGTGTGGGTCTGCTTCGTCCTCGCGGTCATCCCGCTGCTCTCGCTGATCTGGACCACCGTCAGCCGCGGCATCAAGGTCCTCGACGCCTACTTCCTCAGCCACTCGATGGCCGGAGTCACCGCCTTCGACGAGGGCGGCGGCGTCTACCACGCGCTGCTCGGCACCATCGAGCAGGTCGCCCTGGCGACCCTGATCGCCGCCCCGATCGGCCTGCTGACCGCCGTCTACCTGGTCGAGTACGGCAAGGGCACGCTGGCCAAGGCCGTCACCTTCTTCGTCGACGTCATGACCGGCATCCCGTCCATCGTCGCGGGCCTGTTCATCCTGTCGACCTGGAACCTGATGCTCGGCTTCGGCCCGTCCGGCTTCGCCGGCTCGATGGCCCTGGCGATCCTGATGATGCCCGTCGTGGTGCGCTCCACCGAGGAGATGCTCAAGCTCGTCCCGAACGAGCTGCGCGAGGCCTCCCTCGCCCTCGGCGTGCCGAAGTGGCGCACGATCCTCAAGGTGGTCCTGCCCACCGCCATCGGCGGCATCTCGACCGGCGTCATGCTGGCCGTCGCCCGTATCGCCGGTGAGACCGCGCCGATCATGCTGCTGGTCTTCGGTGCCCAGCTGATCAACGGCAACCCCTTCGAAGGCGCCCAGTCTTCGCTCCCCCTCTACATCTGGGAGCAGTACAAGGTCGGTAGTGAAGCCTCCTACGACCGTGCCTGGGCCGCAGCGCTCGTCCTGATCGCCTTCGTCATGATCCTCAATCTGGTGGCCCGCGGCATCGCCCGCTGGAAAGCCCCGAAGACCGGTCGCTGACCGCGGCCACGAAAGAAGCTCTGATCCCCATGGCCAAGCGAATCGACGTCTCCGGTCTCTCCGCCTTCTACGGCACCCACAAGGCCATCGACGACATCTCGATGACCGTCGAGCCCCGCTCCGTGACCGCCTTCATCGGCCCGTCCGGCTGCGGCAAGTCCACCTTCCTCCGCACCCTCAACCGCATGCACGAGGTCACCCCGGGCGGCCGGGTCGAGGGCAAGGTCCTGCTGGACGACGAGAACCTGTACGGCGCCGGCGTCGACCCGGTCGCGGTGCGCCGCACGGTCGGCATGGTCTTCCAGCGCCCGAACCCCTTCCCCACCATGTCGATCTTCGACAACGTGGCGGCGGGCCTCCGGCTCAACGGCAAGTACAAGAAGTCCCAGCTGGAGGACATCGTCGAGCGCTCCCTCAAGGGCGCGAACCTCTGGAACGAGGTCAAGGACCGCCTGGGCAAGCCGGGCTCCGGCCTCTCCGGCGGCCAGCAGCAGCGTCTGTGCATCGCCCGCGCGATCGCGGTCGAGCCGCAGGTCCTGCTGATGGACGAGCCCTGCTCGGCGCTCGACCCGATCTCGACCCTCGCGATCGAGGACCTGATCGGCGAGCTGAAGGAGCGCTTCACGATCGTCATCGTGACGCACAACATGCAGCAGGCCGCCCGTGTCTCGGACCGTACGGCGTTCTTCAACCTGGCGGCCGTCGGCCAGCCCGGCAAGCTGATCGAGATCGACGACACCGAGCGGATCTTCTCCAACCCGTCCATGCAGGCCACCGAGGACTACATCTCGGGCCGCTTCGGATAAACCCAAGAACGTGCGGCGCTCGCGCCGCATGCACGTCCTGCGGTGCTGCATGGCGGTGCCACCGCACGGCGAAAGAAAATGCCGGCTCCCCCTGGGTGGGGGGAGCCGGCTCTTCTTTTTCCCTGCCCGCGCCGGCCTGAGTGGCCCGCCTCACGGCGCCGCCCGCACAACCCTGCACCCGGTCCGCCGGTCATCCGTACGCATGGATCACCACCGCATCCGTACTCGAAGGGGAACCCAGTTGCGCACCGCCCGCCGTCTGACCACGGCCGCCTGCACGGCAGCCGCCCTCGCCGTGATCGGCTCGGTACCGGTCGCCGCGGCTCCCGCCGCCAAGACCGCGCCGGCCGTGAAGACCGCCGCGACGGCGAAGACCGGCCAGACCGCCGACTTCAACGGGGACGGTTACCCGGACCTGGCCACCGCAGCGCCGACCGCCACCGTGGCGGGCAGGGAACGAGCCGGCCTGGTCGCCGTTCAGTACGGGTCTCCGACCGGCCTGCAGAAGCCCGTCCTGCTCACCAAGGACACCTCCGGCGTGCCCGGGCTGCCGACCGCGAACGGCCGGTTCGGCGTGCTGGTCGGGCAAGGCGACGTGGACGGGGACGGCTTCGACGACCTGCTGGTCGACGGTGGCCTGGAGGGCAGGCCCGAAGCCCTGCACTCCTCCGGCACCCTGGTGCTGCGCGGCAGCAAGGACGGCCTCACCGGCCGCTACACCGGGCTGCTGACCGACGGGCCGTTCACCACCGACGGCACGCGTGTCCTCCCCGCGCCGCTGGCCGTCGGGGACGTCACGGGTGACGGGATCGCCGACATCGTCGCCCCGGCCGGGCGCTCCGCGGCGTACGACGGTGTCGCCGTCCTCAAGGGACCGTTCAGCCCGGCCACGAACGAGCCCGCGGCCGTGGAGTTCCACGACACCAGCGCGCTGGGCCTCCATTCCGCCTCCCTGGTCTACGTGGCGGACATGACCGGCGACGGCATCGCCGACGTCATCGCCTCCCAGTGGGGCAAGGGCATCCTCCTCAAGGGCTCGTCCTCCGGTCTGACCCCGGCCGGCGAGGTCGCGGCCGGCGGGCCGGGCTCCTTCGGCGACCTGAACAAGGACGGCTACCAGGACTTCGTCACCGGTGACGGCGGCTCGTGGAACGACCCCGAAGGCGGCCGGATCCGGGTCTACTACGGCAGCCCGACCGGGATCAGCCGGATCCTGAAGCCGGCCACCTACACCCAGGACAGCCCGGGCGTGCCGGGCGTCAACGAGACGGGCGACCGGTTCGGCTCCGCCCTGTCCGTCGGTGACACCGACCAGGACGGCTACGCCGACATCGTCATCGGCGCCACCTACGAGACCGGCTCCGACACCGCGGCCACCTGGTCGGGCTCGGTGACCGTGCTGCGCGGCGGCGTCACCGGAGTCACCACGACCGGGTCCAAGCTGATCACCCAGGACTCCAGCGGCGTGCCGAGCAGCTCGGAGAAGGACGACCACTTCGGCTCCGCCCTCGCCGTCCTCGACGCCGACACGGACGGCAAGGCGGAGGTCTACGTCGGCGGCTACGGCGAGGACGCCTACAAGGGCCGCGTGTGGAAGCTGCCCACCGGGGCCGGCGGGGTCACCGGCACCGGCTCCACCAGCCACGGCCTGACCGACCTCGGCGGCCCGGCCGGCCGCGCCCACTTCGGCTGGGGCTTCGGCACCGGCGGCTACGCGCCGATGCGCGGCTGAGCGGCCCAGCGGCCTGCGACACGGGCGGAGCCCCGTCGGACCTCTCGGTCCGGCGGGGCTCCGCCCGTGTGCCACGGTTTGCCGCGGGGTGGGGTCAGCCGAAGGCCAGGTGGACCACCCAGTAGCTGAGCGCGGCCACCAGGGCCGCCGCGGGCATCGTGATGAACCAGCCCAGGACGATGTTCTTGGCCACGCCCCAGCGGACCGCGTTGATCCGCTTCGTCGCGCCGACACCCATGATCGCCGAGGTGATCACGTGGGTGGTCGAGATCGGCGCGTGGAACAGGAAGGCCGAGCCGAACATGATCGAGGCGCCGGTGGTCTCGGCCGCGAAGCCCTGCGGCGGGTCCAGCTCGATGATCTTCCGGCCGAGCGTCCGCATGATGCGCCAGCCGCCCGCGTAGGTACCGAGCGAGAGCATCACCGCACAGGCGATCTTGACCCAGACCGGAATGGGGTCGCCCTCCTGCTGGACGTCGGCGATGACCAGCGCCATCACCACGATGCCCATGGTCTTCTGGGCGTCCTGGAGGCCGTGGCCGAGTGCCATGCCCGCCGCCGACACCGTCTGGGCGATACGGAAGCCCCGCTTGGCCTTGTGCGGGTTGCTCCGCCGGAACATCCACATGATGAGGACCATCACCAGGTAGCCGACCACCAGGCCGACGACCGG
Source organism: Streptomyces sp. NPDC043853 (assembly GCF_056436025.1). Classification (NCBI taxonomy): domain Bacteria; kingdom Bacillati; phylum Actinomycetota; class Actinomycetes; order Kitasatosporales; family Streptomycetaceae; genus Streptomyces; species Streptomyces sp. NPDC043853. The sequence continues at coordinate 603,770 of NZ_JBWKDJ010000004.1, forward strand.
GGAGACGAACATCGGGATGACGACCTTGTCGAGGACCCCGCCCCACAGCACCTCCGTGCCGCCGGCCAGGGCCGCGCCCACCATGCCGCCGAACAGCGCGTGCGAAGAGGAGGAGGGCAGCCCGAAGTACCAGGTGATCATGTTCCAGACGATCGCGCCGACCAGCGCGGCGAACAGGATCCACATGCCCGCGTCGCCCTGCGGGGTCTCGATCAGGCCCTCGCTGACGGTCTTGGCGACCCCGCTGCCCAGGAAGGCTCCGGCGAGGTTCATGACGGCGGCCATGGCCAGGGCCGCCCTCGGGGTCAGCGCCCGGGTGGAGACGGAGGTGGCGATGGCGTTCGCGGAGTCGTGGAAGCCGTTGGTATAGGTGAAGCCGAGCGCGACACCGATGGTCACGACCAGCGCAAAGGTGTCCACGACGGTCAGGACTCCTTGACCGCGATGGTCTCCACCGTGTTCGCGACGTGCTCGAAGGCGTCGGCCGCCTCTTCGAGCACATCCACGATCTGCTTGAGCTTGAGGACCTCGATGGCGTCGTACTTGCCGTTGAAGAGGTGGGCGAGCAGCTTGCGGTGGATCTGGTCGGCCTGGTTCTCGAGGCGGTTGACCTCGATCCAGTACTCGGTCAGGTTGTCCATCGTCCGCAGGTGCGGCATCGCCTCGGCGGTCAGCTCGGCCGCCCGCGCCAGCACCTCGATCTGCTGCTCGACGCCCTTGGGCAGCTCTTCGATGTTGTAGAGGACGACCAGGTCGACGGCCTCCTCCATGAAGTCCATGATGTCGTCGAGCGAGGACGCCAGGGAGTAGATGTCCTCACGGTCGAACGGCGTGATGAAGGAGGAGTTCAGCTGGTGGAAGATCGCGTGGGTGGCGTCGTCTCCCGCGTGTTCCGCCGCGCGCATCCGTTCTGCGATCTCGGCCCGTGCGGACGAGTCCGCCCCGAGCAGTTCCATCAGGAGCTTGGAGCCGGTGACGATGTTGTCCGCGGATGCGGCGAACATGTCGTAGAAGCTCGTCTCCCTGGGGGTCAGACGAAATCGCACGTGGGGTCCTCGGGGTGCATCGGATTCGGTCAGGCTGATGCTAGGCGCATCGTCGGGCCACGGCTAACCGGCGGTTCCGGCCGTTGCCCAGTCTCCTCCATCGGGCAGAGTGGGGCGACGGGCCCCTGCCACGCCGGGAGAAGCCCGGTACCATATACCCATGAGGGGTATGCCCACACGGCGTACCCCCAGAGCTCCGGAACACGGGAGGACGCATGACGACCACCGAGACCGCGACCACGTCCGAGGCCACGTCCGCGACCACGTCCGAGGCCTTGTCGGAAAACACGGCGGAGAGCGCGTCGGAGACCGGCGTCCACCACGGCTACCACCACCAGAAGGACGAGCACCTCAAGCGGCTCCGCCGCATCGAGGGCCAGATCCGCGGCCTGCAGCGGCTCGTGGACGAGGACGTGTACTGCATCGACATACTCACGCAGGTGTCGGCCAGCACGAAGGCCCTGCAGTCCTTCGCCCTGCAGCTGCTGGAGGAGCACCTGCGGCACTGCGTCGCGGACGCCGCGGTGAAGGGCGGCGACGAGATCGACGCCAAGGTCGAGGAAGCCACCAAGGCCATCGCCCGCCTCCTCCGCACCTGATCCGGTCCTGAGGGCGCCGTGCTACGCGGCGCCCAGGCCGAGCAGCACCTCGTCGATCCGGTCCTGACTGAGCCGGTCCTCCAGCGCGGCCGACGCAGCGATGATCAGCTCACCGCACAGCTCGATCTCGGCGAGTGCCACGTGGTCCTGCACCGTCGTACCGCCCGCGGGAGTCACTCGTGTCACCTCTCTCTGCCGGAACCGACTTCCCAGCGTAGGGAGGCCCCGACCCGGCGCGCATGACACGGATGGACCATTTCCGGTACCACCCGTGGCTCGAACCCCTCTGGCCGCCGAGCCCTCCGTCGGCTACTCCGCGATCTTCCCCGCGTAGATGTCCGCGCTGTCCGGCAGCACGACGGTGACCGGCGTCCCGAACCCGTACAACAGGGTGGTCGAGGAGACGTCGACCGTCCCGCTGTTCAGCCCGTCGTTCACGTAGCTGAATCGGTGCCGGACCTTGCGCAGCCGCCCTTCCTCGTCCAGGTAGACGTCGAACGGAACAGCGTCCTTGCTGAACCCTTTCGCCGCCGCCTCCAGGGCACCCCGCACGTGCGGGGAGGCGCTGCGCGCCGCCCGCCCGATGTCCGTGACGCCGCGGTAGTGCCGCACCTTGGTGCCCGACAGTTCGGTCTCCCCCACGTACGTCACCTGGTCCGCCCCGCGCAGCAGCTCGGCCGCCGCCAGCGGGTCCGTGGCGCCGCCGGTGACCAGGTTCCCGTCGGCGAGGGTGGTGGTGTCCAACCGGACCCACTTGTCGTCCGGCACTCCGGCGCCGCGGTTCTTCATGTAGAGGGCGCCAGGGGTCAGCAGTTCGGTGATCGGCCGGTGGCCCGGCTTCCCGGTGACGTCGGCCGGCAGCATCACCAGCAGCTGGCCCATCTGCTTCCGGAAGTCCACCCCGCCCTCGCCGCGGATCGTGACCCGGGTCCCGCCGGTGGCCATCTCCATCGCGGTGCGCGCCCGCGCGCTGCCCTCGCGTGCCAGGACGTCCGCGGCTTGTCGCACCGCCGCCGTGCCGTCGGTCTGGACGGACGCCTCCGCCGTCGGTTCCGCTCCGCACCCGGTCGCCGTCAGGGCCGCCACGGCCACCCCTGCCGCCGTCGTCAGGAGGGGACCACGCCTGTGCCGGTGCACCACCATCGCCTGCCAACCCCCAACGCATGACCGCTGTTCGCCCGGGCCCCCACCCGTTCCGCTTAACGAGATCCCGGGGCGCCCGTCACGGTCGTACGCCACCCGATTGCCGTACCGTGGGAGCGTGGAAACGCAGAGTCAAGCGCACCCGAGCACTCCACTTGCCGCCGCCGCGCCTCCCGCGCGGCCCTCCCACCTGACGGACACCAGAGAACGCGGCTCGTTCGCCCTGGCCGAGTGCAGCTGCGGCTGGCACGGCCCGGCCCGGCGTTCCCGCGACAAGGCCCGCTCCGACGCCACCGACCACGCGGCCACCGACCTCTAGCGGGCCGGGGCGCCGCCAGTTCGTCGCGGCGCTCACCGACCGCTCACCGACCGCTCACCGACCGCTCGTCAACCCGCCGACTGACCGCTCGCCGACCCGTTCGGCCCTTCCGGCTGGCCGACCGGTCGACGACCGGATCCGCTGTACGCATGCCGGTACGAAGACTCCCGCTCCGACGACTCCCGCACCGACACATCCCGCAGCGACGCGCGAGCCGTACGGCGCCCTTCGTCCTCACCCTCACGCTGGTCCTGGCCATCGCCCTGGCCGTGGCCCCCGGCACGGCCTGGGCGAAGCCCGTCGGCACCGCCGACGGGCCGGCCGACGTGGCCCTGGCCATCGGCGCCACGACGGCAGCCGCCATCGCCACGGTCCTGTGGCTGCGCTCCCGCTACCGCCGGGATTCCGCGCACCGGGAGCCGGAGGACACCTGACGCACGCCGAAGGGCGTGGGTGGCGGTGGAGCGGCGGGCCTGAGGGGAACTCAGGCGGCCAGGTCATTCTCCCGGTTGGCCGAGGCGCGGGGCAGGTCCACCGGCCGGGCCGGCTCGTACGCGCCCCCGGTCCGTACGAGCCATCCCAGACGGCGGGATCCGGCGACGGCCCGCGCAACCGGGGTCAGCAGGGCCATGGCGAGCGGCGCGAGCAGCAGGACCACGGCGGTGCCGAGGGCCAGCCCGCCGATCACGTCGGTCGGGTAGTGCACCCCCATGTAGACGCGGAGGAAGCCCTCCAGCAGGGCCAGGCCGATACCGAGGAACCCGAGCTTGCGGTTGACCATGAACAGGCCGACGCCGAGGGCCATGGCGAGCGTCGCGTGGTCGCTGACGAAGGAGTAGTCGGTCTTGCCGTCGGCGAGCACCTCCAGTCCGTCGTGCTGCCGGAAGGGGCGCGGCCGGCTGACGAACTCCCGCAGGGGGATGTTGACGAGGAGTGCGATGCCTGCGGCGAGCGGGGCCCATACCAGCGCGGCGAATCCCTCGACCGCCACCGCACCGCCGGTCCGCCTGACACCGCGCCAGCACCACAGCATCAGCAGCACTATGGCCAGAAGCAGCCCGTATTCACCGACGAAGGCGACGGCCCGGTCGACCCAGCCGGGAGCGCGCAGGGACCATCCGTTGACTTCGTACAGCAGGCTTACATCCACGTTCGGCCCACCGGCCGTGAGTCCAGCCATGCTGATGCGGCCCCTTGCCCTTTGCTTGGTCCCCGGGCGAACGCGCCGGCGCGCGCCCCTTAGACCCCCCCAGGTGATCACCCGGCGATCGGCAGATGATCAACCCCCCGCCCATGGAACGCCCGTTCTGGCGCCTACGTTCCACTCTCCACCGAATGATCACTCCAACGTTATCCAAGAGTGACTCATCGCCGCAGCTCAGGGCCTGCGGTTCACGGAGCGTTGCCGGACTTCCGGTTGCTCGGCAGCGCCTCGGCGCCGTCCTTCGTCACGCGGGTGGCACCGAAGTAGTCCGGCGTGTCGATCTTGTCGAAGCGGATCACCGCACCGGTGTAGGGGGCGTTGATCATGTAGCCGCCCCCGACATAGAGCCCGACGTGCCGGATGGCGCGCGAATTGGTCAGATCATCGGAGAAGAACACCAGGTCCCCGGGCAGCAGTTCGTCCCGCTTCGGATGCGGCCCGGCGTTGTACTGGTCGTTGGCGACTCGCGGCAGCTTGATCCCGACCGTCTCGTACGCGGCCTGCGTCAGCCCGGAGCAGTCGAACCGTCCCTCGTCCTCGGGCCCGCCCTCACCACCCCAGAGATAGGGCTTACCCAACTGCTTCTGCGCGAAGTAGATGGCCCCGGCAGCCTGCTGAGAGGGCGCCACGCGCCCGACGGGCGCGGCGAAGCTCTTCTCCAGGCTGCGGATGGTCTTGACGTACCCCTGGGTTTCGCTGATGGGCGGCACGCCGCCCGCCTTGATGACCCGGTAAGGACCGGCGTTGTAGGCGGCGAGCATGTTGCTGACCAGGTCGCCGGGGACGTTCTTCACGTCCTTGGCGAGTGCGCAGTCGTACGTCGCGGCGGACGGGATGGCGTCGTTGGGGTCCCAGATGTCCCGGTCGCCGTCGCCGTCCCCGTCCACGCCGTAGATGGCCCAGGTAGCGGGGATGAACTGGGCGATGCCACGTGCGTCGGCGTGACTCACCGCCGTGGGCTTGAATCCGCTCTCCTGGTACAGCTGAGCTGCCAGCAACGCCGGGTTGAGGGCCGGGCAGAGATTTCCCCACTTCTGCACGAGGGGCTGGTAGATCGCCGGAACCGACCCCTTGGCCAGCGTCACGGATCGGCCGCCACCTCCGCCGGACACCATGCCGGCGGCCGCCGAGTACGTACCGATGACGAGTAGCGCCACAAAGCCGGAGCACAGTCCGGCCGCGACGCCTCCCGCCACCCAGAACTTACGCACCCCTCAACCCTGCCTCATGACAAGGCTCCTGACAGCCCATTCGCCGATTCGTGTTGTCACTTCGCCGGGAACCCGTCACAGCCGATACTCGAGTACTCCTTGACCCCACGGACGTGCAGCACCTGAACGGTCCAGTTCCCCGGGTCGTTGGCAAGCGGAATGGCCGGGTACCTCTTTCGTTGGCCTTCGTTGTCCGTCACGTGGTGGGCGAAGTCGTCCGGATAAGTGAGGAGAACCGTCTCGGCGTTCTCGGACTTGGCCATGGTTCCGAGGTCGATGGGCTTCGTGGTGTAGCCGATGCTCTTGTTCTCCTGGGGAACGTCGGCGAAGGGGCGTCCCGTCCGAGGGTCGATGTCGTGCGGCGGCTTTACCGCGACGGACACGTAGTAGGGAAGCTGTTCCGTGTGGTAAGGCTTCAGCCACAGCTTGACCTGGACTCTTCCTCCGCCAAGCGGTTTGACACCGTACAGCAGGAACTCCGAACGTTCCTCAACCGGCAGATTGCAGCTGCCCTTCCCTGCCTCGGTGCCACTCCACTGATCCCGGGAAACCGTGTTCGGCTCAACTCGGTCGGGAGCAGACGCCGCACCACCAGACGACGTCGACGCTCCGCCCTTCTGCCCCCCGGGGGTCTGCTGTCGGGCCGTGCTGTCACCCTTTGCCTGGGCTCCGCCCTTCCCCTCGTCCCTGTTCTGCATGGCCAGGTAGCCGCCCACCGCGCCCGGGACCACGAGCAGCAGGGCGATGCCGAGGATCGCCCCGCGGGACAGGCGCGGCTTCGCCGCGGCCGGCGGGGCCATCGGCACCGGGGGCACGTACGTGGGCGCGTTGGGGTGCGGGGCCGCCGGGCCGTACGTCGGCATGTACGTGGGGGTGTAGGCGGGCGGCGCACCCGCAGTCGTCGGCAGGGCCGGGATCTGCGGCGCCTCACCGGTCGCCACCAGCCCGGCGTACACCGCGTCGTCCACCAGCGCGGAGTCCACTGCACACCGGCGGATGACCTCTGCCGGCGTGGGCCGGTCCGCCGGCTCCTTCGCCACGCACGCCTCGATCAGCGCGGCGAGGGCCGGCTCCACCCCCGACACGTCGATCTCGCCGTGCACGGCCCGGAAGCTGACCGTCGACGCCTCGCCCGTGCCGTACGGGGCGCGGCCGGTCGCCGCGTACGCGATCGTCGCCCCGAGGGCGAACACGTCCGCCGGGTCCCCGACCTCGTTCCGGAGGAGCACCTCCGGTGCGGTGTAGCCGGGGGTGCCGGGCGCCAGCCCGTCCTGGGTGAGCGCAGTCTGGGCCGCGCCCTTGGCGATGCCGAAGTCGATCAGCTGGGGGCCCTGCGCGCCCAGGATGACGTTCTGCGGCTTGAGGTCCCGGTGCGTCACCCCGTACTCGTGCACGCTGGCCAGGCCCTCCGCCAGCGCAGCGAACAGGCGGCGACAGGTGTCCGCCGGCAGGGCGCCCTGCCGGGCCACGGCATGGCTGAGGGTCGGCCCGGCGACGTACTCCGTCGCCAGCCAGTACGGCGGCGCCGCGAGCGAGGCGTCGATCAGGTTCGCCGTGTACGCGGAGCGGACCGCCCGTACGGTCTCCGCCTCCCGGCGGAACCGGGCCAGCGCCTCGGGATGTCCGGTGATCTCGTCGCGGATCACCTTCACCGCGACCAGCCGCCCGCCGGGGGACCGCGCCAGATACACCTGCCCCATCCCGCCGGCCCCCAGCCGGGCCAGCAGCGCGTGCGCGCCTATGTGGGTCGGGTCGGTGTCCTTCAGGGCCTCCATTCCCCTGAGCTTGCCATATGGACTCCCCCTATTTCAGCGCGGGTTGGGCTCATCCACCCATGTCGTAGCGCGGCAGTTCCCCGGTCCGTACCGGCCCCGCGAACGGCGCCCGCAACGGCACCTCGTCCCCGTACTTCCCGCGCACCACTTCCCCGTACGTCCCGTCCGGCTTCGGCCGCGCGTGCAACGACCACTCGCCGAACCGGGGATCGAGAACGAGCAGCAGCCGGACACCGGCCACCGCGTACCACCCGTTCTTGTCGGCGATCCCCCGGACCTTCTCCGACTTGGAGATCACCTCGACGGCCAACTCGACGTGGTCGGGTGCCGCCAGCCAGTCGTCTTCCTCGTCCCAGTCCACGGGCAGGACGACCAGGTCGGGCGTCACATAGTCATCCGGGTCGTCGGGCATCGAGACCGAGGACACTTCGTACAACCCGAGGTCGTCGGCCAGCCCTTCTTCCAGTTGTCGCCGAACGCGCCGGATCGTGCCCGCGTGCTTCCCTCGTGGAGTCGGCGACATCACGAGGCTTCCTCCCATGACCTCGACCCGCAGACCGGTCGAGTCTTCGATGTGCTCGGCGACCCGGCGCAGATTGCCCGGACGTGGGCGCAGGTTCGGCATCTCCGGCCTCCATCTCCGCGGCTCGGCTGCTGCACGCACCGGTCTGCGGGTGGGAGGTCCCGCAGCCCGCGCCGAGCCGCTTCCACCGTAGTGGCCCGTCGGCTCGTGCGTGTGGGCACGCGCCCCGACGACCGCGCCGCTCGCCTCATCCATAACACCCTCCCGACACCATCCGCCGTGACTCAATCACGGTAAGTGACGGGACCGACGATGCCCGGGGCCTCGCACTCGGCCCACAGCAGCTTTCCCGCGCACACTCCGCCCGCGGAGAGGCGGTAGCCGCCGTACCGGTCCGCGCACGTGCGGACGAGTTCCAGCCCGCGGCCGCCATCCGGCGCCGTGGGGGCGGTGGAGGCTGCGGCGAAGGGGGCCGGCACTTCGGGGTTCGTGTCCCAGACGCCGACCCGCAGGCGGTGCGGGCCGACGGCGCGCAGCCGTAGGGCGCTCGGGCCGTCCGAGTGGCGGTAGGCGTGGGTGACGAGCTCACTGGCGATCAGCTCGGAGGTGTCGGCCAGCCCTGCCATGCCCCGGCCGTGGAGCACTGCGCGCACGGTGGCGCGGGCGATGCCCGGGGAGCGGGGATCGTTCGGGAGCTGGAGGGTGTACACCCAGGCCGGGGTTACGGTGTCTGCCATGGAAGTCTCCGATCGCGGAGGTGAGTTGAACCATGCGTGTACGAGCGCCGGTGACGAGGCCGCTCCGTCGAGCGGGGTGCTTCCGGGCGAGTGGCCTGAGTCACAAACTACCGCTTGGATGTAATGCATTACGCGGTGTTCGCGATATCGATAACATCACCACTCGTGTGAGTGATGCCCCACCCCCGCCAGGGAGCTTGGAACATGGCGACAGCACGTCAACTCCGCTTCGGCGCCGAGCTGCGCAAACTACGCGAGGCCGCCGGGCTCAACGCGACCGACGCCGGAAAGCGCCTTGGCATGCGGCAGACCCAGATGAGCAACATCGAGGGGGCCCGTATCGGCGCCAGCCCCGAGCGGGTACGGGCACTCGCCGACCTGTACGGGTGTAGCGACGAGGCGTACATCGAAGCTCTCATCCGCATCGCCGGTGACCGTCGCCGCGGCTGGTGGGAGGAGTACCGCGAGATCCTGCCGGACGCACTGCTCGATCTCGCCGAGATCGAGCATCACGCCTCGGCACTGCGCACCGCGCATACCGCCCATGTTCCCGGTCTGCTCCAGACCCCCGAACATGCGCGCGAGATCTTCCGTCAGGCAATCCCCGAATTCTCGCCGCCCGACATCGAGCACCGTGTCTCGCACCGCATCAAACGGCAGGCGGTTCTCTACCGGTCTGATCCGCTGCCGTATCAGGCGATCATTCATGAGGCAGCCCTGCGGATGCAGTTCGGCGGCTCCCGGATTGCGCGGGCACAGCTGGAACACCTGATCAAGGTTGGTGAACTGGACCACGTGGCCATCCGCGTCATCCCTTTCGCGGCAGGCTCCTACCCTGGCTCCGGGCAGACCGTCAACTACTTCCACCACTGGGTTCCGCAGCTCGATACCGTCCAGCTCGACCAGTCGCACGGCATCGTCTTCCTGGACAGCGAGCCGCAACTCCAGCAGTACCGGCTCCTGTTCGATCGGCTGGAATCCATCGCCCTCCAGGTTCCGGAGTCACGCGAGTTCATCAGGTCCCTGGCCCTCTCCCTCTGAAAGGAAGCGCCGATGCCTTCGTACAGCTGGCAGCGATCGTCCTACTGCGCACAGGGCGAGGCGTGCATACACGTAAGGGCCGCCCGCCAGGGCAGAGTGCAGCTCACTGAGAGCAGCGATCCCGCCCGGGCGGTCCTCACCACCACCCCCGCCCGCTTCGCCGACCTCCTCCAGAAGATCAAGGACGGCACCGGACCCCGCCCGGACGACGCCGGGCTGGTCCGGATCCGGGAGGGCGGGGTCACCGTGACCACGACCGCCACACAGTGGGCGGCCTTCACCGCCGGGGTCCGTGCCGACGAGTTCGACCACTTCGCCCCGAACGAGCCGGCCGGCCGGACCTGATCCGCTCTGTCGTCCACAGCCTGTGAAGGAAATCCGCATGCCCACCGAGCCCTGGCAGAAATCGTCTTCAGTGCGGTGAGGGCGAATCATGCGGCCATGGGCCCCGGCGAGAACGTCCTTTCCCGCAGGCAGTCGGTGGCCTCGGCGCGTAGCGTGAGTAGGGGTGGGGGATCCTCCTTCGCACAGGGAAGCGAAGTACACGCGCATGTCCATACCACCGCACCCGCCGTCATCCCCCGAGCCGTTCCCTCAGTGGGGACAGGGACCGTACGGACAGCAGGGGCAACCCCCGCCGCCACCGCCACCGCCTCCCCCACCGCCCGGCCCGTACGGCGGTGGCCCGCAGGACTGGTCGACGCCGCCCCCGACGCAGCAGGGCAAGACCAACACGCTCGCGGTCGTGGCGTTCGTCATGGCGATCGTCTGCGTGATCCCGCTCGTCCCGCTGGTCCTCGGCATCGTCGCCCTCTCCCGGATCCGCCGGTCCGGCGAGAAGGGCAGGGGCTTCGCCATCGCGGCCATCGTCATCAACGGCGTGACCACCGCGTTCCTCGCCGTGTCCCTGGCCCTCGGGTTCGGCGGAGTGCTGGACTACGGACCGGAGCGCGACACCGGCGGCCGGGTGACCAGCTCGGGCGCCGGCACCTGGGAGGAGGTCCGTGCCGGGGACTGCTTCAACTCGCACGAGGACCTGGCGAAGCTGGACGAGGGGGACAGCGAGAACCTCACCTCCCAGTTCGTGACCATCGTGCCCTGCGGCCGGCCCCATGAGGGCGAGGCCTACGCCGTCTTCGATCTGGGCGACGGACCGTACCCCGGCGAGGACAAGGTGAAGGCGATCTCGGAGGAGAAGTGCACGGGCGCGGCACTCGACGCCTACATGGGCGACGCCTCGAAGCTCCCGGTCACGCTGACTCCGTACCTCATCTACCCCTCGTCCGACTCCTGGAGCGACGACAGCGGCGTCCTCTGCTATCTGGGGCCCACCGACGGCGGCTCGACCGAGGGGTCGGTCCGCAGCCCCGGTACCCCCACCAGTGCCCCCACCGCTTCCTAGCGCCCGGCGCGCAGCGCCCAGCGCCTAGCGCGGGGCGACGTACAGGCTCTGCGCGCCGCGCCCGATCGGGCCCTTCTCGTCGTGCAGGCGTGAGTCCGCCAGGCCGATGCCGGCCGGGTCCACGCTCGTACGCGCCTGCACGCACACCCATTCGCCCGCGGGGTGGCGGTGCAGGTGGACGGTGAGGTCGCTGTTGACGAACACGTACTTCCGGATGTCCAGCACCGCGCTGACCCCGTTCCCGGAGTCGGCCGCCACCAGCACCCGGTCCGCGGGCCTCGGCTCCTCACCGGCGATCAGCGGCATCTTCATCCGCATCCAGCAGGAGCCGGGGCCGGGTTCCAGGAAGGCTCCCTCGGCGAACCGGGTCTCCATGGCCGTGTGGTAGCCGATGTCCCACGGCACCGGGAAGAACGGCGTCTCGGCGACCTCCCCCGGTGTCGGCAGCTCCGGGCCGGGCAGGACCGCGGGGACCGTTCCCTCGGCGACCCGGACGCGCAGGGCGCGGGCCAGCATCACCGGGGCGTCCGCGCCGTCGGGGGTGAGGGCCGCCTCGACCACCTCGGTGCTGCGGCCCGAGCGCAGGACGGTGGTGGTCACCGTCAGGCCGGCGATCGGGACCGGGCGCAGGATCTCGTAGGTGATGCGCGCCAGCCGCATGTCTCCGCGGGCGCCCGCCCGCTCCTCGACCGCGCGGCCGAGCAGTGCGGCGGGCGGGCCGGCGTGCTGCGCGCCGGGGTCCCAGGGGCCCCGGGTGTACTCGGTGGCGGCGAACCGCCCGGCGTCGGTCCGCTCGTAGAAGCCTTCGGCAGCAGCACCCATACGGGAGACGTTACCCACAGGTAACCGCCTACGGAAGGGGAGAACGGGGAGTCAGCGGGGAGTCAGCGGGCGAAGCCCAGGCCCACCCCGAGCCCCACCAGCACCGACCCGATCGCCCGGTTGAGGGCCTTCTGGGCCCTGAGCATCCGCTCGCGGAGGCGGGAGTTGGAGAAGAACAGCGCCACCGCACCGAACCAGCCCATGTGCGCCACCGCCATGAACAGCCCGTAGCCCGCCTGCTGCCAGAGCGGGGTGCCCGGGTCCACGACCTGCGTGAACGTGGACACGACGAAGAGGGTGGTCTTCGGGTTGAGCACGTTCGTGAGGAAGCCGGAGCGCATCGCGCCGAACGGGGTCAGGGCCGGCTTGGACTCCAGGTCCACGGTGACCTCGGAGCGCGTCCGGAAGGTGCGGATGCCGATGTAGACGAGGTACGCGGCGCCGGCGAGCTTGATCGCGGTGAAGAGCTCGGTGGACGAGGCGATCAGCAGGCCGACGCCGAGCATCGTGTACGAGACGTGCACCAGCACTCCGGCGGCGACGCCGGCCGCCGCGAGGAGGCCGGTCCGGCGGCCGTAGAGGTAACTGTTCCGTACGACCATGGCGAAATCGGCACCGGGACTGATCACGGCGAGGACGGTGATGACTGCGACTGCGATCACTTCTGTCATGCCGCGATGCTGGCCCGCGCCCCCCGTGTGATCAAGACCCGCCGCCCCGCAGGACCGCTCCCGCCCCACCGCAGCCACCGTCCGGACCGGTGACAATGGACCGCGTGAGTCGTTCGCCCCGCCCCGCCCTGCCCCAGCTCGCCGCCGACTGCGGCAACTGCTTCGCGCTCTGCTGCGTGGCCCTCCCCTTCGCCCGGTCCGCCGACTTCGCCTTCGACAAGGCCGCCGGCACCCCCTGCCGCAACCTCCGCGAGGACTTCCGCTGCGGCACCCACGCCACCCTCCGCGACAAGGGCTTCCAGGGCTGCACCGTCTTCGACTGCTTCGGCGCGGGCCAGCAGGTCTCCCAGGTCACCTTCGGCGGGCACGACTGGCGCGCCCACCCGGAGACCCGCTCGTCGATGTTCGAGGTCTTCCCGGTGATGCGGCAGCTCCACGAGCTGCTCTTCTACGTCGACCAGGCCCTCCGCCTCCCCGCCGCCCGGCCCGTCCACGACGCGCTCCGCAAGGCCCTCGCCGAGACGGAGGCGCTGACCCGCGCGGACGCGGCCGCCCTCGCCGCCGCCGACGTACCCGCCCTGCGCGCCGGCATCAACACCCTCCTCCTCAAGACCAGCGAACTGGTCCGCGCCGAGACACCCGGCCAAGCCAGGAAACCCGGGAAACCCGGGAAGCCCGGCAGGAAGAAGGACCACCGGGGCGCCGATCTGATGGGCGCCCGCCTCGCCGGGGCCGACCTCCGCGGCGCCAACCTGCGCGGCGCCTACCTGATCGCCGCCGACCTCAGCCGGGCGGACCTCCGCACCGCCGACCTGATCGGGGCGGACCTCCGCAACGCCGACCTCAGCGGCGCCGACCTCACCGACACCCTCTTCTGCACCCAGGCCCAGCTCAACGCGGCCCGCGGCTCCGCCGCCACCCGCATCCCGGCCGGCCTGACCCGCCCGGCGCACTGGACGACGTAGAGCGCCGAGGGACGCCGCCGGGCACCATCCAGGCGCACGCGGTGCCGCACGCGCGCCCCTCCGCGCATCCGCGCGCCCCAACGCCGCCGTGACCACGACTCATGCCGCCCATACGGTGAGCCACGCAACCGGAAGCTGATCGTCAGCCACCGGCCATTCGGCGGACCCACGGAGGTACGACCATGCCCGTGGACGCCGCGCACCGGCTCGTGCTCCGGGCGCGGCACCCACGGCGTTCTCGGGACACCCCCGAGTCCGGACCGATCAGGTCGACCGGTCGGAGCATCTCCCGCAACCCCGGGTACCGATGGAACGACTGACGGAATGTCGGACGTATGTCATCGGGTCGGACCAACGACACGCCACCGCGCTGCGCCGAACGAGGATCCGCTCACGCTCACCCGGTGTGACGAAACCGCTCACGGATCGTGGTGTGCTGCGCCCGGTCGGTGAGAAGAGGTAAAGAGAGCCGCCAAGTCGACATACGACGGCGGTTTCATCAGCGAAGATAGAGCGTGACCCCTGCCCGCCGGGTACGGGGGGACGGAACTACCCATACAGGGGCGGTGAGTTACATGATCCTGGCAGCCGAAAAGGGCGATATCACCACCATCATCGGCGGAATCGCCCCGAACTGGGGCCCGTTCGGCAGTCTCGGCAATGAAGCGAAGGTCATGATCGAGGTGGTGATGGCCGTCGCCATCCTCCTCTGCCTCGGCATCGCCATCTGGGGAGCGGCCAAGCAGCGCATCGGCGCGACGGCGCTGCGCGACACCTTCAGCGCGGAGCAGGGCAAGGGCCTGATCGTGGCCGGCCTCACGGGCGTCTTCATCATCGGATCCCTCGGCACCCTGTTCACCATCGTCTACGGGATGGCCGTCTAGCCGGTCCCCGGACCGGCGCTCCGTCCGTCTCCCCCCGCTGAGGTTGCGCTTCCTGATGACGAATCACCACACGCTACCGTCGTACGACGCGGAGGGGGCGGACACGGCATGAGCCACGACGACCAGAACGAGCCGTACGACCCGTACAGCACGCTGGGCGGCACGCGGCAGACCCGTACGCGCCTCCCGGAGGCACCGGGCGACGCGCACGGCGCGCAGCGCCGTCCGGCGCGGCCCTCGCGCGGGCTGGTGACCGTCGTGGGTGTGGTGGTGCTGCTGATCGCAGCGATCGCGTTCGCGAACCAGAGCGGTGACGAGTCGTCGGACAGCGGCGGGGACAAAACCCCCACCGGGTCGAGCACCGCGCCCACCGGGACGCGCCCCGTGGACGGCAAGAACAACGGCATCCCGTCGGGCTTCGCCCAGAACGAGCAGGGCGCCCAGTCGGCCGCCGCGAATTTCGCGGTCGCGTTGGGTTCGGACGGAATGTTCGATGCCACACGCCGTCAGGCGATCGCGAACGCGGTCTACACGCCCGACGTGGCGGCTGCCAACCAGGCCGAGCTGGACCGCCAGTACTCCGACCCCGGGACGCTGTCGGCAATTGGTCTCGACGCCGCCGGCAAGGCCCCCAGAGGCCAGACCTTCATCTCCCGAACGATCCCCGTGGGATCCACGTTGGACAAGTTCGGCGGCGACACGGCCACGGTGTCCGTCTGGCAGTCGTCGCTGTTCGGCCTCGCCGGTGAGGGCTCCAAGAACCCCGTGTCGGAGAGCTGGTACACCATCACGTACGAGCTCAGGTGGGTCGACGGGGACTGGCGGCTCGCCTCCTTCAGTCAGAAGGACGGCCCGGCTCCGGTCGGCCGTGACCAGACGGCCGCAACGGCGGAAGAGATGGCCGGCGCCGTCTCACAGTTCGGAGGGTTCACCTATGCGCGCTGACCGCCGTGCCGGATCGCTGGTTGCGGCCTTCGCCGCCGTGCAGACCGCCGTCGTGCTGCTGGCCACCCAGGCCGTGGCAGCACCCACGCCGACGCCCACGCCCACACCCTCGCCCGCCGCCAGCGTGAACCCCTGCGAGCTGATCCGCGGCCCCGCCAAGGAATACTGCGAACGCGGCGAGCGCCAGCCCGGAAGCGGCGGCGGTACCGTCACCCAGCCCGGCATCGGCCCCGGCGGGACGGGCGACGCGCTCAACCCGCTCTCCTCGCTCGCCAAGGGCTGCGCCGACGCCGCCGTATGGATCGTCGGCAAGCTCAGCGAGATCGTCAAGAGCACCTCGAACGTCGACTTCACCGACGAGGGCTTCCTCAAGCACTACGCCATCGTCTTCGCCGCCTCGACCATCCTGACGCTGATCATCTGGCTCCTGGCCGTCGCCAAGCGCGCCATCCGCGGCGTGCCCTTCACCACCGCCATCTCCGAAGCCATCGGCTTCCTCTGGCTGACGGTGCTCGCCTCCGCCTTCACCCCGCTCGTCCTCCACGTGGTCGTCAGCGCCACCGACGGGATCTCCCAGACCATCGCCTCGGCCACCGGCAACCAGAGCGACGTGTTCTTCGGCGGGTTCGTCGAAGCGCTCAAGAAGGGCGACGGCATCGGCGGCGGACCGATCATGCTGATCGTCGTCGCCCTGGTCACCATCCTCGCCGCGGGCATCCTCGCGCTCGAACTCGTCATCCGGGCCGCCCTGCTCTACGTCGGCGCCCTCCTCGGCGTCGTCGTCTACGCCGGGCTCGTCGACCGGAACCTCTGGGGCCACGTCCGCCGCTGGGCGGGCATCATGATCGCGGTCATCCTCGTCAAGCCGGTCATCGTCATCGTGCTCGGCCTGGCCGGGGCGCTGGCCGGCGAGAGCGGGCCCGACGCCTTCTCCGCCGTCGTCTCCGGCCTCGCCATCATCCTCCTCGCGATCTTCGCCTCGGCGATGATCTACCGGTTCGTGCCCGGGTTCGGCGACGAGATCGTCTCCGCCCGCACCAACCGGAAGCAGGCCACCGACGGCGCCCAGGCCGCCGCCCTCATCTCTTCCCCCGCCTCCCTCGTCTCCCAGGGCATCAAGACCCACAGCACCCGCGGCGGAGGCTCCCACCGGGCCGACCCCGGCGGCGGGACCGGCGGCGGAAACGCGATCTCCGGAGGCATCGCCGCCCACAGCAGCCGCGCCTCCGGCGGGTCCGGCGGCACCCCCGCCGCTCCCCCGCCCCGCCAGAGCCCCAGCACGAGCACGAGCACGAGGAACACAGGAGGTGACGGGCGTTGACGGCCCAGTCCCACCAGATCCACCCGGTCGCGCCCCGCCGTACGTACCTCATCGGGCGGGCCCGGCCCAACGCGATCGTCGGCAAGAACCGTGAAACCGGCGAGATCGCCCTGATCATCGCCGGGGGCTTCCTCGGCATGATGAGCGGACTCCTCGTGCCCAGCCTGACCCTGCGCATCGTCACCCTCGTCGGGTTCCCGATGCTCGCGCTGGCCATCGTGTACCTCCCCTACCGCGGCCGCACCTTCTACAAGTGGTTCGAGATCAACCGCTCCTTCAAGCGCATCCTGCGCCGCGGGACGACGTACCGCTCGGGCGCCGTGGAGGCCGGCACCCGCGGCGACGGCCGCGAGGTCGAGATCGGGCCGCCGCCCGGCATCGGCCGGATCAGCTGGCTCGCCGCCCCCTTCGGCCCCGACGAGATCGCCGTGCTCCTGCACGCCGACCGCAGGACCGTTACCGCGGCCATCGAGATCGAGGGACCGGGCGTCGGTCTGCGCGACAGCGAGGACCAGGAGGCGCTGGTCGACCGGTTCGGCACCCTCCTCAAGCACGTGGCCAACGGCGACGGCTTCGTCACCCGGCTGCAGATGCTCGCCCGCACCCTGCCGGCCGACCCCGACGCGCACGCCAAGGACGTCGCCCAGCGCGGCGACTCCAACTCCCCCGTCTGGCTGCGCGACTCCTACGACCAGCTCCAGTCGATGGTGTCCACCTCCTCCGAGCAGCACCGCGCCTACCTGGTCGCCTGTATGCACTACACCCGCGAGCTGGCCGCCGAGGCCCACACCATCGCCCGCGCCACCAACACCCGGAAGGGCCGCCGACTCGACAAGGACGCCGGTCTCGCCGTGGTCATGGCGCGCGAGCTCACCGACATCTGCGCCCGGCTCGCCGAGGCCGACATCCGGGTCCGGCAGCCCCTCGGCCAGGGCCGCCTCGCCTCCCTGGTCCACTCCATGTACGACCCCGACCACCCCATCGACCACATCCAGGCCATGACCCGGCGCAACGCCTGGCCGGCCGAGCTGGACGCGGTGGAACCCACCTACCTCCAGGCCAAGACCCGCGAGTCCAGCACCCGGGCGCCCTGGTGCCACGCCACCGCCTGGGTCAAGGAATGGCCGATGACCCCGGTCGGCGTGAACTTCCTCGCGCCGCTCCTCGTCCACACCCCGGACGTGATCCGTACGGTCGCCGTCACCATGGACCTCGAACCCACCGAGATCGCCATCGAGCGCATGCTCACCGAGAAGACCAACGACGAGGCGGACGCCTCCCGCGCCGCCAAGATGAACCGGACGGTCGACCCCCGGGACATCGCCGCGCACGGCCGGCTCGACCAGCGGGGTGAAGATCTCGCCAGTGGTGCGGCCGGAGTGAACCTGGTCGGGTACATCACCGTGTCCTCGCGTTCGCCCGAAGCCCTCGCCCGCGACAAGCGGACGATCCGCGCCTCGGCCGGCAAGTCGTACCTGAAGCTGGAGTGGTGCGACCGCGAGCACCACCGCGCCTTCGTCAACACCCTGCCGTTCGCCACCGGCATCCGACGCTAGCTGGAGGGCAGTGCCGCATGCGAGATCCGCTGTCCGCCGTCACCGAGGCCTTCACCAGCTTCCTCTTCGGGAAGGTGGAGACCACCCGCCTGCCCGTCCGCACGTCCACCGGGCAGGCGCAGGCCGTGTACCTGCCGACCGCCGCGCCCGGCCTCGGCGACTCCGGTGTGATCATCGGCCGGGAGGTGTACAGCGGCAAGGGCTACATCTACGACCCCTTCCAGCTGTACGGCCAGCAGCTCCCCGCCCCCCACTGGCTCGTCCTCGGCGAGTCCGGCAACGGCAAGTCCGCGCTGGAGAAGACGTACGTCCTGCGCCAGCTCCGGTTCCGGGACCGCCAGATCGTCGTCCTCGACGCACAGGGCGAGGACGGTGTCGGCGAGTGGAACCTCATCGCCCAGCAGCTGGGGATAACCCCCATCCGGCTGGACCCGGTGGCCGCCCTCGACGGCGGCATCAAGCTGAACCCTCTCGACCCGGCCATCACCACCACCGGGCAGCTGGCCCTGCTCCGCACGATCATCGAGGTCGCCACCGGGCACGGCCTGGACGAACGGGCCGGCTTCGCGCTGAAGGTCGCCCACGCCTACGTCAACGAGACGATCACGGACCGGCAGCCGGTCCTGACCGACATCGTCGAGCAGCTCCGCCACCCGGAAGCGGAATCCGCGGAATCGATGAACGTCGGGATAGAGGACGTCCGCGCCTGGGGCCTGGACGTGGCACTGGTGCTGGACCGGCTGGTCGACGGCGACCTGCGGGGCATGTTCGACGGACCGACCTCGGTCGGCATCGACCTCGACGCCCCGCTGATCGTCTTCGACCTGTCGCACATCGACCGGAACTCCATCGCCATGCCGATCCTGATGGCGATCGTCGGCGTCTGGCTGGAGCACACCTGGATCCGCCCCGACCGGAAGAAGCGCATCTTCCTGGTCGAGGAGGCATGGCACATCATCAACAGTCCCTTCGTGGCGCAGCTCTTCCAGCGGCTGCTGAAGTTCGGACGACGGCTCGGCCTGTCCTTCGTCGCCGTCGTCCACCACCTCTCGGACGTGGTCGACGGGGCGGCGGCCAGGGAGGCCGCGGCCATCCTGAAGATGGCCTCCACCCGGACGATCTACGCCCAGAAGGCCGACGAGGCCCGGGCCACCGGCCGGGTGCTGGGCCTGCCGCGGTGGGCGGTGGAGATCATCCCCACCCTCACGCCCGGCATCGCGGTGTGGGACGTCAACGGCAATGTCCAAGTAGTGAAACACCTGATCACAGAAGCGGAACGACCTCTGGTCTACACGGACCGCGCGATGACAGAATCCGCGACGCCGCAGTCGCATCTCTCCGAGGAAATGCTCGCGGCCGAACTGGAGGCGGAGGAACGCGCCATGTACATCGAGCGACACCGCAACGGCGGGGCCGGAACCACGGTCGCCTGACATGCCCGAGGCACGTCCCGCGCAGCGCGGAATCCCCGACTCGCTCCTGGTGGGCCTGCTGGCCTTCATCCTCGGCCTCGCGGTCCTGGTGTGGACCTCGACCGGCCTGTCGGCCCTGTTCTCGCACGGGGCGTGGCCGGACACGGTCACTTTCACCCGTACCCCGGAAGCGGTCCACTCGCTGATAGCGCAACCGCACGACGTGGCGGCGGCCTGGCCGGACACCGACCCGGCGGCGCTGTCGGGCTGGGGCCTGTTCTGGGGCCTGTTCATCAGCCAGCTGCTGGTGCTCTTCGTGCTGACCGTCTTCGGCATCGGAGTCGTGGCCCGTACGAAGGCGAACCGCGCGCGAGCACGCCTGGAGCGCGCGAAGGCGACCTCGACCTCGACCACTGCCGCGGGCGGACCCGGGGCGGCGACGCCGGGAGCGGGGGCGACACCGGGCCCGGGAGCGGGGGCGGGCGCGGGAACGACCGCGGGCGCTGTGGCGGCCACGCCGACCGACGCGAGCCAGGGCGAGGGCGTTCACGCCTCCGACCGTACGGACACTCCCTCGGCACCGGCATCCGGCCGGGCACAGCACGGTGCCCACGACGCGGGCGCGACGGCCGGAGGAGACTCGCCGACGGGTTGGCCTGACGGGACGGGGGCGGCCGTGGCCGCCGCGCCCGGTTCCGCAGGCCATGGCCCGGGCCCGGGCGGGCTCGCGCCTGTGGTGCCGGAGCCGCGCGAGGCGGCCGCCGGTGGCTACGGTGCCTATGCCGCCCTGCCCGCCCCGGACGGGTCGGCAGCACAGCCGGGCGCGTGTGCCGGCGGCATTCCCGCCCCGGGTGACGGCGGGGCTGCCGCCGACGGCGCACAGCCGCCCACCGGTGGCCCGGCAGCTGTGATGCCCTTTACCGGTGGGCGGGTGGGCAACCCCCCGCGCGAAGCGCGGCAAGCCCATGGCGGTGCCTCCTCCGACGCCTACCGGTACGGCTTCGGCTACGCCCCCGTCCGCCCCGCCACCCCGATCGCCGAGCCCGCCGCCGCCCGCCTCCTCTACGCCGGCCCGGCCGACCGCCAGGCCATCGCCGCGGCCCGCATCGCCGAAGCGGAAGGCCCCGCCCTCGTCGTCACCTCCTCGCCCGCCCTGTGGGCCGAGACCAAGGACGGCCGCGCCAAGCTGGGCCCGGTCCACCTCTACGACCCGTCCCACCTGTGCGACACCCCGGCCCGCCTCCACTGGAACCCGGCCGACGACTGCGCCGACCGTGCGACCGCGGCAGCCCGTGCCGTCGCGCTCCTGGCCCCCGTACGGCCCCAGGCCCGTATCGACGCGGCAGTGGCCGACACCGCGGAAACGCTCATGCGGAGCTGGCTGCACGCGGCCGCCCTGGCCGACCACCCCTTCAAGCAGGTCCACCGCTGGGCCCAGGGGAACGGTGCCCACGAGGCCGTGCGGATCCTCCGCACCCACCCCGAGGCCGCCCCCGGCGCGGCGGGCGAGCTGGAGAGCGCCTTCACCGGCCACCCCGAACGCCGCGAGGTGGCACAGCAGCTGACGGCCCGTGCCCTGTCCGCCCTGAACTCGGTCCACATCCGTGAATCCTGCAACGCCGACCGAACAGATGCCCTGGCGCTTGCATCATTCCTTGCCGAAGGGGGCACGCTGTACCTGGTGGGTGAGCCTTTGGAGGATCCCCGCACCCACCCGGGTGCGATGCCTTTGCTGACCGCACTCGCGTCAAGCGTGGTCGAGCACGGCCGCCGCATGGCCGCACGGTCATCCCACGGTCGGCTCGACCCACCACTCTCACTCGTCCTGGACGACGTGGCCGCCGTGGCACCGCTGCCCGAACTCCCGTCCCTGCTGACGGACCCCGCACTGCCGCTCCTGGCCACCTGCCGCAGCCGCGCGCAGGCCCTTTCCCGCTGGCCCGAAGCCACGGCGGCCCTGCCGAGCCGCTAGAACGGCTTCCTTGCGGAGCCCGGGGAGACCGACACACCCGTCGGCCCCACCCCCACGGCCACCGTGGCCCGGACCCGTACGGCACCGGTGTCGATCACGGACACGGTGTCCGCTCCGAAGTTGCTGACGTAGACGCTCGCACCGTCCGGGGCGACGGCCAGGCCGTTGGGGAATTCCCCGACGGGGACGGTGTCCGTGACGGCCCGGGCCCGGGTGCTGATCACGGACACGTCGGCCGAGCCGGTGTTGGCCACGTAGACGCGGCGGCCGTCCGGCCCCACCCCGATCGAGGCGGGCCGCACTCCGACCGGGATCCGGTCCGTGACCGTGTTGCCGCGGGTCTCGATCACCGACACGTCGCCCGAGGTCAGATTGGAGACGTAGACGTGCCGGCCGTCCGGGGTGATCGCCAGGCCGGTCGGTCCGCTGCCCACGGGGACGGTGTC
Source organism: Streptomyces sp. NPDC043853 (assembly GCF_056436025.1). NCBI lineage: Bacteria > Bacillati > Actinomycetota > Actinomycetes > Kitasatosporales > Streptomycetaceae > Streptomyces > Streptomyces sp. NPDC043853. The sequence goes on from NZ_JBWKDJ010000004.1 coordinate 625,764, forward strand.
GACGACCGTGCCGGTGTCGGTGCGGATGACGGAGACGTCGTCCGTGCCCGCGTTGGCGACGTACAGCCGTGATCCGTCCGGCAGGACCTCCAGGCCCAACGGCTGCCCGCCCACCTCGATGGTGTCCGTGACGGCATGGGTACGGGTACTGATCACGGACAGGTCGTCCGAGCTGACGTTGGCCACGTACACGTGCCGGCCGTCCGGAGAGACGGCCAGCCTGCTGGGTTCGTCGCCGACTTCGACGGTGTCGATGACCGTACGGGACCGGGCATCGACCACGGACACGGTGTCCGCCGCGGAGTTGGTGACGTAGACCCGGGTCCCGTCCGGGCTGACGGCCGTGTCGTCGGGGCCGTCACCGACGGGGATGTCGTCCACGACGGTGTCGGTGCGGGTGTCGAGCACGGAGACCGTGTCGAAGTGGAGATTGGCGACGTAGGCGAGGACCCCGTGCCCGGGGCCCGGCGGCTCGACCGGCGACGCCGACACCGTCGCTGAAGCGGTTCCCAGCACAGCCGTCAACGCCGCGCACAGGACCACCGCCCTGGGCAGCCACCTGCCTTGATGCCTCGTCACGAACGCCAAGCTAAGCCGCGTGACGAGGCCCGGACGCGAGGCTCGCCCTCAGGGGCGCGGGATGGAGTACTCCAGTTCCTTGGCCGACGGATCACCCTGCATGGGCAGGACCTGTCCGGTCGGGGTGAATCCGGCCCGCCGGTAGAAGGCCGCGGCCCGCTCGTTCCGCTCGTGCACGTACAGCCGCACGCGTTCCAGCAGCGGTTCGTCCAGCGACCAGGCCCATTCCAGCGCGGCCTCGAACAGGGCGTCGACCAGCCCGGATCCACGGTGATCGGGACGTACGAACACACCGACGAGGTGGCCCTGGTGCTGCTCCATCACGTGCCCGAAGTAGTCGCTCTCGCCGGCCTGTTCGACCAGCATCACCACGGAACCGTCCCAGCTGCCGTCCTCGGCCTCGGCGACGAACTGGCGTGCCGAGCGGCCGTGGGAGGCGCCGGCTGCCCGGTCCTGCCAGAAGGAGTCGGGGCGGTTGCCGGCCGTCTCCAGGTCTTCCAGGAACGCGATCGGTGCAGCCGGATCGCGGAGCGCGTCCAATCGCAGCTCTTTGACCTTCTGCCACTCGTCGGCACGTACGGCTCGTATCACATGCTGGCCCATGCGCTGCAGCATAGCCCTGAACGCAGAAAGGCCGTGAACGCAGAAAAGCCCCGCACCGTATCCCGGAGGATCGGTGCGGGGCTTCCCGCAATGATTGTTCGGCGGCGTCCTACTCTCCCACAGGGTCCCCCCTGCAGTACCATCGGCGCTGAAAGGCTTAGCTTCCGGGTTCGGAATGTAACCGGGCGTTTCCCTAACGCTATGACCACCGAAACACTATGAAGTTGAACTCAAGCCGGACGGCGAGTTCGTTACTTCAGAACTAACACAGTGGACGCGAGCAACTGAGGACAAGCCCTCGGCCTATTAGTACCAGTCAGCTCCACCCGTTACCGGGCTTCCACATCTG